>JBBAPL010000064.1:0-28529 GCA_040400895.1 Aquabacterium sp.
CTCAGATAGGCCGTGAGCTTCTTGGTGATGTCATGATCGCTGCGCAGCGCGAGCTGATACAGCTCCGCGTTGCGCACGCCGTTGGCCGTACCGCGCAGGGCGGCCGCCGTCTGCGAGAACTTCCAGTGCGCGAACTTGTAGCTGTAACGCTGACCGAGCGCGATCGTGGTGACCTGCTGATTGCCCTGACTGGCCGCGAGCGAAAAATCACCAGCCACTTCGTACGGCCGCTTGGGCGCGTCCTGCGCCTGCGCGGTCAGCGTGGTCAAGCGCTGGCGCGCATCGGCGATGTCGGTGCCCAGGCGCACATGGCGCCAGCGCAGCGGCGCTGCGGCAGGCGGCTTGCCAGCGGCAGATGGCTCGGGGGCGGGCGCGCGGTCGGCCTCGGGCACGATGGCGGCCAGGCTGTGGGTGGGCGGCAGTTCGCCGTTGGCGTCGAGGTAGCGGCGCAGTGCGCCGCCGATCACCGCGGCCACCGCATCGTCCACCGTGGCGCCGGGCACCAGGGCGCAGATGGCGGCGAACTCGGCCTCGGTGAAGCGCCGGGTCTCGAACACCCGGTGCGGCGAGACGATGGCATTGAAGCGCGTGGCCGGCAGGTTCTGCGGCCGCAGCAGCATCTCGCTGGCCAGCGCCACCGCTGCCGGTGCCACGCTGGTGGCCGCGCGCAGCAGCGGGCGGGCCAGGCGCAGCGGCGCGGTGACCGAGTGCACCAGCCCGCGCCGCACCAGACCTACCCGGCCTGGTGCCGATTCGGCAAACCAGGGCGCGGGCGGCGGCGGCGCGGCCGACGTGGGCGTGGTGTCGTAGAGCAGGCTGCTCAGCGCGCCCAGGCGATGCAGGTCGACCGCGGCCAGGTGGGTCTTGAAGAGCAGCGCGAAACTGCCCGGCGGCAGGTCGAGAAAGCTGTCCAGGCCCTCGATGACATAGACCTCCCACAGCGGGCGATCCAGGTCGAGCGGGCGCGCATGGATGCGTGAGACCTGGATGCAGAACTGCCGCCAGTCGCCCGGCTTGGGCAGGGCGATGTGGCGGACGTGGTATTCCAGGTCGAAGTTCGGGTCGTCCACCCAGTACGGGTGGTCCAGCCCCAGCGGCACGCGTTGCAGGCGCTGGCGGAACAGCGGTGCGGCCGACAGCCGGCCGGCGATGTGCGCCAGGATCTGCTTGAAGCGCACCACGCCGCCGGGCGCGGTGCGCTGGTCGTGGATGTGCAGCAGGCTGACGTTGGCGTTGGCCTGCGCGGTGTCGGTGTACAGGAAGCCGGCGTCGTGGCCGCTGAGTTGTCGCATCGGCATCGGCGGGCCCGGCTGGCTGCGGAACGATCAGGCGGCGGCGACGGTGGCCGCGGCGTCCTGGGCGGCCTGCACCATGGCGGCAGCCTTGGCGCGGGTGCGCTTGGCTGGCTGGGTGGCAGCGGCCACGGCCTTCGTCACCTGCGGCTTGGCGGCCACCTTCTTCGCCTGGGCCTTCACGGCCTTGGCCGGCTTGGCCACGGCTTCGGTGGCGACATCCGCCGCCTTGGTGGCCCGGGCCTTGGTGCGGCGTACGGCAGTCTTGGCCTCGGCCTGGACTTCAGCCACGACACCGGTGGCTTCGGCCTTGGCCTTGCGCACGCGCTTGCCGGCGGCCTTGGCCGACTTCTTTGCCTGCGCACCGGCGGCCACGTCGGCCAGCTTCTCGGCACCCGAGGCCACACGCTCGGACAGGGCCAGCGCGACCTTGGCGCCCGGCATGCTGACGCGCACGGCGGCCTGCAGACCGGTGGCGACCACCTTGTTGTCGACGCCGTCGGCCAGATCGGCCACGCGCTGGACCTGGCTGCTGACACCGTCGGCGCCGATGGTGATGGCGCGGCTGGTGCGCTCGCTCACCGCATCCAGGCTCTGGTGGGCCATGCTGCCCAGGTTGTCACCGGCGCGGCGCAGCGCGGCGGCCAGCGCCGGCACATAGGGCTCGGCGCCACGCTGGGCGGCCTGGTCGACACCGCCACGCACCACGGCGATCAGGCGCTGGCCACCGCTGCGGTAGGCGCGCAGGGTGCGCTCAGCGGCGTGGCGGTAGTTGGCAACGGTCTGGAGGGTGACGGCGCGCAGGCTGCTGGTGGTGGTCATGGTCGTCCTTTGGGAATGGGGAGAGGTCTGCATCGAGAGGTGCAACACAGCACCGATGCCGCCAGTGTGACCAAGGACGCCTAGAGGGCGAAACCCAAAAACGCGGGTTCACCCTAGGCTGTGCACTCCAATTCTGCGCCGCGGCGCGCAGAATCGCTGCATGGCACCCACCGACCGCGACGACGACCCCACGCATGCGCTGGACGACTTTGTTCGGCGCATGCGCCAGCCGGCCACACCGCCGGCACCCGCACCCGACCTGTCCGACCTGCGCGCGCGGCTGAACGCGTCGGCCGCACCCGCGCCGGCACGGCCACGCGGCGGTGTGCTGCGCAGTGGCCAGCGCTGGGACACCGGCGATGTGGAAGACGTGCCCATCATCGAATTGCCCCGCCCGCAGCCGCAGGACACCACCATTCCGCAGGTGACCCTGCCGCCGGTCGACCTGCAGGCCGAGCAGATGCTGTCGGCCCTGCAGCCCGAGGTCGACCTGCCCGACGTGCAGGAGGCGCCGCCGCCCAACGCCGAAACGCTGGAAGACGCCACCCGCGGCGCACGCGAGTTCGCCGCCTCGCAGTGGGACCTGGACGCGCAGGCCAGCAATGCACCGGTGTGGCAGCCCGACCCGGCTGCGCTGCAGTTGCGCCCGGCCAGCCACCCGCGGGTGCTGGCGCACTGGCAACCGGACGCGTGGGTGGGCGCGGTGCGCCTGGTGTTCGACAGTGCCACCGAGTTCATCACCACGACCAATGGCCCGGCGGTGCAGACCTTCCCGCCGCACCGGTTGCTGCTGCTGTGGCCGCCGCAGGCCGCGCACGGCGTGGTGGGGCGCTGGCCCCAGCAAGTGCAACTGATCACCGGCGCGGCCAGCCAGGCAGGCGTTGCGGCGCTGGGCCTGCTGCCCGACGAGGCGCTGCTGTGGCTGATGCCGGACACCGACGACCTCGACTGGGTCCTGGGTGCCGACATCGCCCTGCACCACATGCCGGCACTGAAGCCGTTCCAGCTGCAGGGCCTGCGCGCCTTCATCGACGCCGCGCGCGCAGCATCGTTCGTGCGCGTGAACGACCGCTACCACCAGCCTGCGCCGGGCGCCGCGGTGGTGCCCCGGCAGGAGACGGCGCGGGGCTGACGCGCCCGGGCGGCTGCCGATCAGGCGCTGATGATCCAGCCTTCCAGCGGGTCCACCCCCGCCGGCAGGCCCCAACCCGGCTGCTGCGCAGCCCAGGCGGCCTGCACCATGCAGAGCACCGCATCCAACGCATCGCCGCTGGCGTCGTCGGCCAGAGTGTCGCGCTGCGCGGCCGTCAAGCGGATGCGCAACCCCAGGCGGCTGCGGCCTTGCTCCAGCGCCTCCAGCAAGTCCTTGCGGGCGATCAGGCGCTCCGGCGTCTGCTTGGCGCGGTCGTCGCTCTTGTAGGAGCGGCTGCCGATCAGCTCGCGTGCCAGCAGGCCGGGGTAGGCCTCCAGCGCCACCCGCTGGGCATCGCCCACGCCCGGCGCATGCGCCGGCAGGCACACGCCGGCCGCACGCAGCAGCGGCACGCCGGCATGCAGCATGTAGGCCACTGGCGGGTTGACCCACTTCATCGACGGGCTGCTGCCAGCCGGGCCGTCGCAGGCGCGGTGGGCGAACTTGCCGCCCACCGGCCGGGCGTTGCAGAAGGCGGCGAAGGTGTCGCGGATGGTCGGCCGGTCCAGCGCGGCGTAGTGGTCCATGCAGGCGGCCCAGTCGGTGGGCCAGCCCAGCGTCTGCACCAGTTCACGCGGCAGGCCGAACGGCAGGTCGAAGCCGCCCACCCAGGGGCCGGGGCGGGCCAGCCAGTCGGCCAGCGCGGGCAGGTTGTCCAAGCGCAGGGCGGCGCCCAGTTGCAGCGCCTGGCCACGCAGCAGGCCGGTGGCCAGGGTGACGGGCTTGCGCCGTGTGGGGCGGCTGGAAAAATCCACGCCGATCAGCAAAGGTGAAGTCATTGCGCCGATTCTGGCCGGGCGCGGCGGCTAGGATGCGGCCCCCATGCCCAACACCCCTGACTCCACTGCCGAGCGCTCCGCCCCGCCAGGCCGGGCGCTGCCAGGCCACTGGCGTTGGCTGGCGGTTGCAGCCGTGGCCCTGCTGGCGATGGCGGGGGCCTGGCAGCTCGCGCTGTGGCAACTGAAGGGCGCGGTGCTGCAGGCCCTGGGCCCGGGCGCGCAGGTCGGCGCGTTGCGGGTGGGCCTGACCGGCGTGCAGATCGGCCAGTTGCGCATCACCCGCCCGGCCACCGGGCCTGGCAGCCCACCGGACAACGCGGCGCACACCGCCCGGGCCGCACCCTGGCCCGCCGCCGACGAACTGCGCGCCGATCAGGTGCATCTGGTGCCCGACTGGCGCAGCCTGTGGTCGGGCCCACGCCACGGCCAGTGGCGTCTGCAGACGCTGCGCGTGCGCGGCGACCAGCTGTCGATGCTGCGGGGCGCGCACGGCTGCATCCGCCCGCTGCCGTCGTTGCTGGAAGCCGCCGCAGGCACTGCAACGGCGCGCGCTGCATCGGCCAGTGTGTCGGCCGCCAGTGCGCCGCCCGGCGTCGCCCGGCACCGCCTGCGGCTGGGGCAGCTGCAGCTGGAGGACACGGTGGTGGAGCTGTTCGACGCGGCGGTGCGCCGGCCGGCGCACCGGCTGCGGCTGGAAGGCCTGTCGGTGCAGGCCGGGCCGCTGGCGCTGCCCCACGCGGCGGCCGATGCGCCAACCCGGCTGCAACTGCAGGCCACGCTGAAGGGGCCGCGCCACGATGGCCGCATGTCGCTGCAGGGCCAGGTGCACCTGGGCACGCACGACGCCGATCTGCAGGCGCGGCTGCAAGGCGTGGACATGCTGGCGCTGCAGCCCTACCTGCTGAAGGCCGGCGAGGGCCGCATCCGAGGCGGCCAGCTCGACCTGACACTGGACCCGCAGGTGCAGCAGCAGCGCCTGCAGGCCCCCGGCGTGCTGACCCTGACCGGGCTGGACCTCGCGCCCGGCAGCGGCCTGGGCGGCCTGCTCACCGGGGTGTCGCGCCAGGCCGTGCTGGCGGCGCTGGAGCGCGACGGCCGCATCACCCTGCGCTTCAGCCTGGACGGCCGGCTCGACGATCCGGCCTTCTCGATCCAGGAGAACCTGGCCCAGCGCATCAGCGGCGCGCTGGCCGAGACGGTGGGCGTCAGCCTGTCGGGCGTGGTCGACGGCGTGGGCGGGCTGCTCAAGGGCCTGCTGGGCCGCTGACGGCGCCACCGCGGCTGGGCCTGCGCCGGCGGCGCGGGCGCTACAGTCGGCGCACCCTGCCCCGTGCCCGCTCGGGCCGCCGGCGCAGCAGCCAACCCGTGAGCCAACTTGTGAGCCTGTCCAACCCTGATCTGGTGCACGCCCTGCGTGGCGGCATCGTCGAATCCTTCCACCGCGGCGCGCTGGTCATCGTCGACGCCGCAGGCCGCACCGTGCTGGCCCTGGGCGATGTGGAGCGCCCGGTGTTCCCGCGCAGCGCCTGCAAGGTGATGCAGGCCCTGCCCCTGGTGGCCAGCGGTGCGGCCGAGGCCCTGGGCCTGACCGATGCCGAACTGGCCCTGGCCTGCGCCAGCCACGGCGGTGAGCCGGCCCACGCCGCCACCGCCGCCGGCATGCTGGCCAAGGCCGGCCTGGGTCCGGACGCGCTGGAATGCGGCGCCCACTGGCCCTACAACGACAGCGCCATCAAGGCCCTGGCGGCCGCAGGCGCCCAGCCCGCCGCGCTGCACAACAACTGCTCGGGCAAGCACTCGGGTTTTGTCTGCCTGGGCTGCCTGATGGCGCGCCAGGCCGGGCGCGACCCGGCCGAGTTCGTGCGCGGCTACATCCGCCCCGACCACCCGGTGATGCGCGAGGTCACCGCCGCGCTGGCGGCTGCCACCGGCGCCGACCTGGCCCAGGCGCCGGTGGGCACCGACGGCTGCTCGATCCCCACCTTCGCCTTTCCGCTGCGCCAGCTGGCGCACGGCTTTGCCCGCATCGGCACCGGCGTGGGCCTGGCCGATGACCACGCCCGCGCTGCCCGCCGCCTGCGGCAGGCGGTGGCGGCGTCGCCCTTCCATGTGGCCGGCACCGGCCGGCTGGACACGCGGCTGATGCAGCGCCTGGGCGAGCGGCTGTTCTGCAAGGTGGGCGCCGAGGGCGTCTACGGCGCGGCCCTGCCCGAGGCCGGGCTGGGCGTGGCCATCAAGATGGACGACGGCAACAACGCCCGCGCCGCCGAGGTGGTGCTGGCCGCCGTGGTGCAGGCGCTGGTGCGCCTGGACGATGACGAACAGCAGTTCCTGCAGGGCATCAGCGATGCGGCCCTGGTCAACTGGAACGGCATCACCGTGGGCCGGCTGCAGGCCGCCGGCGGCCTGCGCAGCGCGCTGCAGGGGCTGCACGCGTGATCAGCCGCCGGCTGCTGGGCGCGGGCTTGCTGTTGTTGGCTGCCTGTCCGGCCATCGCCGTACCGCTGGCCACCGCGGACGCCAAGGCCGTGCGCGCCGTGGTCGAAGCCCAGCTGCGCGCCATGGCCGACGGTGACGCCGAACGCGCCTTTTCATACGCCGCGCCGGCCATCCGCAACCAGTTCGGCGATGCGCAGCGCTTCATGGCGATGGTGGCAGGCAGCTACCCGATGGTGATCCGACCCGCGGCCACGGTGTTCTTCCAGCCCACGGTCGACGGCGACGGCCACGTGCTGCAGGTGGTGCAACTGCGTGATGCCAGCGGCAAGCGCTGGCGCGCGTCGTACCTGATGGCACGCCAGGACGACGGCCCCTGGCGCATCGCCGGCTGCGTGGTGGTGGCCGACAGCTCAGCCGGCACCACCTGAGCCTGCAGGTTCAGGCCGCGCGGCGGCGCCGCGCGAGCCGGCGCGCCAGAGGCGCCCGGACCCATGTCGCTGCAGGGACAAACCAAAATCGAACGGTCGTGCTAAAAATCAGGGTTTGGCGCATTCCTGCGCGCACCCACGGAGACCCGACCATGGATCTGCATTTCACCCCCGACGAGTTGGCCTTCCGCGCCGAAGTGCGGCAATGGGTGGCCGAGAACCTGCCCCAGGACTTGAGCCACAAGGTGTTCAATTCGCTGCGCCTGTCCGAGGACGACATCCGCCGCTGGGCGCTCATCCTCGGCAAGAAGGGCTGGCTGGGTTACGGCTGGCCGACCGAGTTTGGCGGCCCGGGCTGGACGGCCATCCAGAAGCACCTGTTCGAGGAAGAGTGCGCGCTGGCCGGCGCACCGCGCATCATGCCCTTCGGCCCGGTGATGGTGGCGCCGGTCATCATGGCCTTCGGCACGCCTGAGCAGCAGCAGCGCTTCCTGCCCGGCATCGCCAGCGGCGAGGTGTGGTGGAGCCAGGGCTACAGCGAGCCGGGCTCGGGCTCCGACCTGGCCAGCCTGAAGACCCGCGCCGAGCGCCAGGGCGACAACTACATCGTCAACGGCCAGAAGACCTGGACCACGATGGGCCAGTTCGGCGAGTGGATCTTCTGCCTGGTGCGCACCAGCACCGAGGGCAAGCCGCAGACCGGCATCAGCTTCCTGCTGATCGACATGAAGAGCCCCGGCATCACCGTGCGGCCGATCATCACGCTCGACGGCGAGCATGAGGTCAATGAAGTCTTCTTCGACAACGTGGTGGTGCCCGCCAACAACCTGATCGGCGAGGAGAACAAGGGCTGGACCTACGCCAAGTACCTGCTCGGCCATGAGCGCACCAACATCGCCGACGTCAACCGCGCCAAGCGCGAGCTCGAACGTGTGAAGCGCATCGCCACCCAGGAAGGCGTCTATGACGACGCCCGCTTCCGCGACCAGGTGGCCCAGCTCGAAGTCGAGATCGTGGCGCTGGAGATGATGGTGCTGCGCGTGCTGTCGGCCGAGAAGAGCGGCAAGAACAGCCTGGACATCGCCGGCCTGCTGAAGATCCGCGGCAGCGAGATCCAGCAGCGGTTCGCCGAGCTGATGATGCTGGCCGCCGGCCCGTTTGCCGTGCCGTTCGAACATGAAGCGCTGGCCGCCGCCGGCTGGCAGGGCGAATTTGCCCACGCCGCCGTGGTGGCACCGCTGGCCGGCGCTTACTTCAACATGCGCAAGACCACCATCTACGGTGGCAGCAATGAAGTGCAGCGCAACATCGTCGCGCAGACCCTTCTTGCCTGAGCCAGGAGACACACATGGACTTCGATTTCAGCGACGACCAGGTTTCACTGCGGGACGCCGTGGCCAAGTGGGTGGACAAGGGCTTCGACTTCAGCCGCCGCCACGCCATCGCCAAGGCCGGCGGGCAGACCCGTGACGTCTACAACCAGTTGGCCGAGCTGGGCCTGACCGGCCTGGCCGTGCCCGAGGCGCACGGCGGCCTGGGCTTTGGCGCCGTGGAGGCGATGGTGGTGATGGAAGAACTGGGCCGCGGTCTGGTCAACGCCCCGTACGCCGCTGGTGCCCTGGTGGCGCCCGCACTGCTGGCCGCCGCGCCCGCTGCCGTGCAAGAGGCGTGGCTGCCCAAGATCGCCAGCGCCGAGGCGCTGGTGGTGCTGGCCCACCAGGAACGGGGCGCGCGCTACCGGCTGCACCATGTCGCCACCACCGCCACCCAGCAGGGCGGCGCCTGGGTGCTGACCGGCCAGAAGAGCGTGGTGCCGGCCGCCGACGAGGCCGATGCCTTCATCGTGCCGGCCCGCATCGCCGGATCCGCCGACGCCATCACCGGCATTGGCCTGTTCCTGGTGACCCAGGGCACCGCAGGCGCCACCGTGACCGCTTATCCCACGCAGGACGGCGCCCGCGCCGGTGAGCTGAAGCTGGCGAATGCTGCTGCCACCCTGATCACCGAAGACGGCTGGGGCGCGCTGGAGCAGGCCGTGGACGTGGGCATTGCTGCCGCCTGCGCCGAAGGCGTGGGCGCGATGGACAGGATGGTTGCCATCACCGTCGACTACATGAACACCCGCAAGCAGTTCGGCGTCACGCTGGCCAGCTTCCAGGCACTGCGCCACCGCATTGCCGACGTGAAGATGCAGCTGGAGCTGGGCCGCTCGATGAGCTACTTCGCCAGCCTCAAGCTGGACGAGCCGGCGCCGCAGCGCCGCCGCGCCGTCAGCCAGGCCAAGGTGCAGCTGGGCAACAGCATGCGTCATGTCGGCCAGCAGTGCACGCAGATCCACGGTGGCATCGGCGTGACCGATGAATACATCAGCAGCCACTACTTCAAGCGCCTGACCATGCTGGAGATGGCCTACGGCGACACCCTGCACCACCTGGGCGAGGTGTCCTGCCGCATGACGGAGACAGCTGGCGTGTTCGCCTGATCCCACGGTGACCGTCCCCAGCAAAGCGGCCGGAGACGGCCGCTTTGCTGTTTGTTGCGCCGTGCAACACCCCGGGCCGGCACCCGCGCGGCTACAGTGCGCGCTGACGGGAGCACCCGCAGCACCGACACGCGGCCCAGACCGCCCCACGCTGCCTGACACCAAGAGCCTTGCCGATGCCGACGCTGCCCCCACCCACCGCCCACCTGCGCCCGCGGCTGTGGCACCTGCTGCGCAGCGGCGCCTGGCTCCTGGTGGCGACCCTGGCCGCCGGCCCTGCCCTGGCCTGGGAACCCACGGCACCGGTGGAACTGGTGGTGCCCGCCGGCACCGGCGGCGGCGCGGACCAGATGGCCCGCTTCATCGCCCAGCTGGCCGCCAGCAAGCAGCTGTTGCGCCAGCCGATCAACGTGGTCAACAAGCCCGGCAACTCGGGCATGGACGGCCTGATGGACATCAAGGCCGGCAAGGGCAACCCGCACAAGCTGGTGATCACGCTGTCGAACCTGTTCACCGCGCCGCTGGCCACCGGGGTCGACTTCAACTGGCAGGACATCACGCCGGTGCAGATGCTGGCGCTCGACCAGTTCGTGCTGTGGGTCAACGCCAGTTCGCCGCACAAGACCACCAAGGACTTGCTGGACGCGCTGCGCACGGCACCAGCGGGCAGCTCCAAGTTGGGCGGCACGGGCAGCAAGCAGGAAGACCAGCTGATCAGCGTGCTGCTCGAGACCGCCGCGGCCACCCGCATCACCTATGTGCCGCTCAAGGGCGGCGGCGACGTGGCCCGCGCGCTGGCCGACGGCGAGGTGGACATGACCGTCAACAACCCGATCGAGGCCGAGGCCCTGTGGCGCCAGGGCAAGCTGCGGCCGCTGTGCGTGTTCGACGGCCAGCGGCTGGACGACCCGGCCAAGCTGGCCGGCGGCCAGGGCTGGGCCGACCTGCCCACCTGCATGTCGGTGGGCATCCCGGCGCAGTACCTGATGATGCGCAGCATCTTCACCACGCCGGGCGCCACGGCCGATCAGGTGGCGTTCTACAGCCAACTGCTGGACAAGGTGCGCGCCACGCCCGAATGGAAGGCCTTCATGGTCAAGGGCGCGTTCAAGCAGACCACGATGTCGGGCGCCGCGTTCAGCGACTGGCTGGAAAAGACCAACCGCTTCCACAACGTGCTGATGCGCGAGGCCAAGCTGAAGGCTGCACCGGGCGCCGCGGCGCCGCAGGCCCCGGCTGCCCCCGCGGTGAAGAAATAGGCCTGCCCAGCGCATGTTCCCTGGCGCCATCACCGACATCGCCGGCCTCTCCGTCGGCCACTGGACCGACACCCGCCGCCCCACCGGCTGCACCGTGCTGCTGTGTCCGCAAGGCGCGGTGGCCGGCGTGGATGTGCGCGGTGCCGCCCCCGGCACGCGCGAGACCGACCTGTTGCACCCGCTGGCCACGCTGGAACAGGTGCACGCCATTTTGCTGACCGGCGGCAGTGCGTTCGGCCTGGACGCCGCCACCGGCGTGATGCGCTGGCTGGAAGAACACGGCCACGGCGTGCAGGTCGGACCGGCCCGTATTCCCATCGTGCCCGCCGCCGTGCTGTTCGACCTGTGGGTGGGCGACGCCCGCATCCGCCCCGACGCCGCCTCTGGCTTCGCCGCCTGCGAGGCCGCCAGCACCGCCCACCCGGCCCAGGGCAGCGTGGGCGCTGGCGCCGGTGCCAGCGTGGGCAAGCTGTTCGGCATCGGCCGGGCGATGAAGGGCGGCATCGGCACCGCGTCGCTGCGGGTGGGCGCCATCACCGTGGGCGCGCTGGTGGCGGTCAACGCCATCGGCGACGTGGTCGACCCCGCCACCGGCCGGGTGATCGCCGGCGCCCTGGCCGACGACCGCCGCGCGCCGCTGGACACCCTGGCCACGCTGATCGACGGGCAGTTGCCGGCGCACCTGATGGCCGGCATGGCCACCACCATCGGCATCGTGGCCACCGACGCGCAGCTCACCAAGGCCCAGGCCAACAAGCTGGCCGGCATGGCGCACGACGGCCTGTCGCGCAGCATCAACCCGGTGCACACCGCCACCGACGGTGATGCCCTGTTCGCCGTGGCCACCGGCGGCAGTGGCAAACCCGGCCACCTGTCGGTGCTGGGCGCGCTGGGCGCTGAAGTGATGGCCCGCGCGGTGCTCAATGCCGTGCGCGCCGCCCATGGCCTGACCGACCCGCCGCTGCCCAGCGCGCGCGACCTCGGCCTGGCCTGAAAACAACCCTCCTGGATGACCACCATGCAACCGACCCTGCTGCGCCGCCGTGCGCTGATCACCCTGGCCGCCGCCGGCCTGTTGACCGCCTGCGCCACGCCGCCCGGCACGCCGGCGGCCGACGCCCAGCCGCCCATCGTCTTCGTGCACGGCAACGGCGACACCGCTGCGCTGTGGACCACCACGCTGTGGCGCTGGGAAAGCAACGGCTGGCCGCGTGCCCGGCTGCATGCGGTCGACTTCCCCAACCCGTCGGCGCGCGACGACAACACCAAGGACCAGCCCGGCCGCAGTTCGGCCGACGACCAGCTGCGCCACCTGGCCGCCGAGGTCGACAAGGTGCTGGCGGCCACCGGCGCGGTGAAGGTGGTGCTGATGGGCAACAGCCGCGGCGGCAATGCCATTCGCCACTACATCGCCAACGGGGGTGGCGCGGCCAAGGTGTCGCACGCCATCCTGGGCGGCACGCCCAACCACGGCGTGTGGTCCAACCCTGGCTTCCGGCCGAACAATGAATTCAATGGCGCCGGCGCGTTCCTGACCGGGCTGAACGCACCCAAGGGCCAGGACGGCAACGAGGTCACCCCCGGTGTGCAGTGGATGACCCTGCGGTCCGACAACAACGACAAGTTCGCCCAGCCCGATGGCGTGTGGATCGGCAGCAAGGGCACGCCCACCAACGTCACCTTCGACGGCCCGGCGCTCAAGGGTGCCGCCAACGTGGTGCTGCCCGGGCGCGACCACCGCGAGGTGAGCTACCACCCCGAGGCGTTCGCGGCGGCCTTCCGCTTCGTCTCCGGCCGTGCACCGGCCACCAGCAGCGCGCTGCACATCACGCCCGAAGCCGGCGTCACCCTGGCCGGCCAGGTGACCGGCTTCAGCGCCGCTGGCCCCACCAACCTGCCGCTGCCGGGCGCCCGGCTGCAGGTGTTTGCCACCGACCCCGCCACGGGTGAACGCCGCGGCGCGGCCCTGGTCGACCAGACCATCGGCGCCGACGGCCGCTGGGGCCCGATGCGCACCGATGCCCGCACGCCGCTGGAATTCGTGCTGGATGCGCCGGGCTTCGCCATCAGCCACACCTACCGCGCGCCGTTCCTGCGGTCGTCGGACATCGTGCACCTGCGGCCCGAGCGCGCCATCGCCGACGCCGACAAGGACGCCACCGCCATCGTCAACTTCATCCGCCCGCGCGCCTACTTCGGCCTGCCGCGCGACGTGGTGCTGATCAACGGCGAGGCCGCGCCCGGCATCCCGCCCGGCGTGGCCGGCGTGGCGGCGTCCAAGCGCAAGCTGGCGGCCGCGGGCCAGGTGGTGACGGGTGAGTTCCGCTCCGGCATCGTCAACGAACGCATCACCGGCCGCGCCTGGCCGGCGGCCGAGCGCCGGGTGACGGTGCTGGAACTGCACGAGTAGCCCGCACGATGCGCCTGGACGACTTGTTGTTCAGCCAGGGCTTCGGCACCCGGCGTGAATGTGCCGGCCTGGTGGCGGCCGGCCGGGTGCGCGTGGCCGGTGCCACCCTCACCGACCCGGCGCTGGACCTGGCGCCCGACGGGCTGACCTTCGAGGTCAACGGCCAGCCCTGGACCTGGTACGCCACCGCCCTGGTGCTGCTGCACAAGCCCGCGGGCTATGAATGCAGCCAGAAGCCCAAGCACCACCCCAGCGTGATGCTGCTGCTACCGCCGCCGCTGCGCAACCGCGGCGTGCAGCCGGTCGGCCGGCTCGACCAGGACACCACCGGCCTGCTGCTGCTGACCGATGACGGCACGCTGATCCACCGCCTCACCTCCCCCAAGCACCATGTGCCCAAGGTCTACGAGGTGCAGACCGCGCGGCCGGTGGAACCCCGGCAGGTGCAACGCCTGCTGGACGGCGTGGTGCTCGACGACGACCCGAAGCCGGTGCGCGCCGAAGGCTGTGAAGCCACCGGCGATCAGGCGCTGCGGCTGACCCTGGTGCAGGGCAAGTACCACCAGGTCAAGCGCATGGTGGCGGCGGTGGGCAACCACTGCGAAGCGCTGCACCGCAGCGCCTTCGGTGCGCTGACGCTGGCCGACGGCCCCGAACCCGGCCAGTGGCGCTTCGTCACCGATGCCGAGCGCGCGGCGCTGGTGGCCAAGCGGCCGGCCTGACCGGTCCCACCGGGCAACCGGGTTCCGTCAGACGCGCTGGCGCCAGGCCAGGTGCCGCGTGGCCTCGCCCAAGGGGCCCAGGCAGCCGATCGGCGTGCGCCAGTCGACACCCGCGCCCCATTCGCAGGCAGCCACCAGCGGACCCTGCACCGCCAGGCCACCGCACCATGGGTTGCGGTACGGCGCAAAGTCGGGCGGGTCGCCGGGGCGCTGGGCACCCACGTGGGTGTCGGGCAGCACCACCACGGCGTCGTCGCAGTCGTGCACGGGTGGCATGAAAGGGGGTGCTGCGGCGTTGGCGGGCGCCGTTGTGCGCATGCGCGCCCGGGCAGCCGGACCGCGGTCAGCCCGCCGGCAGCTGCCAGCGTGCGAACTGCACCACCTCGTCGGCCACCAGCTCACAGGCCTGCACGGCGGCGGGGTCGGCCGCCTGGCCGGGGGCGCCGAAGGGCCTGGACGATGCGTTGAGGGTGGCGCCGAAGGGCGTGGGCCAGCCCCGCAGCGCATGCACGATGGCGCGCATCGCCGCCAACGTGCTGCCCATGGCCTGGGCGCCGTCGGCGCAGACGATGCAACCCACCGCCCGGCCGGCCAGGTATGCGCGCGCATCGCCGCGCAGGTCTTCGGTGAAGTCGAGCGCGTTCTTCACCAGGCCCGAGAGGCCGCCGTGGTACGCCGGCGTGGCGACGATGACGCCATCTGCGCGGCGCAGCGCATCCACCAGCGCGCGGGCGGCGTCGCTGCGCTCGGTGCGGGTGGGGTCGAAGATGTCACCGGGCAACTGCGCCCCGCCGATCAGCAGGGTGTCGCAGCCCAGCACGCCAGCCCGGGCCAGGGCCGCCTGCAGCGCCCGCTCGGAGGTGGATCCCGGCCGCGTGGTGCCGCCCAGGCCGACGATGAAGGGAACAGTGCGCATGGGAACCTTGTCGACAGCAGCGGGCGGGCGAAAACGCGCAGTCTAGCCGCCGCCTGGCGGCCGATCTGACACCGGCCGATCTGAACAAGCCGGCGGCAGCGGTGCCGCTCGTCTTGGGGCCTAGCCCGGGTGGACAGGCCGACACCGGCGCAGTACAAAGTTCTGCCGGCTTTCCCAGAGGCAATTGCCCGCCGGCATCCACCCAAGGAGACAAAGCAATGAGCCATCGGATGAAGTTCGGCGTGTTCCTGGCACCGTTTCACAAACCAGGCATCAACCCCACGCTGGCGTTGGAGCAGGACCTGGAACTGGTGCAGTGGCTGGACCGCTGCGGCTACGACGAAGCCTGGTGCGGCGAGCACCACTCGGCCGGCACCGAGATCTCGGCCAGCCCGGAGATCTTCATGGCGGTGGCGTCGCAGCGCACCAAGCGCATCTTGCTGGGCTCGGGCGTCACCAGCGTTAGCTACCACAACCCGCTGTGGGTGGCCGAGCGCATCGTGCAGCTCGACCACCTGACCCGCGGCCGTGTGATGCTGGGCCTGGGCCCGGGCTCGCTGCCGTCGGACGGCATCATGGTCGGCCTGTCGCAGACCCAGACCCGGCCGCTGCTGGAAGACGGCCTGGACATCATCATGCGGCTGCTCACCACCGACGAGCCGGTCACCTTCAAGAACGACCGCTGGGACCTGCGCGGTGCGCAACTGCACCTGCGGCCCTACAGCAACCCGCTGTTCGACGTCGCGATCCCGGCGGTGGCGTCGCCCACCGGCCCGAAGCTGGCCGGCCGCTACGGCTGCGGCCTGCTGTCCATCGGCGCCACCACCGCTGCCGGCTTCGACGCCCTGGCCCTGCACTGGGACGTGATGGAAGCCCAGGCCGCCCACTACAAGACCCGGGTCGACCGCAACAAGTGGCGCCTGGTGGGCATGGTGCACTGCGCCGAGACCATGGACCAGGCCTACCGCGACGTCGAGTACGGCATGGAACACTGGTTCGACTACTTCCAGGCCGTGGCCGCATTCCCGCAGATGGCCGTGCCCGGCAGCAACGTGAAGGAGATGATTTCCTTCGTCAACGACTCCGGCTTCGGCGCCATCGGCACGCCCGACATGGTGAACAAGCAGATCGAGCGGCTGTGGAAGCAGAGCAACGGCGGCTTCGGCGCCTACCTGATGCTGGCGCACAACTGGGCCAACTTCGACGCCACCCGCAAGAGCTACGACCTCATCGCGCGCCATGTCTTCCCGCAGTGGCAAGGGCAGATGAGCACCCTGGCCGCCGCCGAGCGTGCGCGTGCCGCCCGGCCCGCGCTGGCTGCCATCCACAGCCAGGCGGTGGAAGCCGCCACCCAGCGCTACGCGGCCGAGACGGCCGCCCGCGCCCACTGACGGGCGAACCGGCAGGCGCCGGCGTCCCGGGCGCGGCAGCGCCCGGGACGCCGGCATCGCGATAATTGCCCGATGCAGGTATTCAGAGGTTTGGAAGGGGCGGCGTCCATGCACGGCAGCGGCCCAGCGGCGGCCGCCAGTGCGGCCACCGGATGCGCCGTGACCATCGGCAACTTCGACGGCGTGCACCGCGGCCACCAGGCCATGCTGGCGCTGCTCAACAGCGAGGCCCGCCACCGCGGCGTGCCCAGTTGCGTGCTCACCTTCGAGCCCCACCCACGCGACTACTTCGCCCGCCTGGCCGGCCAGCCGGCCCAGGCGCCGGCGCGCATCGCCACCCTGCGCGACAAGCTCAGCGAGCTGCAGCGCTGCGGCGTGCAGCGGGCTGTGGTGCTGCGCTTCGACGCCCGGCTGGCCGCGCTCAGCCCCGACGACTTCATCGGCCAGGTGCTGCTGCGCAGCCTGCGCGCCCGCTATGTGCTGGTGGGCGATGACTTCCGCTTCGGCGCGCGCCGCGCCGGTGATTACGCCATGCTCGATGCCGCCGGCGACGCCCACGGCTTCGACGTCGCCCGCATGCTCAGCTACGAGGTGCACGGCCTGCGGGTGTCCAGCTCGGCGGTGCGCCTGGCACTGGCCGCCGGCGACATGCCGCGCGCGGCTGCCCTGCTGGGCCGGCCCTACGCCATCAGCGGCCATGTGGTGCACGGCCGCAAGCTCGGCCGCACGCTGGGCTTTCGCACGCTGAATGTGCGCTTCAGCCACGCCAAGCCGGCGGCAATGGGCATCTTCGTGGTCGAGGTGCACGGCCTGGGCCCGCAGCCGCTGCCAGGCGTGGCCAGCCTGGGCGTGCGGCCCACGGTGGAAGACGCCGGCCGGGTGCTGCTGGAAACCCACTGCCTGGACTGGCCCGCCGGCCTGGCACCGGAAGGCGCGTACGGCAAGCTGGTCAGCGTGCGCCTGCTGCACAAGCTGCACGACGAACGCAAGTACGCGTCGCTGGACGAACTGCAGGCCGCCATCGCCCAGGACACCGCCGACGCCCAGGCCTGGTTTGCCGCCCGGCGCTGACCCCCAACCCCACCAAGGCCCGCCATGCGCCCCGACCCCACCATCACCGACCTGGACGCCCTGCCCCTGTCGCGCGCCATCCACGCCCGCGAGGTGTCATGCCGCAGCGTGATGGCGGCCTACCTGGACCGCATCCACCGGCTGAACCCGGTGCTCAACGCCATCGTCAACCTGGCGCCCGACGCCACGCTGCTGGCCCAGGCCGATGCCTGCGATGCCGAGCTGGCGCAGGGCCGCAGCCGCGGCTGGATGCACGGCCTGCCGCAGGCCATCAAGGACACCGGCCATGCGCTGGGTTTCCCCAGCACGCTGGGCTGCACGCTGCTCAAGGACGTGATGCCCACGCAGGACAGCCTGATGACCGCGCGCATGAAGGCCGCGGGCTGCATCGTCGTCGGCAAGACCAACATGCCCGAGTTCGGCCTGGGCTCGCACACCTTCAACGACCTCTTCGGCGCCACGCCCAATGCCTGGGATGCCGGCGTGACGGCAGGCGGCAGCAGTGGGGGCGCTGCGGTGGCACTGGCGCATCGCCTGCTGCCTGTGGCCGACGGGTCCGACTTCATGGGCTCACTGCGCAACCCGGCGGCCTGGGCCAACATCTTCGGCATGCGGCCCAGCCAGGGCCGGGTGCCGTTCTGGCCAGCGGCCGACACCTGGGTGGCCCAGTTGGGCAGCGAAGGCCCGATGGCCCGCACCGTGGCCGATCTGGCCAAGCTGCTGTCGACCCAGGCGGGCACCGACCCGCGCACGCCACTGGCCATCGCCGAAGGCCCGCAGGACTTCACCGTGCCGCAGGGCCAGGCCGCGCTGGACGGCCTGCGCGGCCTGCGGGTGGGCTGGCTGGGCGATCTGCAGGGCCACCTGGCGATGGACGAGGGCCTGCTGGCGGTGTGTGAAGAATCGCTGGGCCGCCTGGCCGCGCATGGCGCGGTGGTCGAGCCCACACCCCTGGGTTTCTCGGCCGACGCGCTGTGGGATGCCTGGCTGGTGTGGCGCCGCGCCTTGGTGGGCCCGAAGGTGGCAAGCCTGCTGAAGCAGCCGGGCGCCCGTGCGCAGATCAAGCCGGAGGCGCTGTGGGAGCACCGCCAGTCCACCACGCTGGGCTTCCTCGACTTCATGGCCGCCAGCGAGGTGCGCACCGCGTTCTACCAGCACCTGCTGGGACTGTTCGAGCGCTTCGACGTGCTGGCCCTGCCGGCCACCCAGGTGTGGCCGTTCCCGATCGGCCAGCGCTGGCCGCGCAGCATTGCCGGCCGCACCATGGACACCTACCACCGCTGGATGGAGGTGACGCTGTATGCCACCTTCGCCGGTGCGCCAGCCATCAGCGTGCCGGCAGGCTTCCATGCCAATGGCCGCTGGCCGGCGGGGCTGCAACTGATCGGCAAGCCGAAGGGCGACGCGGCGCTGCTGCGGGTGGCCGCCGGCTGCGAGGCCACGTCTGCCGCCCTGCTGGCCAGGCGGCCGGCCGCGCCGGGCTGATCGCACGCTGCCAGGCGCCGCCCGGGGGCGGCGTGCCGCACAATCTGGGCACTTGGCTGGCGTCAGCCCGGAGGGCAAGCGCGCAGTGACCGACCCTTCCAACTCGCCCAGCCCTCTGCCGGACCCACGCTCGCGGCAGTCAGGCGCCGCTGCGGGGCCGCTGGCGACCGTGCTGCTGACGGCATTGGCCTATGTGCTGGCGGGCAAGCTGGCGCTGTTGTTGGCCATTCCGCCCAGCTACGCGGCGCCCATCTACCCCAGTGCCGGCATCGCGCTGGCGGCCGTGCTGACCCAGGGCCGCCCCGCCCTGCTGGGCGTGGCCATCGGGTCCTTCCTGGTCAGCCTGTTGCTGGGTGACGCGCGCGCGCTGTCCGACCTGTCGGCGCTGGGCACGCCGCTGGTCAGCGGCCTGGGAGCAATGCTGCAAGCCGCCCTGGGCGCCGCCCTGATCCGCTGGCGCCTGCCCGGCCCGCTGCGGCTGGCCGAGGCGCGCGAGGTGGCCCTGTTCTGCCTGCTGGGCGCGGTGGTGGCCTGCCTGGTCAACGCCAGCCTGTCGGTGCCCATGCTGGTGGCAGTGGGGGCCGTTCCCGCGTCGGCCGCGCCCTTCACCTGGTGGACCTGGTGGGTCGGCGACACACTGGGGGTGCTGATCGGCGCACCGATCGCGCTGACCCTGATCGGCCGCCCGGCGGCGGACTGGGTGGGCCGGCGTGTCACCGTGGCCCTGCCGTTGCTGGCCACCACGGCGCTGCTGGCGAGCGCCACCGTGCTGGTGTCGCGCGGGGACCAGCAGCGCAGCCAGAGCGTCTTTGAGCGCGACGCCGCCGCCACGGCCGCAGCCATCGAGGCCCAGCTGCGCCATGCCGGCCTGGCGCTGGAGGCGCTGCGCGGCCTGATGATCGCCTCGGAGTCGGTCAACCCGGCCGAGTTGCGGCGCGCTGCCGAGCCGTGGCTGGCGCTGCCGATCCAGCTGCAGGCAGTGGGCGTCAGCCAGCGGGTGCAGCGCGCCGATCTGCCGGCCTTTGAAGCACAGACCAGCCGCGCGCTGGGCATGCCCTACCAGGTCTTCGACCGCCCGCTGCCCGGCGGCACGCTGCCCAGTGCGCGCGACAGTGACGTGGTGGCCATCCGGATGATCGAGCCATCCGCCAGCAACGCCGCGGCTTTGGGGGTCAATGCCTTGTCGATTCCGGCGGCACGCGAAGCCATCCTGCGCACGGCCAGCACCGACGCACCCGCAGCCACCAGCGGCTTTGTCCTGACGCAGGAGGCCGGCCTGCAGATCGGCGTGGTCGTCTATCGGGCGCTGTATCGCCCGGGCACCCCCGCCAACGCCACCCCTGGCCAGCGGCAGGCCGCCCTGCAGGGCGTCACCTTCGTCACCCTGCGCATGCAGCAATCGGTTGAGGCGGGCATGCGGCAGACCCCACCCTACCTGGGCTGGTGCCTGGTCGACACCAACCCGGCAGCCAGCCACCGGCGCCTGGCCGGGCCGGACGGCTGCGACACCGCCGCGCCGCCCCAGTTGCTGCACGAAACCACCATCGCCCTGGGTGGCCAGCGCTGGCTGCTGCGCATCAGCGCCCAGACCAATGCCGTTCCAGATGCCGGCAACGGCAACGCCTGGCTGTTCTCGATATTGGGCCTGCTGTCAGCCACCATGCTGTGCGCCCTGCTGTTGACGGTGACCGGACGCACCCGACGCATCGAGGACGCGGTGGACGAGCGCACCGCCGACCTCCAGCGCGAGGCGGCCGAGCGCCGCCATGCGGAATTGGCCCTGCGTGCCAGCGAAGAGCGCTTTCGCAACATCTTCGACCATGCGCCGATCGGCATCGTCTACGCTGACCTGCAAGGCCGCATGCGCGACGCCAACCCCCGCTTGCGCGAGATGATCGGCTATGCCGGGCAGGCGCTGTCCGAGCGCAGCCTGGCCGAGCTGACCCACCCCAACGACCGGGCTGAAGACGCCCAGGGCCTGGCCCGGCTGCTGGCCGGCGAGCTGCCCGAGTTCGAACGCATTTCACGTCTGATGCACCGCAACGGCCAGACGCTGTCGGTGCGCATGCACTGGAGCGTGCTGCGCGGCCCCGACGGCCTGCCACAGCGGCTGGTGGCGGTGGTCGAGGACATCACCGAGCAACTGCGCCGGCAGGATGCCGAGCGGGGCCGGCAGGCCGCCGAATCGGCCAACTTGGCGAAGAATGAGTTCCTGTCCCGCATGAGCCACGAACTGCGCACGCCGCTGAACGCGATGCTGGGCTTTGCGCAGCTGCTCGACCTGGACAACCGGCCGGCGCTGGCACCGCACCAGCGCACCTGGGCCGGGCAGATCATGCAGTCCGGCTGGCACCTGCTGGAGATGATCAACGACACGCTCGACCTGTCGCGCATCGACGCCGGCATGCTGCGCATGGCGCCGGCACCGGTGCCGCTGCAGGCCCTGGTGCAGCAATGCGTGGGCATGTTGGAGCCGGCCGCGGCGCGGCGCCGCATCCGCATGCAGATCCGGGTGGACGACGCCACGCTGCGGGTGCTGGGCGACGAGACGCGGCTCAAGCAGGTGCTGATCAACCTGCTGTCGAATGCGGTGAAGTACAACCAGCCCGGCGGCAGCGTGCTGGTGCAGAGCGAGCCCCAGGACGGCGACACCGTGACCCTGCGGGTGCATGACACCGGCCCGGGCCTGACCGACACGCAGATGGCCAACCTGTTCCAGCCGTTCAACCGCCTGGGGCGGGAGCAGGGCGACATCGAGGGCACCGGCATCGGCCTGGTCATCAGCCGCCGTCTGGCCGAACTGATGGGCGGCACGCTGCATGCCGAGCGCAACGACGGCCAGGGCGCCACCTTCGTGCTGACGCTGCCGGTGGCGCCACCGGCAGCGCCGCAGGCCGGCGACGTGGTGCCTGCGGACACGCTGGCCGCGCCCTACCGGCGCCGCCATGTGCACTATGTCGAAGACAACGAGACCAATGTGGAAGTGATGCGCGGCATCCTGGCGCAGCGCCCCCAGATCTCGCTGGAAGTGTCCATGCTGGGCCTGGACGGGCTGACGGCCATCCGCAGCCGCCGGCCCGACCTGATCCTGCTGGACATGAACCTGCCCGACGTGGACGGGCTGGAACTGCTGCGCGGGCTGCAGCGCGACCCGGACTGCGCCAAGATCCCGGTGGTGGTGGTGTCCGCAGACGCCACGCCGGGCCGCATCGAGGACGCCCTGGCCGCCGGTGCCCGCCGCTACATGACCAAGCCGCTGAACCTGGGCAGCTTCCTGGGCATGCTCGACGAACTGCTCGAAGGCATCGACAGCCGGTTTGGCTGAGGCCGGACACAAACAGTCCTGAGGACTGTTTGTGCCTGCCGAAGCGGCCGAGCTCTGCGAGGCAGTGGGCGAGCCCGGACACAAAGCCTCCTGAGGAGGCATTGTGCCTGGCGAAGCGGCCGAGCTCTGCGAGGCCGGATCAGGACTGCGCCTTGGCCGGCGCAGCCTCCTTGGCGGGCTTCTTCGGCGCCGCGTCGCGCGCCGGGCGGGCGGCCTTGTCGGCCACGGCGGCGGGAGTGAAGGCCGCGCCCGCGACGGTCAGCCCGTTCTGCGACAGCCGTGCCGCATTGCCGGGGCCCATGCCCGAGACACGCTCGACCAGGTCGTCCCAGCTCTTGAAGCTGCCTTGCTGCCGGGCGCTGAGGATCTTGCCAGACAGCGCCGGGCCGATGCCCTTGACGGCTTCCAGTTCGGCGGCGCTGGCCTTGTTGGCATCGGCAGCCAGGGCGACCTGGCCAGCCAGCAGGGCCAGGGTGGCGAACAGGGTGGTGATCAGGGAACGGATCATGGTGGGCTCCTTGGGGCAGTGGGTTGGGTTGAGGTTGGGTTGAGGTTGGGTTGTCAGCCCGCGGCTGGTTGCCTGTCGGACTGGTGCCCATTCTGGGAACGGTGCCCTGGGTTGGCACTCCCTCCGGGGTGGGTGGTGAAGAGGGCCCACCTCGGGTGGCCCACCTGGGGGGTAAGTTGAAAAAGTCAGTGAACGCCATCGCTGCAACGCCAATTTTTTCTCGACTTCTGTCAGCTGAACGGTCGGCCCTGCCGGGCTTAGCACTCCTCACTCAAGAGTGCTAATATTCATGGAACCAAGCCCTGCAGGACCATTCAGAACCCACCATGCACACCTCCACTGCGACCACTGCCCTGTCTGTCCGCGATCCGTGGGCCTTGGTGCCGTCACTCGGCAACCTGGACGCCTACATCTCGGCCGTGAACCGGTTGCCGATGCTGACGCAGGAAGAAGAGTCCCGCTATGGCCGCCGCCTGCGCGACGAAGCCGATGTCGAATCGGCCGGCCGTCTGGTGTTGTCGCACTTGCGGCTGGTGGTGTCGGTGTCGCGCCAGTACCTGGGTTACGGTCTGCCGCACGGCGACCTGATCCAGGAAGGCAACGTCGGTCTGATGAAGGCAGTGAAGCGCTTCGACCCGGAAGCCGGCGTGCGCCTGGTCAGCTACGCGCTGCACTGGATCAAGGCCGAGATCCACGAATACATCCTGAAGAACTGGCGCATGGTCAAGCTGGCCACCACCAAGGCCCAGCGCAAGCTGTTCTTCAACCTGCGCTCGATGAAGCAGGGGATGAAGAGCGACGCCACCGACGCCAATGCGCACCGCAACAACCTGTCGGCCGCCGAGATCGACAGCGTGGCGCGCAGCCTGAACGTGAAGCCGGCCGAGGTGATCGAGATGGAGACCCGGCTGTCGGGTGGCGACGTGGCGCTCGAGCCGCAGACCGACGACGGCGAAGAGGCCTACGCCCCCATCGCCTACCTGGCCGACGACAGCGGCGAGCCCACCCGGGTGCTGGAAGCCCGCCGCCGCGATGCGCTGTCGAGCGACGGCCTGGTGCAGGCGCTGGCGGTGCTGGACGACCGCAGCCGCCGCATCGTCGAGGAGCGCTGGCTGAAGGTCAACGACGACAGCTCGGGCGGCATGACGCTGCACGACCTGGCGGCCGAGTACGGCGTCAGCGCCGAGCGCATCCGCCAGATCGAGGTGGCGGCGATGAAGAAGATGCGCAAGGCGCTGGAAACCGCTTGATCCGGCAGCTGGCGCGCTGACGACAAAACGCCGCGCTGTGCGCGGCGTTTTGCTTGGTGCCCCCCTGATTCAGGCTGGCTCGGCCAGCAGGAGCTTCAGGTCATCGGCCAGCGCCTGGGCGCCGGTGCCATGGCGGGTGAACAGCCGCACCCGGCCCTTGGCGTCGAAGACATACGAACCGGCCGTGTGGTCCATGGTGTAGCTGGTGTCGGTCTTGCCCGGCACCTTGTTGAAGAACACCTTGAACTCCTTGGCCACGGCCACCGTCTGCTCAGGCGTGCCGCGCAGGCCGACGATGTCGGGGCCGAAGTTCGCGGCATAGGCCTTCAGCAGTTCGGCGGTGTCGCGGGCCGGGTCGATGGTGACGAAGATGCCCTGCACCCGGGCGCCGTCGGCACCGAGCGACCGCTTCACCTCGGCCAGCTCGGCCATGGTGCTGGGGCACACATCCGGGCATTGGGTGAAGCCGAAGAACACCACCACCACCTTGCCCTTGTAGTCGGCCAGCGTGCGCAGCTGGCCGTCGGGGTCGGACAGCTGCAGCGTGCGGGCGTACTCGGCGCCGGTGATGTCGATGGCCTTGAAGACGGGCTTGGCGCTGCCGGGCAGCTGGCCATCGCATCCGGCCAGACCGGCCAGGGCAGCAGCACCGGCCAGCAGCAGCGCGCGGCGTGCGAGGATCGGTTTCAGAGCCATGGCATCAGGTAGTGGTCGACCAGCAAGGCTGCAAACAGCAACGACAGGTGCCAGATCGAGAAGCGGAAGGTCTTGCGGGCCAGGGCGTCGCTGTAGTTGCGCCACAGCATCCAGCCGTAGGCGATGAACCACACGCCCAGCACCACCGCACTGGCCAGGTACAGCCAGCCACTCATGCCGATGATGAACGGCAGCAGCGTGGACGCGAACAGCACCAGGGTGTAGAGCAGCACGTTGAGCCGGGTGAAATCGCTGCCGTGGGTGACCGGCAGCATCGGCAGGCCCGAGCGGCGGTAGTCCTCCACCCTGTACAGCGCCAGCGCCCAGAAGTGCGGCGGTGTCCACAGGAAGATGATCAGCACCAGCGCCAGCGCCTCGGGGCCGACGTCGTTGCGCAGCGCGGCCCAGCCCAGCAGCGGCGGCATGGCGCCCGACGCCCCGCCGATGACGATGTTCTGCGGTGTCATCGGCTTGAGCACCACGGTGTAGATGACCGCATAGCCGACGAAGGTGGCGAAGGTCAGCCACATCGTCAGCGGATTCACCCACCAGTACAGCAGCGCGCTGCCAAGGCTGCACAGCACGACCGAGAACAGCAGCGCCTGTGCGGTGCTGAGCTCGCCCTTGGCGGTGGGGCGCCAGGCGGTGCGGGCCATCTTGCTGTCGATGGCTTGCTCGACCAGGCAATTGAAGGCCGCCGCCGCGCTGGCCACCAGCCAGATGCCGATGGTGGCCGGCACCGCCAGTTGCATCGGCGGCCAGCCCGGCTCGGCGAGCAGCATGCCGATGACGGCGCAGAACACGATCAGCTGCACGACCCGGGGCTTGGTCAGCGCCAGGTATTGCCGCACGCGGCTGGCCGCGAGGCTGGATGGAAGGACGGAGGCTGTCATGGGCAGAACTGCGGATTCTAGGAGGCGGAAGCCCGCCGCGCGGTGGCCACCGGCTGGATGGTTGGCGTGCGCGGCACAGCTGCCGAGGCTGGCACGCCGGCTGGCTGGCGCAGACGCGCCCACAGTGACGTGAGCACCGCCACCAGCACAGCAGCGCCAGCGCTGTGGGCCAGGGCAGCAGCGATCGGCCAGCCCAGCACCACGTTGGACAGCCCGCTGGCCAGTTGCCACAGCAGCACGCCGGCAAGCGCCAGCCCGTAGCGTCGGGCGCTGGCGTCACGGCTGCGCCTCAGGGCCACCGCCAGCATCACCAGCGCCACCACCACCACCACCGCAAACAGCCGGTGCGCCATGTGGATGGCGACCAGCGCATCGAACGCCAACGCGCCGCCCTGCCCGGTCTGGCCCAGGTGGCGCAGCAACGTGAAGCCATGGGCCGCATCCATCTGCGGCCACCACTGGCCATTGCAGGCCGGAAATCCCTGGCAAGCCAGCACCGCGTAGTTGGTGCTGACCCAGCCGCCCAGCGCAATCTGCACCACCACCACCGCCAGCGCGGCGGCCACCCAGCCAGGGGCCAGGCGCTGCCGGGCCTGCAGCAGTGGCCGGGCGCGGAAGGATTCGTGCTGCAGCACCAGCAGCGCCAGCAGCACCATCGCGCCCAGCAGATGCAGCGTGACCACCGCCGGGTACAGCTTCAGGGTGACGGTGTATTTGCCGAAGGCGCCCTGCACCAGCACCCACACCAGCGTGGCCGTGCCCCACCAGGGTGAATGGGGCAGCTGCGACCGGGCCCGCCAGCCCATGGCAGCGGCCACCAGGATCAGCGCACCCACGGCCATGGCCAGGTAGCGGTGCACCATCTCGATCCACGCCTTGCCGACGGTGACCGGGCCAGTGGGCTGGGCCGCCTGCGCGGCGCTGATCTGGGCCTGGGCGCCGAACGGGCTCAGCTCGCCATAGCAACCCGGCCAGTCGGGGCAGCCCAGGCCGGAGTCGGTGAGCCGGGTAAAGGCCCCCACCACGATCAAGTCGAGCGTCAGGAACAGGATCAGCGCCGTCAGCGCCGCCAGCTTGCGGGGCAACGGCGCGCCACGTTGGCGCAGCCACCACCACGACAGCGGCAGCAGGGCGATGACGGCGGCCAGCCCCAGCAGGCGCAGCAGCGGGCTCCAGTCGATCAGGGCATGGGCAGCTTGCATGGATTCTGGATGCCAGGCTCAGGGACGTGGCGCGGCGGGCGCGCTGGCAGGTGCCACGGTGTCGTTGATCAGTGCCTGCCGGCCTGGCTGGTCCCAGCCGCCCGACGCGCGCAGCAGGCGCAGGATGTCACGCTTGAGCTTGGACGGGTCGGCATTCGCGGGCGCACGCATCATCCACTCGCCCAGCGGGTCGACGATGTAGAGGTGGTCTTCCAGCGCCTGGCCGGACGCCGGCTTGAGCCAGCCCGCCACGGTGGCGCGTGGCACGCGCAACATGTGCATGCCGGGCGTGTCCGCCAGCGCCTGCTGCAACTCGGGCCGCACCGGCACGTCGTCGACCACCAGCCACAGCTTGTCGATGCGGTCGCGGTCGCGGCCGTTCATCTCGCGCAGTTGGCGCTGCATGTACAGCCGCTTCTCGCAGGCCTCGGCGCAGGCGCCGCTGTCGACCACCACCAACAGCCACTGGCCGGCCAGGCCGCGCAGCACCTGGGGTGCGCCACCCCCCAGGGGCTGGGCTGGCACGGCGGGCATGGGCACGGTGGGCTGGATCAGGTCGCTGTAGGCCGTGGCACCGCCGGTGGGCCGCACGCCGTAGTACAGGGCGTAGCTGGCAATCATGGGCGCGGCACAGGCCGCCATGATCAGCAGCATCTTGAAACGGCCGCTGGACCGCTGCCGCGCCATGGCGTCCACGGGTTGGGGCAGCGAGTGCACGGTCAGGCCCAGAGGCTCGGAGGGTTGGTTCATTCGGCAGGTCTGGATGGCGCGGAGCCGCGGAGGCCAGGGCGCAGCCGCGGACGGAGAAACTGGAACCACAGCGTGAGGCCGACGATCAGCGCGCTGAGTGAAAACCACTGGAAGGCGTAACCGTGGTGCTTGCCGACATCGACAGCCACCGCCGGCCAAGCCCGCAGTAGACCGTCGTCGGGCAGTGCTGAAGTCGGACTGCCTTCTGCAGACACCGCCACGGCCACCGCGACCACAGGCTGGGTCTGCTGCACCGACAAGGGACGCAACGTGACACCGACGTCACGCGACACCGCCGCCAACTCCAGATTCTGCCGGATCGGCCCCTGCTCTGCCCCGGCCAGGTCCAACAGCTTGGACGGCGGTGGGGCCAGCCGGCCGGTCACCAGCACCTCGCCGGGCTGGGTTGGCAGCGGCTGCAGTCGAGTGCGGTCGGCGAAGTCGCGCGGCATCCAGCCGCGCTGCACCAGCACCGCGTCACCGGGCGCCAACTGCAGCGGCGTGACGACGAAGAAGCCCTGGCGGGCGTTCATCTGCCGGTTGTCCAGGTACACGGTGTGCGCATGCAGCCAGCGGCCGCGCAATTGCACCGGGCGGTAATGCTGCTCAGCGGCCGTGGCCTCGGTGCGCGGCAGATCGGCCTGCGGCAGCGGAGCCAGGCTGCCGCGCGCGGTGATGCGGGCCTGCAGGTCCAGCTTCTGCTGGGCGCGGTCGAGTTGCCACCAACCCAGGCGGGCCGTGGCCGACGCCGCCAACACCGCCGCCACCAGCACCACCAGTCGGCGCCGTCCTGGGGCTGCCGCGAGGCGCAACGAAGGCCCGCTGTTCAGCATGCCCACCCCCAGGCGGGATAATCTGCATCCATGAAAATCGTGATCGTCATTGCCCTGGTGCTGGTGCTGGCCTCGTTGGCCGGTGCCGGATTGTTCATGCTGCGCAAGGGCGGCGACGAAGGCTCCCGCAATGGCCGCATGGCGCGCGCGCTGGCGCTGCGGGTGGGGCTGTCGATCGCGCTGTTCCTGTTCATCCTGCTGAGCTGGGGCATGGGTTGGGTGCGCCCCACCGGGCTGCCGATGGGCTGAGCCCGGACAGCAAACCTCCTGAGGCGGCTTGCTGCCTGGCGAAGCGGCCGAGCGCTGCGAGGCCGTGGGTGCACTGGCACAGCCCGGACAGCAAACCTCCTGAGGCGGCTTGCTGCCTGGCGAAGCGGCCGAGCG
>JBBAPL010000065.1:0-27031 GCA_040400895.1 Aquabacterium sp.
GAGACGGTGGCGGACCGGGGCGAGGCGGGCCGGAGCGAGGCTGGGCCGGTGACCGGGTGGCGGTGCTCACCAAGTTCCATGTCGAATCCACGCTGCTGACGCTGGCCGCCGCCAAGCTGGGTGCGGTGTGCATGCCGGTGAACTGGCGCCTGGCGCCGGGTGAGGTGCAGTACATCGTCGACCACGGCATGGCCAAGTTGATGCTGGCCGACCGCGGCTTCCTGCCGCTGGTCGACCGCGCCGCCATGCCCACGCTGCAGCAGGTGCTGGTGACCGATGGCGCACACGACGGCCACGTGGGATTCCACGACTGGTATGCCGGCGCGTCGGACAGTTTCCAGGCGGTCGACGCCCAGCCCGACGATCCGATGCTGCAGCTGTATTCCAGCGGCACGACCGGCCTGCCCAAGGGCGTGGTGCTGTCGCATGCCGGGCTGATCTTCAACTGCCAGCTCGGCACCCTGGTGTGGGATGTGACGGCCGACGCGGTGGTGGGCAATGCGCTGCCCACCTTCCACATCGCCGGCGCCAACATGGGGCTGTTTCCGCTGTTTGCCGGCGCCACCGGCAGCAGCTACCCTGACTTCGACCCCGCCGGCTTCATCGACGCCATCGGCCACCATGGCATCACCCATTGCTTCCTGGTGCCGGCGATGATCCTGTTCCTGCTGCAGTCGCCCAAGGTGAAGCAGGGCGACTTCCGCACGCTGCAGCTCATCTCCTACGGCGGCTCGCCGATCAGCGACCGGGTGCTGACCGACGCCATGGCCACCTTCGGCTGCGGCTTCATGCAGGTCTACGGCCTGACCGAGATCGCCGGGTCGGCCACCTTCCTGCTGCCTGAAGACCATGCGGCCGAGGGCCCCAAGGCCAAGCTGCTGCGCTCGGCCGGCCAGCCGGTGCCGGGTGCCCGGTTGCGCATCGTCGACCCGGTGACCCTGGCCGACCTGCCCGACGGCGAGACCGGCGAGGTGCTGATCGAATCCCCCGGCAACATGATCGGCTACTGGCGCAACCCCGAGGCCACGGCCGCTGCCTTCCCGGAGGGGCGCAATGCCAACGGCGGCTGGTTCCGCAGCGGTGACGGTGGCTACAGGGCCGATGGCTATGTCTACATCAACGACCGCATCAAGGACATGATCATCTCGGGCGGCGAGAACATCTACCCGGCCGAGATCGAGAACACGCTGATGAAGCACCCGGCCGTGGTCGATGGCGCGGTGATCGGCGTGCCTGACGAGAAGTGGGGCGAGAGCGTGAAGGCCTGCGTGATCCTGCGCCCCGGCGCCACGGCCACCGACCGCGAGATCATCGACTGGATGCGCGAGCGGCTGGCGCACTACAAGTGCCCCAAGAGCATCGACTTCGTCGACAGCCTGCCGCGCAACCCCAGCGGCAAGCTGCTCAAGCGCATCTTGCGGGCGCCCTACTGGGAAGGCAAGACGCGCGGTGTGAACTGACGTCCGCGCCGCGCCGCGCCCCGCCCCGCCATGGACGACGCCGCCTGCCTGGACCACACGCTCGCCCTGGTGGCGCAGCAGGTGGGCGACCCGGCGCCGCTGGTGTTTGCCCGGCTGTTTGCCGAGGCGCCCGAATTGCAGGTCCTGTTCTGCAACGACACCAGGGGTTCGGTGCGCGCCGAGATGTTCCTGCGGGCGGTGGAGTGCCTGCAGGATGCCGCGGGTACACGCCAGTTCAGCGCCGGCCTGGTGGCGGCCGAGCACCAGGCCCACCAGGGTTACGGCGTGACCAGCGCGCAGTTCCAGCGCTTCTTCACGCTGGTGGTCGAGGTCTTCCGCAGCGTGCTGGGTGCGGACTGGTCGGCCGAGATCGACCAGGCCTGGGCGCGTGCCCTGCAGCAGATGGCCCCGCCCGGCCTGGGCTGATCAGCTCTCCAGCGGCACCTTGGCGTCCTTGATGGCCTGGGCGAAGGCGCCCAGCTGCGACTGGATCAGCCGGGTGAAGTCCTCCGCCGAGCCAGGCCGCAGCGCCAAGCCGTTCCTGTCAGCGGGGCCGCGCAGGTCGGGCTGGGCAATGGCCTCGCGCAGCACACGGGCCGCGGTGGCGGCCACATCGGGCGGCGTGCTGGCGTGCACCACGAAGCCGGCCCACGGCACCACGTTGACCAGTGGCATGCCGGCCTCGGCGATGGTGGGCACATCGGGGTAGGCCGCGCTGCGCTCCGGCAGCAGCACCGCCAGCGGGCGGAACTTGCCGTCCTTCAGCAGTGCAGGCATCACGGTGGGCGACGCCCACATCATCTGCACCCGGCCACCGATCAGGTCGGGTACGGCCTGCGCCTCGCCCTTGTAGGGCGCGCTGATCATGTCGAGGCCGGCCGTGCTGGCCAGCTGGGCACTCGCCAGCAGCGCCGTGCTGTGCGGCGAGGCGTAGCTGAACTGGCCCGGCTTGCCCTTCACATGGGCCGCCACCTCGGCCAGCGTGCGGCCGGGGATGCTCTCATGCACCATCAGGTAGAAGGTGTAGGTCATGAACTGGGTGAGCGGGGTGAAGTCCTTGATCGGGTTGTAGCCCGGGTTCTTGCGGATGTTCGGCACATAGGAGAACGCCGACGCGGTGACCAGGAACAGGTGGTGCCCGTCGGCGGGCGCACGCAGCGTCTCCATGGCCGACAGTGCGCCGTCGGCACCAGGCTTGGGATCGACGTTGAAGGTCTGCTTGGTCATCGCCTGCATGCTCGCGGCCAGGGTGCGGGCGATCACGTCGGTGGCACCGCCGGCGGTGAAGGGCGTGATGATGCGCACCGCCTTGGTGGGCCAGGCGGCCTGAGCGGCGGCCAGCCCGGGCAGCAGCAGGGCCGAGCCGCCCAGCAGCAGCTGGCGGCGGTTGGTGCGGGTGGTCTTCAGGCTGTGGGTCATGGTGGCGGGTGGTGTGGGTGGGGGGTCAAAGGAATTGCAGGCTGCCGTCGTCCAGGTCGGCCAGCGGCAGGCTCTGGCGCTCGCTGGCGTAGTCCTGCCCGTGCACCCAGGGTGCGCGGTCACCCTGCTGCGGCAGCAGCGCCACGCCGCGCTGGATGTAGCCGGCGTTGAAGTTGTCAGGCGTGATCCACGGCAGGCGCTGCATGTCGGCGTCTTGCGGACGCAGGCCGGGCACCACCACCTGGGCGCCGCGGGCGTCCATGTGCTGCAGCAGGCGGCAGACCAGGTCGCCCATCATGTCGCTGCGCAAGGTCCAGCTGGCGCGCAGGTAGCCGAACACCCAGGCGAGGTTGGGCACGCCGGTGAACAGCGCGCCGTTCCAGGCCACGGTGCCGGCAAAGTCCAGCGGTTGGCCATCGATGCTGAACTGGATGTCGCCCAGCACGTTCAGGTCGAAGCCCGTGGCGGTGACCACCACGTCGGCTTCGAGCGTGGCGCCCGATTGCAGCTGGATGCCGTGCGGCGTGAAGGTCTCGATCTGGTCGGTGACCACCGAGGCCTGGCCGCTGCGCACCGCCTTGAACAGGTCGGCATCGGGCACGAAGGCAATGCGCTGCTGCCAGGGCCGGTAGCGCGGGTTGAAGTGCTGGTCCACCTCGGCCTCCAGGCCGGGGCCCAGCGCGGCGCGCACGCCAGCCAGCAGCTCTCGCCGCACCACCTCGGGCTCGGCCTGGCAGCGGCGGATGAAGTTGGCCTGGTCGAACAGCACCTTGCGGCGCACGATCTCGTGCGTCCAGGCGCTGGGGATGTCGAGCTGGCGCAGGGTGTCGGCCAGGTCGTTGGCATTGCGTCCGGTGATGAAGAAGGTGGGGCTGCGCTGCAGCATGGTGACGTGGGCGCACTGGTCGGCGATCGCCGGGATCAGCGTGGCCGCGGTGGCGCCCGAGCCGATCACCACCACGCGCTGGCCCGCCAGGTCCAGATCGTCGGGCCAGGTCTGCGGATGCACCACCCGGCCCTGGAACTGGTCCATGCCCGGCCAAGTGGGCGTGTAGCCCTGGCTGTGGCGGTAGTAGCCCTGGCACATCCACAGGAAGCGGGCGCTGAACTGCACCGTCTCGCTGCCTGTGCCATCGGCGCCGGGCCGGATGGCCGTCACCGTCCAGCGTCTGGCTGCGCTGTCCCAGCTGGCTGACTGGATGCCGTGGCGGTAGTGGATCTGTGCGGCCAGGCCGTTCTCGTCGATCACTTCACCTAGGTACGACAGGATTTCGGCAGCGGTGGCGATCGGCTTGCCCATCCAGGGCTTGAAGCGGTAGCCGAAGGTGAACAGGTCGCTGTCGCTGCGGATGCCGGGGTAGCGGTGGGTGCGCCAGGTGCCGCCGAAGCCGTCCTGGCCTTCCAGGATCGCCCAGGTCTTGCCCGGGCACTGCTGCTGCAGGTGCACCGCCGCGCCGATGCCGGAGATGCCGGCACCGACGATCAGCACGTCGACGTCTTGCGGGGCTGCGGCCATGGTGCTCACTTGAATTCCGGCTCGTCCCACCAGGGGAAGAAGTCGGGCATGTCGGCCGACACCTTGTTCGGATAGACCGGCGTGCGCTTCTCCAGGAAGCTGCTGACGCCTTCACGCGCATCGGCCGACTGGCCGCGCGCCTGGATGGCCCGGCTGTCGATCTGGTGCGCCTTCATCGGGTGGTCCTGCCCGGCCATGTGCCACAGCATCTGGCGGGTGAGGGCCACCGACACCGGCGCGGTGTTGTCGGCGATCTCGCGCGCCAGTGCGCGGGCGGCGGGCAGCAGCTCGTCGGGCGCGTGCAGGCTGCGCACCAGGCCACGGTCCTTGGCTTCCTGGGCGTCGAACACCCGGCCTGTGAAACACCACTCCAGCGCGGTCTGCATGCCGACCAGGCGGCCCAGGAACCATGTCGACGCTGCCTCGGGCGTGATGCCGCGCCGGGCGAACACGAAGCCGAAGCGGGCCGTGGTGCTGGCCATGCGGATGTCCATCGGCAACTGCATCGTCATGCCGATGCCCACCGCCGCGCCGTTGATGGCGCCGATCACCGGCTTCAGGCTCTTGAAGATGCGCAGCGTGGCGATGCCGCCGCCGTCGCGGTAGACATCGCCCACCTTGTACTTGTCGCGTGCCGATTCACCGCGGGACGCGTAGTCGAAGGTCTTGCCGCCCGAGGACAGGTCAGCTCCGGCGCAGAATGCCCGCCCTGCGCCGGTGATGATGACCACCCGCACGTCGTCGTTCTGGTCCGTCTCGTCGAACGCCGCCACCAGGTCGTCGCGCATCTGGGTGGTGAAGGCGTTCATCTTCTCGGGCCGGTGCAGGGTGACGGTGGCGATGCCGTCTTGCACGTCGTAGAGCAGTGTTTCGAAAGTGGGCAAGGTCGTGGGCAGGGCCATGGGGTCTCCGTTGCAGGGTGTGTGGGGGTGTCAGGCGGCCAGCAGATGGCGGGGCCGGCGCAACTGCGGCGCCAGCCCATGGCCCATCAGGTCGATGAAGTTGTCGGCAAAGAAGCGGCGGCGGTCGGCCTCGGGCGTGCGAGCCAGCGATTCGTCGAAACGCTTGAGCGGCGCGCGGCCGCCTTCCACGTGCGGGTAGTCCGACGAGAACAGCGCCACCTCGGGGCCGCTGTTGGCGATGATCCAGCCCGCGTCCTCATGCGGGTAGGGCGTGACACGCAGCTGCCGGCGCACGATCTCGCTGGGCAAGGCGCTCAAGTGCTGCAGCCGCGTCTCGTTGCGGCGGAAGGCATGGGCGGCGCTGTCCATCGCCCGCATCCAGCCCGGCACCCAGGCCGCGCCCAGTTCGATGGCGCCCCATTTCAGGTGGGGAAAACGGTCGAACACGCCGTCGAAGATCAGCGTGGCCAGGGTCTGCATCACCGCGCTGGGGATGGGCATGTAGCTCACCGAGGTGAAGTTGTCGTCGCCGCCGTGGAAATCCGGCACCGGCGGGCCGCCGTTGACCTTGTAGACCGGGTTCATCTTCTCTTCGCCGCCCACATGGAACAGCACCGGGATGCCGGCCTCCTGCGCCTGGGCCCACACCGCATCCAGCCCGACATGGCTGGGGCTGTGCCGCTGCGGGCAGGCCGACGGCACCATCAGCGCCTTGGCACCCAGGCGGATGGCCAGCGCGGCGGTGGCGGCGGCACGGCTGAAGTCTTCCAGCGGCACATAGGCAGTGGCCAGCAGGCGCGCATCGACCGTGCAGAAGTCGGCCAGCATGCGGTTGTGGGCATCGGCGGCGGCGTAGCACAGCGCCAGGTCGTCGCCCTGGTCCAGCCCGAAGTTGCCCAGGCAGAAGGTGGTGAACACCAGCTGGCTGGCGAAGCCAAGCAGGTCCAGTGCCTCGGGCCGGTCGGCGCGCAGGAAGGCACCGTGGGCCTCGTGGTTCTTGCGCAGCATGATGTTGGACGCCACCGCGGCGCGGAAGGCGGGGTCGGCATGGGCTTCGGGCGACCGGCCCGGGCGCAGGCCGCGCGCCAGCTGGGCCTGGTAGCCGGCGCTGGCGTGGTAGCGGGCCAGCAGCGCGGGGTCGAAATACGCATCCAGGCAGTCGTCCAGCTCCATCAGGTGGCTGTCGGCATCGTGGATCAGGCGGCCGTTGGCGTAGGTCATGGTGTGTCTCCTGTGTCGTCTCACTGCACCACGCCGCAGTGCAGCAGGTGGTCGATCTGTCGGTCGCTGTAGCCGGCCTCGGCCAGCAGCGTGCGGCTGTGTTCGCCCAGCCCCGGTGCGGGGCCGGGCGGGCGCGGGGTGCTGCCGTGCAGCAGGATTGGCGCCGCCACCGTGGTGCCGGCGCGGTGGCCGTACGGCACCAGGGCGCCGGCGGCACGCATCTGTTGATCGTCCTCGATGTCGGCCAGCGTGCCCACCACGCCGAAGGTGATGCCAGCAGCATCCAGCTGGCGCCGCCAGGTCGACAGGTCGTGGCGGGCGAACGCGGCGTCGAACTGCGCCACGATGTCGGCCCCATGGGCCTCGCGGCTGGCGGCGTCGGACAGGCGCGGGTCGTCCTGCAGGTGGTCCAGGCCCAGCGTCTGCAGCAGCGGCCCCAGCTGGCGTGCCTCGTTCAGGATCACCATGCTCAGCCACCGGCCGCAGCCGGCCTGGTAGATGTTGGACAGCGGGTTGGTGGCATGGCTGCGCGGCAGGCGCAGCGGATAGCGTGCCCCGGCCAGCTGCGCCTGCACCTGGATGGCGTTGGACCACAGCCCGTTGGCCAGCAGCGAGGTGCTGACCAGGCCGCCGCGGCCGGTGCGCTCGCGCCGGTAGAGCGCGGTCGAGATGGCGGCGAACAGCGTCACCGCGCTGGGATGGTCGCCCATGCCCGGCACCGGCCGGGTGGGGGGCGCGGTGTGGTCGGCGCGCACCATGTCCATCAGGCCGGCACGGGCCCAGTAGGCGGTGACGTCGAAGCCGCTCTTGGGCGCCTCGGGCCCGGTCTCACCATAGGCCGTCATCGACGCCACGATCAGCCGCGGGTTCAGCGCCAGCAGGGTGTCGGCGTCGATGGCCAGCCGGGTGCGCACCGGCAGCGGCAGGTTGGTGATGAACACGTCGGCCTGCTGGGCCAGCCGGTGCAGCACGGCCTGGCCGGCGGGCTGCTTCAGGTCCAGCACGATGCTGCGCTTGTGGCGGCTGTTCAGGTCCCAGACGAAGTTGTTGTCGGCCATGGCCGGGTCGGGCAGGCAGCCCACGCGCTGGAACAGCGTGCGGTGCGGGTCGCCGCCGGGCGGCTCGACCTTGACCACGTCGGCGCCCAGGTCGGCCAGCAGCGTGGCCGCCACCGGCGCGGCGATGAAGCTGGCGCAGTCGATCACCTTCAGGCCCTGGAAGGGGAGGGGCTCGTCGGTGCGGTGGGGTGCGGTCACATGGGCTCCTGCACGTGGGGCGCCCATGGCCCCGCGCTCGGCCCCAAAGGCTGGGCCCGGCACCGCATCGTGTCAATCCGGGGCGACCGCCGGCGTCACCCGCCGGACACCTGCCCGCCGCCGGTGCGGTGTCACCCGAACGACTGCGCCCCCCGGGCATCGGCCGCACAGTCAGCCCCGCACGTTCCGCACAGCAACCCAGGAGATTCCCATGGATCAAGCCGTCAAGACCGCCTCACCCTTCCTGCTCAGCCCGGACGACCCGCTGAACGATCTGCGCATGTCCGCCAAGGCCATGCCGCTGTACGAGCATGTGAAGCGCTTCATCGTCGAGGTGGTCAACCCGATGAGCGTCAAGTACGAGGAACTCGGCAAGAACCGCCACGGTGCCGACCGCTGGCAATACGCGCCCGGCCAGCTCGATCTGCTGAACGCCGCCAAAGCCGAGGCCAAGAAGCAGGGCCTGTGGAACTTCTTCCTGCCCGACGCCGAAACCGGTGAAGGCCTGTCGAACCTGGACTACGCCTACATCGCCAGCGAACTGGGCAAGAACCGGATGGCCAGCGAGACGATGAACTGCTCGGCCCCCGACACCGGCAACATGGAAGTGCTGGAGCGCGTGGGCACCGAAGCGCAGAAAGAGCAATGGCTCAAGCCGCTGCTGAACGGCGAGATCCGCTCGGCCTACGCCATGACCGAGCTGCACCACGCTTCGTCGGACGCCAAGAACGTGGCCACCAAGGCCGTGCTGGAAGGCGACGAGTGGGTGATCAACGGCGAGAAGCATTACATCTCGGGCGCCGGCTCGCCGCGCTGCAAGATCCTGATCACCATGGTGCGCACCAGCCCCGACGCACCGCCGCACAAGCAGCAGTCGATGATCCTGGTGCCGAAAGACACCCCGGGGGTCGAGATCGTCGGCGCCCAGCATGTGTTTGCGGAAGACGATGCGCCGCACGGCCACATGCACATCCGCTTCAACAATGTGCGGGTGCCGGCCAGCAACATGTTGCTGGGCGAGGGCCGCGGCTTCGAGATCAGCCAGGTGCGCCTGGGCCCGGGCCGCATCCACCACTGCATGCGCAGCATCGGCTCGGCCGAGAAGGCGCTCGACCTGATGGTCAAGCGTGGCGTCAGCCGCGAGGCCTTCGGCAAGAAGCTGGCCTGGCTGGGCGGCAACGTGGAAATCATCTCCCGCGCCCGCATCGAGATCGAGGCCATGCGCCTGATGGTGCTGAAGGCCGCCAAGGCGATGGACGTGCTGGGCAACCGCGAAGCCCGCATCTGGGTGCACATGGTCAAGGCCATGATCCCCGAGCAGGTGTGCAAGATCATCGACCAGGCGATCCAGATGCACGGCGCTCTGGGCGTGAGCCAGCACACCCCGCTGGCGCACATGTACACCCAGCAGCGCACCCTGCGCCTGGCCGACGGCCCGGACGAGGTGCACCACCTGGTGGTGGGCCGCAGCGAGATCCAGCGCATGGAAGGCAACATGGACGATGCCAGCATGCTGCAGGTGTTCCGCAACTGATGGCAGCGCCAACCCCGGCATCGCCCGGCGGGGGCCTCGCCCCTGGCGAGGCCCTGCATGCGGGGCTGGACGATGGCTGGGTGCTGCCTCCACCAGAGGGGCGGCAGGCGGTGCAGACGCGCAGCCTGGTGTTCCGCAGCTTCCGGCGCGACGACGGACTGATCGACATTGACGCCCGCTTCGCCGACACCCGGCCGTTCGCCTACGACAACGCCTTTCGCGGCGCCTGCGAGGCCGGGTCGGCGTTGCACCACATGCAGCTGCGGGTCACGCTGGACCGCAAGCGCACCATCGTGGCGCTGATCTCTGCCATGCCCAGCACACCCTACAGCACCTGCAGCAGCGTGCAGTCCAACCTCCAGCAGGTGGTGGGGCTGAACATGGGCCGGGGCTTCCGCAAGGCACTGCGCGAGCGGCTGGGCGGCATTGAGGGCTGCACCCACATCGTGATGCTGCTGGACATGATGGCAGCGGCGGCGGTGCAGGCTTTTGCGTCCGACAACTACCGCCCGCGTGACCCCGGCGAAGCCGAGCCGGTGCGGGTGTGGCGCATCGACGAGCTGGTCGACACCTGCTGGTCGTACAAGAGCGACGGGCCGGTGATGACGCGCATGCGTGAGATGAACCAGGGCCGCTGAGGGCCTGATCCCCCTGGCCGTTCAGGGTCAAAAAAAGGGCGCCCCGCGGGGCGCCTTTCTGCTGCTTGGCCGCCGCAGGCGAGATCGCCTGCAGCGGCCGAGGATCACTTGCGCGCAGCGAAGGCGGCCTTGCCCTTCTTCAGCGCATCCATCACGTCCTGCGCCTTGCCGCCGATGGCCTGCACCATCTCGGCCTCACCCGGGCGGATGACCGCAGCGAAGGCTTCACGCTGGGCATCGGTGAGCTGGTGCACGAAGCCGCCCTTCGCGACGAATTCCTTCATCTTCGGGCCCTCGGTGTCGGCCACCTGCTTGCGCGCCCAGTTGGCGTCGGGCAGGGCCTTCAGCAGCTTGGCGCGCAGCTCGGGCTTCATGCCGTCGAACAGGGCCTTGTTGACGATGAAGGTGCTGGGGTGGTGGTAGTGGCGGGTCAGCACATAGTGCGGTGCGCTCTGGGCGGCCGGCGTGGTGACGTAGAACAGGAAGGGCAGGTCACCGCCCACCACCAGGCCGCTCTGCAGGCCGGGCCAGAACTCGGACAGCGGCATCTGCACGCCGTTGGCGCCCAATTGCTTGAACACGATGCGTGAGGCCTGTGACGGCGACACGCGCATCTTCTGGCCCTTGATGCTTTCGGGCGTGAGGCAGGCGGTCCTGCAGACCATGTCGTTCCAGCCGACGTCGGCCACCAGGATCAACTCCAGGCCTTTTTCGTTGTACAGCTTCTTGGCCACCGGCAGGCCGTGGTTGTCGGTCACCCAGGCGCGCTCTTCGTCGTTCTTCCACAGGTACGGGGTGTTGAACACCGCGCCCTCGGGCACCAGGATGGAGCCACCGGCAAACGACGAGGCACCCGCCTGGATGCGGCCGCGCACCACCTGCTGGTGCATTTCCTGCTCATTGCCCATCATCTGGTACTCCAGCTTCAACTCGTTGCCGGAGACGGCATTGAAGTCGTTGATGAACTTCATCACGATGTCGTAGAGCACCGAGCCGGGCTGGGCAGCGGTGCCCAGCTTCCAGACTTCTTGCGCATGGGCAGTGGCCGTCAGGCCGGCCGCCAGCAGCGAAAAGCTGGCTGCCACAAGGAACTTCTTCAGCGTCTTCATCCATGTCTCCAGGGTGTGGGGTGGGTGGGACGATCTTGGGCGTCGTCTGTGCTGGGTGATGTTGCGTGCTGCCCAGTTGCGGCGCAATCCTGGACAAACACCAAGAGTGTCGAATCAGCGTCGAAGTTCCAGCCGGTCGACTGCGGCCTCGGCCTGCGCCAGCGACTGCAGGATGCTGCGCTTCAGGCCGGCCATGTCGATGCCGTCGGTGCTCTTCTTGCCCTCCATGTAGCGGGCATACACGCCGTGCACGATGGCGGCCGACTTCCAGCGGTTGAAACCGATGTAGAAGTCCAGCTTCGACAGATCACGCCCGGTGCGTGCGGCATAGCGGTCTGCCAGCTCGGCGCGGCTGGCAAAGCCGGGCTGGGCGGTGGGCGGGTCGCCGCGCACCGCCGGCGGGTCGTCGGGCTGGGCCCACTGGTTCAGTGCATAGGCCAGGTCGGCCAGCGGGTCGCCCAGGGTGCTGATCTCCCAGTCGACCACGGCGGCGATGGTGCCGCTGGCGCCCACCAGGGTGTTGTGCAGGCCGTAGTCGCCATGCACCACCCGGGCCGGACCCTGGTCGGGCGTGTGCTCGAGGAAGTACTTCTGCAGCGCATGGGCGCGTGGGTCGTCCAACTGGGCGCCGTCGATCGACGCATTCCAGCTGCGGTACCAGGTCTTGAGCTGGCGCTCGATGTAGGCGTCCTTCTTGCCCAGGTCGCTCAGGCCCACGGCGTCGGGGTCGACCGCGTGCAGGTCTGCCAGCACGTCGATGAAGCTGTGCGACAGCGCCTGCCGCAGCGGCGGCGGCGCCCAGCGGCGGGTGTCGTCGGCGTTGTACAGCGGGTGGCCGTCGATGTGGCCCATCACGTAGAAGTGCGCGCCGGTGACCGACGGGTCCGCGCAGAAGCCCAGCGCGGCAGGCACTGGCACCGGCGTGGGGCCCAGCGCGCTGATCAGCGCCCATTCGCGGCCCATGTCATGCGCCTTGGGCAGCAGTTCGCCCATCGGCGGGCGGCGGATCACCGCACGCTGCCCATCGGCGTCTTCCAGCAGGTAGGTCAGGTTGCTGTGGCCGCCTTCCAGGCGCGTCCAGCGCAAGGGCTGGCGCAGGCTGGGCACATGGGCGGCCAGCCAGGCTTCGACAGCGCTGCGCTGGTAGCCGACCGGGTCGGCCGTGGCGGCTGCAGGTGCGCCCATCTCATGCTCCCTTGAAGGCCGCCTTGCGGCGTTCCAGGAAGGCCATGCCGCCTTCCTTGGCGTCGGCGCTGTCGGCACACAAGGCCTGGTGGGTGGCCTCGGTGTTCAGCGCTTCCTCGTAGCTTTGCGACATGGCACGGACCAGGCCCTGGCGCATCAGGCTGTAGGCGCGGGTGGGGCCGGCAGCCAGGCGCTCGGCCAGTGCGGTGGCACGGGCCATCAGCTCGGCGTCGTCCACGGCGGCGTGGATCAGGCCCCAGGCTTCGGCCTTCTCGGCCGGGATGCGCTCGCCCAGCATCATCATCTCGGTGGCGCGGGCCTTGCCGACCTGCCGCGCCAGCATCCAGGTGGTGCCGCCGTCAGGCACCAGGCCGATGTTGACGAAGGCTTCCAGGAAGTAGGCCGATTTGGCCGCCAGGGTGAAATCAGCCGCCAGCGCCAGGCTGCAGCCGATGCCGGCGGCCACGCCGTTGACCGCGATGACCACCGGCATGTTCAGCTGCGCCAACGCCAGCATGGTGGGGTTGTAGTGCTGGGTCAGGGCCTTGTGGGTGTTGGCGCCGCGGCTGGTGACAGGGGCCTCGCCACCGCGGCCGGCCAGGTCGGCGCCGCTGCAGAAGGCGCGGCCCTCGCCGGTGATCAACAGCGCCCGGGCGCCCAGCCCTGGCAATTGCTGCAGCGCGGCACGGATCTCGTCGAACATCTGCGGCGGCGCCGCGTTCAGGCGTTGCGGGCGGTTCAGCGTCAGCACCGCCACCGCGCCCTGCAGGCTCAGGCGGATGGTCTCGAAGGGGGGCAGGGCGTCGGTGGTCATGGGTGGGCTCGGGTTGGCGCAAGGGCAATTGAAGGGGTGGCCGTCAGCGTAGGCGGCGGGACCGTCGGCATCTGTCACCGGGTGGACTGTGATGGCCGGGGGCGCATGCCCACAATCAGCGCCTACCCCACCACCCTGCCGGAGATTGGCCATGACCGACGCCCTCATCATCGACGCCTGCCGCACCCCCCGTGGCATCGGCAAGCAGGGCAAGGGTGCCCTGGCGGACATGCACCCGCAGCACCTGGCCGCCAGCGTGCTGAAGGCCCTGGCCGAGCGCAACAACCTGAAGACCGCCGAGGTCGACGACATCATCTGGGGCACCAGCACCCAGAAGGGCGCGCAAGGCAACGACATGGGCCGCATGGCCGCGCTGGACGCCGGCTATGACGTGCTGGCCAGCGGCATGACGCTGGATCGCTTCTGCGGCAGCGGCATCACCACGGTGAACCTGGCCACCGCGTCCATCATGGCCGGCATGGAAGACCTGGTGATCGCCGGCGGCTGCGAGATGATGAGCCTGACCGCCACCATGCGCGACGGCCCGGGGTTCATGGACGCCGGCAACACCCGCCTGCGCGCCAAGCATCCGCAAAGCCACCAGGGTGTGTGTGCCGATGCCATTGCCACGCTGGAAGGCATTCCGCGCCAGGCGCTGGACGATCTGGCGCTGGTCAGCCAGCAGCGCGCTGCCGCCGCCATCGCCGGCGGCTACTTCAACAAGAGCGTGATCCCGGTCTACAAGGCCGACGGCAGCCTGGCGCTGGACCGCGAAGAGTTCCCCCGCCCGCAGACCACGCGTGAAGGCCTGGCCGGCCTGAAGCCCGCCTTCACCCAGATGGCCGATGTCGACCTGGACGGCCAGGGCACCACCTACCGTCGGCTGATCACCGCCAAGTACCCCGACCTGGACATCAACTTCGTGCACCACGCGGGCAACTCGTCGGGCGTGGTCGATGGCTCGGGCGCGCTGCTGCTGGCGTCACCCGCCTATGCCAAGAAGAATGGCATGAAGGCCCGCGCCCGGGTCATCGCCTATGCCAACGTGGGCGACAGCCCCACGTTGATGCTGAACGCCCCGGTGCCCGCCGCCCGCAAGGTGCTGGCCAAGGCCGGCCTGACGGTCGACGACATCGACCTGTGGGAAATCAACGAAGCCTTTGCCGTGGTGGCCGAGAAGTTCATCCGCGATCTGCGCCTGAACCGCGACAAGGTCAACGTGAACGGCGGCGCGATGGCCCTGGGCCACCCGATCGGCGCCACCGGCTCGATCCTGATCGGCACCCTGCTCGACGAGTTGGAGCGCCGTGACCTGAAGCGCGGCCTGGTGACGATGTGCGCCGCAGGCGGCATGGCCCCGGCGATCATCATCGAGCGGGTCTGATCCTTTCCTATCCGGAGACGCACCATGGACTTGAGCTACTCGGCCGATGAACAGGCCTTTCGCAATGAGGTGCGCAGCTGGCTCGCCGCCAACCTGCCTGATGACATCCGGGAGAAGGTGACCGGCTACCAAGGGCTGAGCAAGGATGACTTCATCCGCTGGCACAAGATCCTGGCGGCCAAGGGCTGGAGCGTGCCGCACTGGCCCGAAGAGTGGGGCGGCACCGGCTGGAACATCACCCAGCGCTACATCTACGAGGAAGAATTTGGCCTGATCGGCGCACCCGCACTGCCCAGCTTCGGCCCGTCGATGTGCGCCAGCGTGCTGCTGAAGTTCGGCTCGCCCGAGCAGAAGGCGCGGTACCTGCCGCGCATCCGCGAGGGCGATGACTTCTGGGTGCAGGGTTATTCCGAGCCGGGTTCGGGGTCCGACCTGGCGTCGCTGAAGACCAAGTGCGAGCGAGTGGGCGACAAGTACATCGTCAACGGCCAGAAGATCTGGACCACGCTGGGCCACTATGGCGACTGGATCTTCTGCCTGGTGCGCACCGACAACACCGGCAAGCGGCAGGAGGGCATCAGCTTCATCCTGATCGACATGAAGACGCCGGGCATCACCGTGCGCCCGCTGATCCTGATGGACGGCGGCCACGAGGTGAACGAGGTGTTCTTCGACAACGTCGAAGTGCCGGTCGAGAACCTGGTGCATGAAGAGGGCAAGGGCTGGACGGTGGCCAAGTACCTGCTGGGCCATGAGCGCATGGGCTCGGGCAACGTGGGCGGCAGCCGGCGCGAGCTGGTCACGCTGAAGGAACTGGCCAGGCGCGAGCTGAAGAACGGCCAGCCGCTGATCGACGATCCGCGCTTCCGCGACAAGCTGTCACGCGTGGAGATCGAGCTGGACGCGCTGGAAGTCACCTCGATGCGCTTCCTCGACAAGATGCGCCGCACCGGCCAGCCGCCGGGGGCCGATGTCAGCATGCTGAAGATCCGCGGCACCGAGGTGCAGCAGATGATCACCGAGCTGATGATGCAGGCAGCGGGCCCGATGGCCGCGCCGTTCAAGGCCGTCGACAACGGATCGATCGACTTCTTCACCAGCCGCCTGGCGCCGCGTTACTTCAACTACCGCAAAGCCAGCATCTACGCCGGGTCCAACGAGATCCAGCGCAACATCATCGCCAAGGCGAGCCTCGGCCTGTGAGGACGACAGCATGAACTTCGACTACAGCGACGAGCAACAGCAGCTGGCCGACAGCCTGCAAAAGTACCTGGCATCGCATTACAGCTTCGAGCAGCGCAAGGCCATCCTGAATTCCGCATCCGGGGTCAGCGCCTCGGCGTGGACCACCTTTGCCGAGATGGGCCTGACGTCCATCGCCCTGCCCGAGGTCGACGGCGGCTTCGGCGGCGGCGCGGTCGACCTGATGGCGGCGATGGAAGCCTGCGGGGAGGCCCTGGTGGTCGAGCCGCTGCTGGACAACGTGGGCCTGGCCGGCCGGCTGCTGGCCCGTTGCGGCTCGGCTGCGCAGCGCGGCGCCTGGATGCCGGGCTTGATCGACGGGTCGGTGCAATTGGCATTTGCCGGTTACGAGCCTGGCCGCCGCTACGATCTGGCGCCCGCCATCACCACCGCCGCGCCCGAGGGCAGCGGCTGGGTGCTGTCTGGCAGCAAGTGCGTGGTGGTGGGTGCACTGTCGGCCACCCGGCTGATCGTGTCGGCGGCTGCACCGCAGGGCGCCAGCCTGTTCCTGGTCGACCCGTCAGCCGCCGGCGTGGTGCTGAACCCCAGCCGCACGGTCGATGGCTTGCGGGTGGCCGATGTGGCCTTCAGCAACGTGATGCTGGGCGCCGATGCGCTGCTGGGCACGGCCGGTGGCGCGCAGGCGGCCATCGATGAGGCCCATGACTTCGCCACTGCGCTGCTGTGCGCCGACGCCATCGGCGCGATGAAGAGCGCCTGCGATGCGACGCTCGACTACATCAAGCAGCGCAAGCAGTTTGGCGTGGCGATCGGCAGCTTCCAGGTGTTGCAGCACCGCATGGTCGAGATGGTGATCTGCACCGAGCAGGCACGTTCGCTGGCCATCAAGGCCGCCAGCACGGTCGACCACGGCACCGACCCGGCCGAGCGTGCGCGGGTGGTGTCGGCCGCCAAGGTGAAGGTGGCCGACGCGGCGCGCCAGGTCAGCCAGGAAGCGGTGCAACTGCACGGCGGCATGGGCATGACCGAGGAGCTGAAGGTGTCGCACACCTTCCGCCGGCTGACGATGGCCCAGCAGCGCTTCGGCGATGCCGACCACCATCTCGAGCGTTACGCCAGCCTGACCTGACCGGAGACCGCCATGGGCGACAGACTGCAAGGCAAGGTGGCCATCATCACCGGCGCTGGCTCGGGCATTGGTCGGGCGTCAGCGTTGCTGTTTGCCGCAGAAGGCGCCAAGCTCATCCTGGGTGACAAGACCGAGGCGGTGCGCGATGTCGCCAAGGCCATCGTGGAAGCCGGGGGCCAGGCCACCGCGTTCCAGATGGACGCCGGCGTCGAAGCCGATGTGGCCAACCTGGTGGCCGCAGCACTGACGGCCTATGGCCGGCTGGATGTGGCCTTTGCGAACGCCGGCATCGCTGGTGGCATGGCCAGCATCTTCGACGCCACGCCCGAACTGTGGACCGAGGTGCTGCGCGTCAACCTGATCGGCCCGTGGCTGATGGTCAAGCATGCCGGCAAGGCCATGGCCGAGGCGGGCAACGGCGGCAGCATCATCTGCACCGCCAGCGTGGCGGGCATCCGATCGGGCGCCGGCGGGCCGGCATATTCGGCCAGCAAGGCCGGTGTGATCAACCTGGCGATGGTGTCGGCCCAGCAGCTGTGCGAGACCGGCGTGCGCGTCAATGCCATCTGCCCCGGGCTGACCGAGACCGGCATGACCAAGCCCACCTTCAATTACGCCAAGAACAAGGGCGTGACCCACAAGCTGGGCCGCCTGAACCCGCTGCGCCGCGCGGCGCAGCCGGAAGAACTGGCCAACGTGGCGCTGTTCCTGGCCAGCGACCAGAGCAGCTATGTCAACGGCCAGGCCATCGCCGTGGACGGTGGCTTGAGCAGCTCGCACCCCGTCACCCGCCAGTTGCCCGGGCAGACGGCGGTTTGATGTCGCTTTCGAGAACAACAGATCTGGAGACAGCAGCATGTACCAACCTTTTGACCTGACCGGCCGCGGCGTGGTCGTCACCGGCGGCAACGGCGGCATTGGCCTGGGCATGGCCCGTGCATTGCTGGCGTCCGGCGCCAAGGTGTCGATCTGGGGCAACCGGGCCGAGAAGACCGAGGCCGCGCACGCCCAGCTGGCGGCCGAATGCGGTGACGCCAGCCGGGTGCATTCACTGGTGTGCGACGTGGGCGATGAGGCCCAGGTCGACATTGCGTTTGCCCAGTCGGTGGCGGCGCTGGGCACGGTGCATGCCTGCTTTGCGAATGCCGGCGTGTCGGGCAAGGGCAACATGGTGATGGACATGTCGCTCGACGAGTTCCGCCGGGTGCAGCGCATCAATGTGGAAGGCGTGTTCCTGACCTTCCGCGCCGCCGCGCGCCACATGACCGCGCATGGCCAGGGCGGGTCCCTGGTGGCCACGGCCAGCACCGCGGCGGTGGAAGGCGCCGCCCGCAACAGCCACTACGGTGCCAGCAAGGGCGCCGTCACCGCTTTCGTGCGGGCGCTGGCGGTGGAACTGGCGCGCCACAAGATCCGGGTCAATAGCATCCTGCCGGGCTGGATCGTCACCGAGATGACCGAGAAGTCGGTGGGCAACGACAAGTTCGCCGGCGCGGTGATGCCACGCATCCCGGCCCGCCGCTGGGGCGAGATCGACGACTTCGGCGGCATCGCGGTCTACCTGGCCAGCAGCGCGGCCAGCTACACCACGGGCGAGCAGTTCATCATCGACGGCGGCTACACCAAGTTCTGACCGCGTCCGCTGCGGGAGCGCAGGCGCTGTCGGAAACCCATGCCTGTTCGGTGCAGAATGGACAGACGCGGTGTCTTGGATGTTCCAGCGCTGCGCGGTGCGCAGCCCGCCGTTTCAGGGCTAGCAGTGGTATCGAGGGGAAAATCAATGACGGGATGGAAGACTGCGGCAGCACTGTCGCTTTGCCTGGGTGTGGCGCTGTCGGCGCATGCCACCAGTGAACCGGCCAAGAAGGCCGAAGCGGCCAAGGCCGAGCCCACCAAGGCGGCCACCACCTGGGACAACATGAAGGACTTCTCCCACAAAGAGAAGGACAAGGCTGTCGCCGCCGGCAAGAAGCTGATCGCCGAGACCGACAAGAAGATCGCCGAGCTGTCCAAGCCCGTCAAGAACGCCACCGCCGAGACCAAGGCCGCGCACGAGGCGAACATGAAGGAGCTGACGGAGAAGAAGAAGGCCGCCCAGGCGGAGCTCGACAAGATGGGCAAGGCCAGTGGTGAAGTCTGGGACGCCACCAAGACCGGCTTTTCCGATGCTGGCAAGGCGCTGGGCGCGGCTTACGACAAGGCTGCCGCGGCCGTCAAGAAGTAAGCAGCCAGCCCGGTCGCCCGGGTGACTGTCTTGGGAAGCCCCGGGCTGCAGAGTCCGGGGCTTCTTCACTTCTGCAGGCACACACCATGGGCATCCAACTCGGCAAGCAGGCGATCGACCTGGGCATCATCACCACCAACGGCGAGGCCATGCTGGCCTTCTACCGCGATGTGATCGGCCTGAAGGTGCAGGGCCAGATGGCCATGCCTGGCGGCGGCACCATGCACCGCCTGCTGTCCGGTGACAGCCTGATCAAGTTGGTGGTGGTGGCCAGCACGCCGGCGGCGGCTGCGCCTGGCGGCATCCAGGGCGGCGCGGGCTACCGCTACTGGACGATGACCGTGACCAACCTCACCGAGATGGTCAAGACCTGTGCCGACGCCGGCGCCAGCGTGGTCTGGACCGAGCGCGAGATCCGCCCCGGCGTGCGCATCGCGATGGTGGCCGACCCGGACGGCAACTGGGTGGAGTTCCTGCAGATCGGCTGAGGTCAGCCGCGGGGGTCGGCCGGCGTGGCGGGCCGGTGGCCCGACATCTCTGCCCCGGCATCGGCTGCCAGCCGGCGGTACCACCAGATCGACGCCAGCGACAGCAGGCTGATCGCCGCAAACGCGCGGGTGAAGTCCACCGCCACCAGGGCGGTGCGGCCTTCGGTCAGGCGCGAGCCGTCCAGCAGCATCGCCGCCACCGCCACGCCGGCGGCCAGGCTCAGCTGCTGGGCCACGGCCACCAGGGCGGTGGCGCGGCTCAGCCGCTCCTGCGGCACGTCGGCATAGCCCAGGGTGTTCAGGCTGGTGAACTGCAGTGAGCGGAAGAAGCCGCCCACCAGCAGCACCGCCATGATCACCGGCCCGGGCGTCTGCGCGGTGAACAGCGCCAGCGCGCCCATCATTGCGCTGCTGAGCCAGGCATTGGCCAGCAGCACCCGGCGGAAGCCCCAGCGCCGCAGGATGGGCGCAGCCGTGAGCTTCATCGTCACCGCCCCCACCGCCGCGCTGAAGGTGAGCAGGCCGGACTCGAAGGCGCTCATGCCGAAGCCCAGCTGCAGCATCAGCGGCAGCAGGAAGGGCAGGGCGCCCACCGCCAGGCGGAACAGGTTGCCGCCCATGATCGAGATGCGCAGGCTGGCGCTGTGCAGCAGCGTCAGGTCGAGGATGGGATGCGGTGTGCGCCGGGCATGGTGCACATAGGCCCACAGCAGCGCGGCGCCCAACGCCATCATCGCCAGTGCCGGGCCGGGGTGGGTGCTGCGGCTGCCCAGCAGGGTGAAGCCGAAGATCGCCAGCGACAGGCCGGCACCGGTGAGGCCGAAGCCGCGCCAGTCGAGTGGTGTCGCCTCGGCCGCGCGCACCTGCGGCACCCACCACAGCGCCAGCGCCAGGCCGAGCAGGCCCACCGGCACGTTCAGCCAGAAGATGCCGCGCCAGTGGTGGTGGGTGGTGATGAAGCCGCCCACCGGCGGGCCCAGGATCGGTGCGAACAGCGTGGGGATGCCCAGCCAGGCCATGGCCGAGACCATCTCGCGCTTGGGGATGGCCCGCAGCAGGATCAGCCGGCCTACCGGCAGCATCATCGCTCCGCCCAGGCCCTGGCAGAAGCGGCCCACCACCAGGCTGGGCAGGCTCCAGGCCATGGCGCAGCCCACCGACGCCAGCGTGAACACGGCGATCGCCGCGGCAAACACCGTCTTGGCGCCGAAGCGGTCGGCGCACCAGCCGGAAATCGGGATGAAGATCGCCAGCGCCACGAAGTAGGCGGTGAAGGCCAGCTTCAGCGTCAGCGGGTCGACCTGCAGGTCGGCCGCGATGGCCGCCAGCGAGGTGGCGATCACCGTGCTGGTGAGGCTCTCCATGAACAGCGCCGCCGCCACCACCAGGGTGAGCGTCCGGGTGGTGGGGGCGCCAGGCACGGTCATCTCAGGTGGGTGGGAAGTGGGCCAGCTCGGCCTCGATCAGCTCGGCCATGCCGGCCGGGTCTTCCATCGGCAGGAAGTGGGTGCGGTCGGGGCGGAACAGATCCCGGCCCTGGGGGAATTCTGCCGCCAGGCCGGGCCAGGTGGGCGAGCCCAGTGGGTCCCAGGGCTTGATCGCCGGGTCCATGGGGCGGGCACGCACCACCACCACCGGGATGTTCAGCGCATGCACCAGGTCGTAGGTGCTGGGGAAGTTGCGGGCCAGCGGGTAGACCTGCCCCTCGTGCTGCGGCGCGCAGCACAGCTGGAAGCCGGCGCCGCTGTCGGCTGGCCGCAGGCCGTGCACGCAGTAGTCCATCAACGCCGCGCGGTCGAACACGGCGTAGGGCGGCCGGTCGGCAAAGCGGTCGAACATGGCCTGCGGCGAGTCGAACTGGTTCTTGCGCTGGGCGGCGGGGTGCAACTGGCCCAGCGGCACCGGCGGCTGCTGGTAGGCGTCCGGGCTGCTCATCACCGGGTCGATCAGGATCAGCCGGCGGAAGGCACCCGGCCGCAGCGACGCGGCCTGCACCAGCGCATGTGCGCCCATGCTGTGGCCGACGCCCAGCGCCCCCTGCAGACCCAGCGCGTCGATCTGGGCGGCCTGGTCCTGGCCGAAGTGGCGCCAGTTGTCGAACGGCACCGGGTCGCTGCGGCCGTGGCAGCGCTGCTCGATGGCGACCACATGCCGGTCGGCGGGCAGATGGCGCACCGCCTGGTCCCACACCCTGGCGTGGAAGCCGGTGGCATGCACCAGCCACACCGTCGGCCCCTGGCCGCGGCGGTCGGCATGCCACTCGAAGTGGGCCAGGCGAATGCCCGGCGCCTGGGTGAAGTGCAACTGGGGTTCGTCGATCGAAGGCTGGGTCATGCTCAGACCTCGGCCGCCAACCGACTGGCCTGGTCGATGGCGCGCTTGGCGTCCAATTCGGCGGACTCGTAGGCGCCGCCCACCAACTGGGCGGGCACGCCAGCGGCCTGCAGCTCGTCGAACAGCGCGCGCAGCGGCGTCTGGCCGGCGCAGACGATGACGGTGTCGACCTCGAACAACCGTGGCTCGCCGTTCACCCGGGTGTGCAGGCCGGCGTCGTCGATCTTCAGATAGTCCACGCCGCCCACCATCTGCACCCCGCGGCGGTTCAGCACCATGCGGTGGGTCCACCCGGTGGTGCGGCCCAGGGTCTTGCCCAGGGCGTCGGCCTTGCGCTGCATCAGCACCACCTCGCGCTCGCTCTTGGCCACCTGCGGCAGCACGCCGGTCACGCCGCCGCGCGGGTGGTTCTTGAAGTCGATGCCCCATTCGCGGGCGAAGGTGTCGATGTCGAGCGCGCCCGACGGGCCGGCATGGGTGATCAGCTCGGCCACGTCGAAGCCGATGCCACCCGCGCCCAGGATGGCCACCCGCCGCCCGATTGGTTGGCGGCCCAGGATGGCGTCGATGTAAGGCACCACCTTGGCGTGGTCGATGCCGGGGATGTCGGGCGTGCGTGGCTGGATGCCGGTGGCCACCACCACCTGATCGAAGCCTTCGGCCTGCAGCGTGGCGGCATCGGCGCGGGTGTTCAGCCGCAGCGTGATGCCGTGCTTGTCGATCATGCGGCGGTAGTAGCGCAGGGTCTCGTGGAACTCTTCCTTGCCGGGCACGCGCTTGGCCAGGTTGAACTGGCCGCCAATTTCGCTGCCGGCGTCGATCAGCGTGACCTGGTGGCCGCGCTGCGCCGCCACGGTGGCATAGGCCAGGCCGGCCGGCCCGGCACCCACCACGGCGATGCGCTTGGCCTTTGGCGTGGGCAGGTAGTTCAGCAGCGTCTCGTTGCAGGCGCGCGGGTTCACCAGGCAGCTGACGGGCTTGTTGCCGCCGAAGGTGTGGTCCAGGCAGGCCTGGTTGCAGCCGATGCAGGTGTTGATCTCGTCCTCGCGACCTTCACGTGCCTTGTTCACCAGGTCGGGGTCGGCCAGCATCGGCCGGGCCATCGACACCAGGTCGGCGTCGCCCCGGGCCAGCACGTCCTCGGCCACCTGCGGCATGTTGATGCGGTTGCTGGTGATCACCGGCACGCCCAGTTCCTTGCGCAGCCGGCCGGTGACGCTGGCAAACGCCGCGCGCGGCACCATGGTGGCGATGGTGGGCACCGGCGCCTCATGCCAACAGAAGTGCGTGCTGACGATGTTGACGCCCACGGCCTCGATGGCCTTGGCGAGCGACACGATCTCGTCCCAGGCCAGGCCGCCTTCGAGCATGTCCATCGCGGCGATTCGGAAGATGACGATGAAGTTGGGGCCCACCGCCGCCCGCACCCGCCGCACGACTTCCACTGGGAAGCGCATGCGGTTTTCCCACGGGCCGCCCCACTCGTCGGTGCGCAGGTTGGTCTTCTGCACCAGGAAGGTCGACAGCAGGTAGCCGGCCGAGCCGATGATCTCCACGCCGTCGTAGCCGGCCAGCTGGGCCATGGCGGCGCAGTTGGCAAAGTCGTTCAGCTGCTTTTCGATGCCTTCGTCGGTCAGCGCGTTCGGCGTGTGGCTGCCGATGCGGCTCTTGACGGCCGACGGCGCCACGCAGTCGGGCGTGCGGGCCAGCGGGCCGGTGTGCAGGATCTGCATCACGATCTTCACATCGGGGTCGGCGGCATGCACGGCGGTGGTGATCAGACGGTGCTGCGCTGCCTCGGCCGGGGTGGACAGCTTGCCGCCGCGACCCGCCTCGACATTGGGGTAGATGCCGCCGGTGATGACCATGCCCACGCCGCCGCGCGCGCGCTCGGCGTAGTAGGCGGCCATGCGTTCGAAGCCGCCCACCGCCTCTTCCAGCCCGGTGTGCATCGACCCCATCAGGATGCGGTTCTTCAACCGGGTGAAGCCCAGGTCGAGCGGGCTGAAGACATGCGGGTAGCGGCTGTGGGTGCCGGTGTGGGCGACTGTGGGGGCGACGGTAGAGCCGGTCATGGGTGCCTCTTGATGGGGACGTGACAGTGCCGCCACAGGCGGCAGCCTGGGCATGGTGGCGCATGCCGGATGCCCGAGGGTATCGTCGGAAGTGACGAATCTCGACCGGCCAGCCTGCCGCCAACCCCGATGGACGGCCGCGCCTGCGATGGCTAAGGTCGCAGGCGAAGCCACCAGCCCTTGCCAACACCATGAACGCCGATGAACTGCGCGCCATCCAGGCCCCGCTGAAAGCCCGCTACCGCGACCAGCCCGAGACGGCGGTGTTCACCGTGCGGGCCGAGGGCAAGCTGGGCGCGGGCATCACCTGCAAGCTGGGCACGCCGCGCGGCGATGTCACCGCCGGCCTGCACCCGGTGGCCGGCGGCACCGGCCTGGAAGCCTGTTCGGGCGACATGCTGATGGAGGCGCTGGTGGCCTGTGCCGGCGTCACCATGCAGGCGGTGGCCACGTCGCTGGGCATCGCCCTGCGCGACGCCACGGTGAATGCCGAAGGCGACATCGACAGCCGCGGCACGCTGGGCGTGGCCAAGGACGCGGCCGTGGGCTTTCGCAACATCCGCCTGCGCTTCGACCTGGACACCGACGCCACCGACGAACAGGTGGCCACCCTGGTCAAGCTGACCGAGCGCTACTGCGTGATCTTCCAGACCCTGGCACAGCCGCCGGCGCTGTCGGCCAGCCACCGCCGTAGCGGCGCGCCGGCATCGGCCTGAGGCGGCGCCTCAGCGCCTGGCGGCTTGCATTGCTGCCAGTCCTTCGCCGGCCTGCGCACGCTTTCCGGCGTCCTCAATCCATCTGCTTGGCCAGCTGCTCAGCCTTCTGGCGGTAGAAGCGCGCAGACGCCGGGTTGCCGCCGGCCTGGTAGCGCTGCGCGACTTCAGCGGCGGCGGCGCTGGCAGTCTCGAAGGCCTGGATCAGCGTGTTGCGCTCGCCGTCCTGCACCGCCTGGCCGTTCTCGAACCGGCCGGCACGGTAGCCGCCCTCCAACTCGATGGCGCCCAGCACGGGCTGTCCATCCTTCAGGCGACCGTAGAACACCTGCAGCACCTTGTTGCCTTGTAACGCCCGCAGCGTGCCCAGGCCTTGGGCGAGGCCGTCGCGGCAGTCGCCCGTCCAGCGCACCTGGCGCGTGTCCCAACCCGCTGGCACGGCGAAGCGGCAGCGGACCGGGCCGGTCAGCCTGCCGGCGGCGCTGACTGTGGTGTCGGGCGACGCAGGGGCCGCCGCGGGCTGGGCCACGGCCGCCGCCGTGGCGGCGAGCAGCAGCGCGGTGACTGCGTGCTGCAACCTCACTGCAGCGCCGCCGCCCATTGGTCGATCAGCGTCTTGCTGCCTTCGAAGTGCATGCCATCTTCCTTGCGGAAGGCCGCGCCCCAGAACCAGCCGTGGCGCTGGAAGATCGGCGCGATCAGTGTCAGCCCATGCTGCACCTTGTCGTCGCCGTAGGCATCGAGCACGCCGTTGAGCGTGAGATCGATGGCTGTGCCCCAGGAATGGTTGGAGATCGCCGTGGTCGAGCCACGCACCAGCCGGCAGCACAGCATGCCGGCGCTGCCCAGCCCGGCGTAGACAGCGGGCTGCTCCTTGGCGATGTCGGCCATCACGCCCTTCAGGCTCAGCACCGCCGGCAACAGGCCGGTGACGCGGAACGGGCCCACCGACTCCAGCTTCAGGTTGCGGCGCAGCTTGGCGTTGGTGGGCGTTTGGCACAAGGTGTTATAGCCACCACCGACCAGCGGCTCGCCCAGCTTGCCCAGCACATAGGCATTGCCCACCGCGGTGAGCCCCTGGTTGATGCTGTTGGCCGCCGGCCGCGGCACCGGCTTGAGGATGTCGTCGCCCGGCGGCGGCGGTGTGACGGCCTTACCGTCGTATTGGGCCGCCAGGTTGCGCCAGGTGGTGCCGCCAGGGTCGACCACGCCGTCAGGCTTGCGCAGGAAGTCACTCTGGAAATCGGTGATGGCGCCGATGGTGGAACTGCCGCAGTCGCCGTCTGCCCCGCCCTGGATGGCGTAGCCGCGGGCCAGCAACAACTGCTGCACCACCAGCACATCAGCGCGGCGGTTGGCCGCACCGCGGCCGACAGGGGCAGAGAGATCCGTGGCGGACATGGCACGCTCCAGGTGGGGGTTGGGGGGCGCCACCCGCATCAGGCGGCGGTCCTCAATGTAGCGACAACCGCCGCCGCGTCAATCGATCTGGGCGCTGTTGTTAGGGGGCTGTGCGGCCTGCCGACCCGCCACCGCGTACTGGGCCCAGGCCACACCGGCCAGCGTCAGCGCGGCGCCCCCGATCTTCAGCCCGGTGAAGCGTTCTCCGGTGACCCACCAGGCCACCACGCCGGCCACCAGCGGCATCAGGTATTGCAGCGGCGCCGTGCGGCCCACGCCGCGGGTCTCATTGACCCAACCCCACACCAGCCATCCCAGGAAGGCCGACACCAGGCTGGCCCACAGCAGCAGGCCCCAGTGGTAGGCGCCCATCTGCGCCCAGGGTGCCACCAGCGCCGCGGGCAGGCCGCCCAGCACGATCAGCGGGCTGCCGGCCAGCAGGCAGTGCGCCATCACCGCCTTGCCGCCGTGGCGCTGGATCAACGGCTTGCTCATCACGGTGTAGTAGCTGAAGAACGACGCGGCCAGCAGCATCATGAGGTCGCCGCCGGTGGCGGCAAAGTTGCCGCCCAGCAGCTTGTCCGACAGGAAGATCAGCACGCCGGTACAGGCCAGTGCCACGCCGGCCACCTGCCCCCGGGTGAGCGCCTCGATGCCGGCCCAGTGCAGGAGCAGCAGGGTGAACACCGGCGCGCAGGCCATGATCAGCGCGCTGGAGAATGCCGTGCTCCAGTGGATGCCGAAGGTGACCATGCTGACGTGCAGCGTGTGGCCCACGATGCCCAGACCGGCCAGTTGCCACAGGTCACGGCGCGGCAGGCGGGGCCAGCGCCAGCCGTTGGCCAGCAGCAGCAGCAGGGCGCCCGCCATGGGCATCAGCAGGTAGCGGGCGAACAGGAAGGCGCCCGGCGGCAGCAGGCCGAACAGTGCCTTCTGCACGGCGAAGTTGGCGCCCCACACCAGCACCACGCCCAGGCCGGCCATCAGCGCCAACTGCTGGTGACTGGGCGCGGGGTGCACCGAATC
>JBBAPL010000066.1:0-26730 GCA_040400895.1 Aquabacterium sp.
CAGCCTGGTAGCGCACTTGCATGGGGTGCAAGGGGTCGCGAGTTCGAATCCCGCCGTCCCGACCACTGAGATTCCCAGGGTCAGTTCTCACAAGGAACTGACCCTTTCGGTTTTCTGGCCTGGCGAAACCGTTTGAAGGAGTTGCGATGTCCCACCCGCCATTCGACCTCTACGCCTTCTGGCGCACCTCGGCCACCTTTCGAGTGCGGGTGGCGATGCGCATGAAGGGCATCGCCGCCACCGAGCACCAAGTGGACCTGGACGCCGGTGAGCAGCGCAGCGAGGCGTTCCTGAAGATCAACCCGCTGGCGGCCATCCCGGCGCTGATGACGCCCGGCCAGCCGCCGTTGACCCAGTCGCTGGCCATCCTCGAATTTCTAGAGGAACTGCAGCCCACGCCGCCGCTGCTGCCAGCCGATCTGTACGGCCGGGCCCGGGTGCGGTCGATTGCTGGCATGCTGGCGGCCGACACCCACCCGTTGATCACCCCGCGGGTGCGGCGCTATCTCACAGGCACCGCCGGCTTCGATGACGCGGCCTGGCGTGCCTGGCAGACGCAATGGTTCGGCACGGGGTTGGCAGCGGTGGAGCAGCGGCTGGTCAGCGAGTCCGCCACCGGCCGTTTCTGCCACGGTGACACCCCCGGCATGGCCGACATCTGCCTGGCCAGCATCATCGCGGTGATGCGGGTGTTCAAGATCAGCGTGCCCGGCACGCCCACCGTGGACCGCATCGTGGCGGCCTGCGAAGAGCTGGACGCGTTTCAGCAGGCGCAACCGCAGCGCCAGGTGGGCGCACCAGCCTGACGTTGGCGCTCAGGCGCCGGGGTTGCCGATGGCGACGTGGCTGAACCCGCCGTCGACATACACGATCTCGGCGCTGATGCCGCCGGCCAGGTCGCTCAGCAGGAATGCAGCGGTGTTGCCGACATCGTCGATGGTGATGGTGCGGCGGATCGGCGTGGTGGCGGCAAACTCCGCCAGCAACTTGCCGAAGTCCTTGATGCCCGACGCTGCCAGCGTCTTGATCGGCCCGGCCGAGATGCCGTTCACCCGGACGCCCTTGGCGCCCAGGCTTTGTGCCAGGAAGCGCACGCCGGCCTCCAGGCTGGCCTTGGCCAGGCCCATGGTGTTGTAGTTGGGCACGTAGCGCATGGCGCCCAGGTAGCTCAGCGTCAGCAGGGCGCCGCCGGCGCGCAGGCGGGGCAGGGCGGCCTTGGCCATCGCCGGGAAGCTGTAGCTGGAGATGTCATGCGCGATGCGGAAGTTCTCTCGCGTCAAACCGTCGAGAAAGTCACCGGCGATCGCCTCGCGCGGTGCGAAGGCAATCGCGTGCACGAAACCGTCGAACTGCTCCCAATGCTGACCCAGGTCGGCAAACAGCTTGGTGATCTGCGCGTCGTCGCTGACGTCACAGTCAAAGACCAGGCTGGACCCGAAGTCGGCGGCGAATTCGGTGATGCGGTCCTTGAACCGTTCGCCCTGGTAGCTGAAGGCCAGTTCGGCACCCTCGCGATGGCAGGCCCGGGCGATGCCGTAAGCGATGGAGCGGTTGTTGAGCACGCCCGTGATCAGGAGGCGCTTGCCGGCAAGAAAACCCATGGGTGCAGATCCTGTGGTGGTGTGTCGTGCTGTGGGCCCTGCCGTGGGACGGTCGGGACACCGAATCAAGCCCTGGATTCTCGCACGCCAGGGCTTGTACAGGCCTTCGGGTATTGCCGACGGGCTGCGCTCTGGCTATAATCCGCTTTTCGCTGAAGAGCAAAGTGGGCGGACTTTCCAGCCCATTTTTTTTGGTTGAAACAAAACTGGTGCCCAGGCGTGGCAGCAGTGGCACATCGGGTTGATTTTTGGGGTGCGCAGCACGCGCGCCCTTCACCGCAAGACAACGGCAGGAACCGCACTGGGCACGATGAGTTGGAGCGAAGCGCTGGAGCGCACCGTCACCGGGTTGCACTACGACCTCGTGGACGTCGAGCGATCGGCGGGGGGGCTGCTGCGCGTCACCATCGACCGGCTGCCCGGCCAGTCGTATGCCACCGGGCCGGGTGAGTTCGTGCTGGTGGAGGACTGCGAAATCGTCACCCGGCAGCTGCAATACCTGCTGGAAGTGGAAGCGGTGGAATACGCCCGCCTCGAAGTCTCGTCGCCGGGGCTCGACCGGCCGCTGAAGAAGCAAACTGACTGGCGCCGTTTCGAAGGCGTCGAGGTCGAAGTCACGCTGCGTGAGGTCTTTCAGAACCGCAAGAAGTGGCGTGGGGTGCTGGCGGCGGGTGAGGGCGGCGTGGATGGCCAAGCCTGGCGCCTGGTGCTGCCTGATGACAAGCCGCTGTCGCGCACGGCGGCCAAGAAGCTGGCCAAAGCGGTTGCGGATGGGCAGGCTGAGCCTCCTGCGCAGCAGACGCTGGATTTCAATTTGGATGAAGTGCGTGAGGCCCGCCTGGTGCCGGTGGTCGACTTCAAGGGCCGCCGCGGCGCCGACGAAGACGATGCCGCTGGGGGCGAGAACGCAAGCCGTATGGCGGAAAAGGTAGACGGAGGTCAGGACTGATGAACCGCGAAATGTTGATGCTGGTCGACGCGATTTCACGCGAAAAGAGCGTGGACCGGGATGTGGTGTTCGGCGCGGTCGAGGCGGCGCTGGCCCAGGCCACGAAAAAGCTCAATGGCGGCGAGGTCGACATCCGTGTGGCGGTCGACCGCGACACTGGCGACTATGAAACCTTCCGCCGCTGGTTGGTGGTTCCCAACGAGGCTGGCCTGCAGAACCCCGATGCCGAAGAGATGCTCAGCGACGCGCTCGACCGCATCGCCGAGATCGAGGTGGGCGACTTCATCGAGGAGCCGGTGGCGTCGGTGCCAATCGGCCGCATCGGTGCCATGGCTGCCAAGCAGGTGATCCTGCAGAAGATCCGTGACGCAGAACGCGAGACGCTGCTCAACGACTTCCTGTCGCGCGGTGACAAGGTCCTTGTCGGCACCGTCAAACGGCTGGACAAGGGCGACATCATTGTCGAGAGCGGCCGGGTGGAAGGCCGTCTGAAGCGCAGCGAGATGATCCCGAAAGAGAACCTGCGCACCGGCGACCGGGTGCGGGCCTTCATCGCCGGCATCGACACCGCTGCCCGCGGGCCGCAGATCATGCTGTCGCGCTCGGCGCCGGGTTTCATGATGGAACTGTTCGCGCAGGAAGTGCCCGAGATGGAGCAGGGGCTGCTCGAGATCAAGAGTTGCGCCCGTGACAGTGGCAGCCGCGCCAAGATCGCCGTGGTGTCGCACGACAAGCGGGTCGATCCGATCGGCACCTGCGTGGGTGTGCGCGGCTCGCGTGTCAACGCGGTCACCAATGAACTGGCGGGCGAGCGGGTCGACATCGTGCTGTGGTCGGACGACCCGGCGCAGTTCGTCATCGGCGCACTGGCGCCGGCGAACGTGCAGTCGATCGTCGTCGACGAAGAAAAGCATGCGATGGACGTGGTGGTCGACGAGGAAAACCTCGCGATTGCCATCGGCCGCGGCGGCCAGAACGTGCGGCTTGCGTCCGAGTTGACCGGCTGGCGCATCAACATCATGACGGCTGAGGAGTCGCAGGCCAAGCAGGCGGTCGAGAGTGATTCGATCCGCAAGCTGTTCGTCGACAAGCTGGACGTCGATGAAGAGGTGGCTGACATGCTGATCAGCGAAGGCTTCTCCAGCCTGGAAGAAGTGGCCTACGTGCCGCTGCAGGAAATGCTGGAGATGGACGCCTTCGACGAGGACACCGTCCACGAGCTGCGCACCCGGGCCAAGGATGCGCTGCTGACGATGGAAATCGCCCGGGAAGAGAATGTCGAGGCGGTGTCGCAAGACCTGCGTGATCTGGACGGCCTGACGCCCGAACTGATCGCCAAGCTGGCCGACGGCGGCGTCAACAGCCGCGACGACTTGGCCGACCTGGCCGTCGATGAACTGGTCGAGATGACTGGTGTCGACGACGAGGCGGCCAAGGCCCTGATCATGAAGGCACGGGAGCACTGGTTCACGGTCTGACGGCCGCGCCCGGCGACGGGCGCTGCATCCCACCACACCAACGCTCCACCGCCCGCCTGACACGCAAGATTCGCAAGATTCGCAAGGAAATTCACCCATGGCCGTGACGACCGTCGCCCAGTTCGCAGCAGAGCTCAACCGTCCTGCCGGGACGCTGCTCGAACAGCTGCAGTCTGCCGGTGTCGCGAAGAAGTCGCCCGACGACGCCCTGACCGATTTCGACAAGGAGCGTCTGCTGGAGCACCTGCGCAAGTCGCATGGCACCGACAGCACCGAGCGCAAGAAGATCTCGATCGTGCGCAAGAGCACCAGCGAGATCAAGCAGGCCGATGCCTCTGGCAAGGCCCGCACCATCCAGGTGGAGGTGCGCAAGAAGCGGGTGTTCGTCAAGCGCGACGACGCGCCGGCCGGTGCTGACGAGGCTGCTGCGCCGGAGGCCGATGACGCCGACCTGCAGCGCCGCGAGGACGAAGCCAACGCCCAGGCCGAGCAGTTGCGCCAGCAGGAAGAAGCGCTGGCCGAACAGGCGCGCCTGCGTGCCGAGCGTGAGCGGCAGGAACGTGAAGCGGCCGAAGCGGCTGCCAAGGCAGCGGCTGAAGCACGCGCTGCGGCCGAGGCAGAAGCTGCGCGTGAAGCTGCGCAGGCGGCTGCCAAGCAAGCGGCAGCCGCCGCGATTGAGAAGGCTGCCAGCCCCGCGCCCGCAGCCGGCGGCAAGGCCGCCGCACCTGCGGCTGCAGCCGCGCCGGTTGCAGCTGCGCCCGCGCCGGTTGCCGCCGCGCCCGCACCGGCCGATCCGCCCAAGCCCGGCATCCGCATCGTCAAGGCGGTCGAGGCCGAAGCGGCCGAGAAGGCGGCGCTCGACGCTGTGGCCCGTCGCCGCAAGGCGGCCGAGGCCGAGGCCGCGGCCATCCGCGCGATGATGAACAAGCCCAAGGGTGTTCAGACAGCCAAGAAACCCGAGCCGCCCCCGCCGGTGCCGGCCAAGGAAGCCATCTCCGGCACCATCCACAAGCCCAAGGCGGTGCCTGGTGCGCCGGGCACGACCACGACCACGGCCGCAAAGCCGGGCGACAAGAAGTCGGTCAAGAGCGAGAAGTTGTCGTCCAGCTGGGCCGATGACGCCGCCAAGAAGCGCGCCGCAGCCGGCAAGGGTCGCACTGACGGCGGCGGTGCAAACCGCCCAGGCTGGCGTGCGCCGCGCGGCGGGCGCCGTGGCGAGCGGGATTCAGGCCCCAGCACGTTCCAGGCGCCGACCGAGATGGTCACCCAGGAAGTGCACGTGCCCGAGACCATCAGCGTGGCCGACCTGGCGCACAAGATGTCGGTGAAAGCGGCCGAGGTGATCAAGCAGCTGATGAAGCTGGGCCAGATGGTCACCATCAACCAGCAGCTGGACCAGGAGACCGCGATGATCGTGGTCGAGGAGATGGGCCACAAGGCGTTTGCCGCCAAGCTGGACGACCCCGACGCCTTCCTCGAAGAAGAACACAGTGCCACCGAGGGCGAGGACCTGCCGCGTGCGCCAGTGGTCACCATCATGGGCCACGTCGACCACGGCAAGACATCGTTGCTGGACTACATCCGTGCCACCCGTGTGGCCGCGGGTGAGGCGGGCGGCATCACCCAGCACATCGGTGCGTACCACGTGGAAACCCCGCGCGGCATGATCACCTTCCTCGACACGCCCGGCCACGCGGCGTTCACGGCCATGCGTGCCCGTGGCGCCACGGCCACCGATCTGGTGATCCTGGTGGTGGCGGCCGACGACGGCGTGATGCCGCAGACCAAGGAAGCCATCTCGCACGCCAAGGCCGCCAAGGTGCCGATGGTGGTGGCGATGAACAAGATCGACAAGCCGGGCGCCAACCTGGAACGCCTGAAGGGCGAACTGGTGGCCGAAGCGGTGGTGCCGGAGGACTTCGGTGGTGAAACACCGTTTGTGCCGGTGTCGGCCAAGACCGGCGAGGGCATCGACAACCTGCTGGAGCAGGTGCTGCTGCAGGCCGAGATCCTGGAGCTGAAGGCGCCAAAGGCGGCGCTGGCCAAGGGTCTGGTGATCGAAGCCAAGCTCGACAAGGGCCGCGGCCCGGTGGCTACGGTGCTGGTACAGAGCGGCACGCTCAAGCGCGGCGATGTGGTGCTGGCGGGCAGCAGCTTCGGCCGGGTGCGCGCCATGCTGGACGAGGACGGCAAGTCCTGCCAGGAAGCCGGCCCGTCGATCCCGGTGGAAATCCAGGGCCTGACCGAGGTGCCGCAGGCCGGCGACGAGTTCATGGTGCTGACCGATGAGCGCCGTGCACGCGAGATCGCCACCTTCCGCCAGGGCAAGTACCGTGAAGTGACGTTGAACCGCCGCCAGGCCGCCAAGCTCGAGAACATCTTCGAGAATGTGGGTGAAGGCGCGGCGCAGAGCCTGCCGCTGATCATCAAGGCTGACGTGCAGGGCTCGCAGGAAGCACTGGCCCAGTCGCTGCTCAAGCTGAGCACGCCCGAGGTCAAGGTGCAGATCGTGCACGCCGCCGTGGGCGGCATCAGCGAGAGCGACATCAACCTCGCCATCGCCAGCAAGGCGGTGATCATCGGCTTCAATGTGCGGGCCGACGCCAACGCCCGCAAGCTGGCCGAAGGCAACGGTGTCGACCTGCGCTACTACAACATCATCTACGACGCGGTCGACGAGGTGAAGGCGGCCATGACCGGCATGCTGGCGCCCGAGCAGCGTGAAGAGGTCATCGGTTCGGCCGAGATCCGCACGGTGTTCGTGGCCAGCAAGATCGGCACGGTGGCCGGTTGCATGGTCATGTCGGGTGTGGCGCGCCGCAACGCCAAGTTCCGCCTGCTGCGCCAGAACGTGGTCATCTACACCGGCGAGATCGATTCGGTCAAACGCATGAAGGACGATGTGCGCGAAGTGGCCGAAGGCTTCGAGTGCGGCATCAAGCTGAAGAACTACAACGACATCGCCGAGGGCGACCAATTGGAGTTCTTCGAGGTCAAGGAAGTCGCCCGAACGCTGTAAGGCGGATTTGCTCCTGACTGCAAACCCCGCCTCTGAAAAGACGGCGGGGTTTGTGCTTATGGACACCCCCAGGAACCCACCATGCGCCACAAACGTGCCATCCCCAACCGCAGCCTGCGTGTCAGTGACCAGATCCAGCGCGATCTGGCCGACCTGATCCGCGACCTGAAGGACCCGCGCATCGGCATGGTCACCATCAACAGCGTGGTGGTCACGCCTGACTACGCCCATGCCAAGGTGTACTTCTCGGTGCTGGTGGGCGACACGGCAGAGTGCGAGGCCGGGCTGAGCGAGGCCGCCGGCTTCCTGCGCAACGGCCTGTTCAAGCGCCTGCAGATCCACACCGTGCCGACGCTGCATTTCCAGTTCGACCGCACGACCGAGCATGCGGCCGAACTGAGTGCGCTGATCCGCGAAGCGAACAGCACGCGGGCCAAGGAAGACTGACGCTCGTGGCCCAAGGCGCCCGCCCCCGCATCGCGCGCCGTGCCCTGCACGGCGTGCTGCTGCTCGACAAGCCGCTGGGCTGGTCGAGCAACGACGCCTTGCAGAAGGCCAAGTGGCTGTTGCGCGCCGAGAAGGCTGGCCACACCGGCACGCTCGACCCCCTGGCCACCGGTCTGCTGCCGCTCTGTTTTGGTGCGGCCACGAAGTTCAGCCAGGTCAGCCTGGATGCCGACAAGGCCTACCGCGCCACGCTGCGCCTGGGCCAGCGCACCAGCACCGGTGACCGCGAAGGCGCTGTGGTTGAAGAGCGCCCGGTGGCGGTGGATGCCGCCGCGCTGCAGGCGGCAGTGGCGCGCTTCACCGGCCCCATTTCCCAGTTGCCGCCGATGCATTCGGCGCTGAAGAAAGACGGCAAGGCGCTGTACGAGTACGCCCGCGCCGGAGTGGTGGTGGCGCGCACGCCGCGCCAGGTGCGCATTCACACCATCGACATCGTCGGCTGGCACGATGTTGAAGTGGTGATCGATGTGCGTTGCAGCAAGGGCACCTACATCCGCACCCTGGCCGAGGACATCGGCGAGGCGCTGGGCTGCGGTGCCCACCTGTCGGCCCTGCGCCGCACCGCCAGCGGGCCGCTGGCGCTGGCTGGGACCGTGACGCTGGCCAACCTGGAAGCCATGAGCGAGTCTGAACGCGAAGCCCTGCTGCAACCGGTGGATGCCTTGCTGGCCGACTGGCCGATGACCACGCTGGACGCGGCGGAGGCCGGCCGCTTCCTCACCGGGCTGCGGCGACGGTTGCTATTGCCTGACCATCCCGCGCTGCGTGTCTACGGCCCGCAGCCTGGCGCGTTTCTTGGAAGCGCCCACATCACGGCCGGGGAATTGATCCCCGACCGCCTGCTCAGCCCCGCCGAGGTGCAGTCGCTGTTGAGCTCTTCACGACACCCTGCACCCGAGCCGCTTCAAGCAGCAGCCTGAATCTTCACGAGAACCACCATGACCCTGCAAATCCGCAACATCGCCATCATCGCGCACGTCGACCATGGCAAGACCACGATGGTCGACCAACTGCTGCGCCAGAGCGGCACCTTCGCCGACCATGAAAAGGTGGTCGACACCGTGATGGACAGCAACGCCATCGAGCGTGAGCGCGGCATCACCATCCTGGCCAAGAACTGCGCCGTCAGTTGGGAAGGCACCCACATCAACATCGTCGACACCCCGGGCCACGCGGACTTCGGCGGCGAGGTGGAGCGGGCGCTGAGCATGGTCGACGGCGTGGTGCTGCTGATCGACGCGCAGGAGGGCCCGATGCCCCAGACGCGCTTCGTCACCAAGAAGGCGCTGGCCCTGGGCCTGAAGCCGATCGTGGTGGTGAACAAGGTCGACAAGCCGGGCGCCAAGCCTGACGCCGTCATCAACGCTGCCTTCGACCTGTTCGACAAGCTGGGTGCCAACGACGAGCAGTTGGACTTCCCGGTGGTGTACGCCTCGGGCATCAACGGCTGGTCGTCGCTGGTCGAGGGTGAGCGTGGCGAGCAGTGGGGCCCCGACATGTCGGCCCTGTTCGAGACCATCTTGAAGCATGTGCCGGCACAGAGCGGTGACCCGGAGGCGCCGCTGCAGTTGCAGATCTCGGCGCTCGACTACTCCACCTTCGTCGGCCGCATCGGCGTGGGCCGCATCAGCCAGGGCACCATCAAGCCGGGCATGAACGTGGCCGTGATGGAAGGCCCGGATGGCAAGGCGATTTCCGGCCGCATCAACCAGGTGCTGACCTTCCAGGGCCTGGACCGGGTACAGGTGACCGATGCTGGCCCGGGCGAGATCGTGCTGATCAATGGCATCGAGGACATCGGCATCGGCGTCACCGTCACCGACCCCGCCAACCCCATGCCGCTGCCGATGCTGAAGGTCGACGAGCCGACGCTGACGATGAACTTCTGCGTCAACACCAGCCCGCTGGCGGGCCGCGAAGGCAAGTACGTCACCAGCCGCCAGATCTGGGACCGGCTGCAGAAGGAATTGCAGAGCAACGTGGCGCTGCGTGTGTCCGAAACCAGCGAGGACGGGATCTTCGAGGTGATGGGCCGCGGTGAACTGCACCTGACCATCCTGCTGGAGAACATGCGCCGCGAAGGCTATGAGCTGGCAGTGAGCAAGCCGCGCGTGGTGTTCCGCACCATCGACGGTGAGAAGTGCGAGCCGATCGAGTTGGTGACGGCCGACGTCGAAGAGATCCACCAGGGCGGCGTGATGAAGGCCCTGGGCGAGCGCAAGGGCGAGCTGGTGAACATGGAGCCCGATGGCCGTGGCCGCGTGCGCCTGGAGTACCGCATCCCGGCGCGTGGTCTGATTGGCTTCACCAACGAATTTCTCAACCTGACCCGCGGCTCGGGCCTGATCAGCAACATCTTCGACGGCTACGAGCCGCACAAGGGCGACATCGCCAGCCGCAAGAACGGCGTGCTGATCAGCATGGACGCGGGCGAGATCTTCACCTACGCGCTGGGCAAGCTGGACGACCGTGGCCGCATGTTCGTCAAGGCGAACGATCCGGTGTACGAAGGCATGATCGTCGGCATCCACAACCGCGAGAACGATCTGGTGGTGAATGCCACCCGCACCAAGCAGCTGACCAACTTCCGCGTCAGCGGCAAGGAAGACGCGATCAAGATCACCCCGCCGATCGAGCTGACGCTGGAGTACGGCGTCGAGTTCATCGAAGAGGATGAACTGGTCGAGATCACGCCCAAGTCGGTGCGGGTGCGCAAGCGGCACCTGAGCGAACACGAACGTCGGAAAGCTTCGCGCGAAGCAGCATGACCCACGGCAGGGCCGTGTCGCTGATGCTCCTCGTCACACTGATGTGGAGCACGGCGGGGGTGGTCACGCGGCATCTCGAGGTGGCGCGCAGCTTTGAGGTGACGTTCTGGCGCAGCGCCTTCAACGCGCTGGCGCTGGTGGTGGCGCTGGGGTGGATGCGTGGCCCGCGGCTGTGGGCCGACCTGCGCCAGGGCGGCACGGCGCTGTGGGTGTCTGGCCTGTGCTGGATGGTGATGTACACCAACTTCATGCTGGCCATCACCCTGACCACGGTGGCCACGGTGCTGATCACGATGTCGATCGCGCCGCTGCTCACCGCCCTGTTCGCCCGCGTCTTCCTGCGCCATGCGCTGCCGGCGCGCACCTGGGTGGCCATCGGCGTGGCCGGGTTGGGCATTGCCTGGATGTTCGGCCAGCAGGCGCTGGCGCCGGGCGCGTCGATGACCGGCGCCCTGGTGGCCCTGGGCGTGCCGATTGCCGGCGCCATCAACTGGGTGCTGCTGCAGCACCTGCACCAACGTCACCACCAGCGGCCTGCCGCCGACCCGTTGGCGCGCGAACCCGACATGTTGCCCGCTGTGCTGATTGGCGCACTGTTGTCGGCCGCCGTCACGCTGCCGATGGCGCTGCCGTTCTCGGCCACACCGCATGACCTGGGCCTGCTGGCCGGGCTGGGCGTGTTCCAGCTGGCCATCCCCTGCCTGCTGGCAGTGGCGCTCACCCGCGTGCTGCCGGCGCCCGAGATCTCCCTGCTGGCCCTGCTGGAGGTGATCTTCGGCGTGTTGCTGGCCTGGCTGGGTGCTGGCGAGGTCCCCGGCCCGAACGCGCTGACCGGTGGCGCGCTGGTGATCAGCGCCCTGCTGTTCAATGAATGGCTGGCCCTGCGGGAGCGCCGCACTGCCGGGGCCGCAGGACAGCCTGCATGACGACCGGCCGCGTCGCGCTGTTTGCGCTGCTGGTGGCCGATTACGACGCCGCCATTCAGTTCTTCACCCGTGCGCTGCGCTTCAACCTGTTGGAAGACACCGACCAGGGCGCAGGCAAGCGCTGGGTGGTGGTGGCGCCACCGGGTGGGCAGGGCGGTGCGTTGCTGCTGCCGCGTGCGACCAATGACCGCCAGCGCGCCCAGGTGGGCGACCAGTTTGGCGGCCGCGTGGGGCTGTTCCTGCACACCGATGACTTTGCAGCCCAGCATGCCCACATGCTGGCCCACGGCGTGCGCTTTGCCGAGGCGCCGCGCCACGAGCCCTACGGCACCGTGGCGGTGTTCGAAGACCTGTGCGGCAACCGCTGGGATCTGATCCAGCCCCGCCTGCCGGGCTGACGCCAACGGCTGGACGGCCATGTGCTGGTGCGGGTCCGTGATGCGTCCTGCGGCTGCCAGCGCAACGGTGCGCCGCTGCGCTGCTCGTTCCACACCCTGCTGCACTTCGGGCTGATCGCCCCGTTCCAGAACCGGGCGGGCTTCCATGGCGTGGCCTGTGACTGCATCACCGACCAGGGTCGCTGGTTTGCCCGCCGCGCCCTGGACTTCTGGCAGAGCCTGCCGCTGTGGCAGCGCACCCTGGTGCGGCTGACCGGATGGGCCAGACGATCCGCACCGCGGGGTGATACCCCGGGGCCATGCCCCGGGCCAAAACCCTACCCGCTTGATCTCACCATTGGTTACAAGGCCATGGCCTGTCGGGGTCAAGTTTGCCATCGGACCTGCCGATACCAATGAAGAGACCCGGTTGGTCTGGACCACGGTTCCAGATCCGGGTTCCGCCTGAAGCCGCCGCGGGCATCACCGGCGCGCTGCCTGAAGTCACCCCATGGCCCCTGTCCGCCGGTCTGGTTTCACCCTGGTCGAATTGATGGTCACCATCGCTGTGGTGGCGATCCTCGCAGGCATCGCCCTGCCGTCCTACAACGCCTACATCACCCGTTCGCGTCTTCCGGCGGGGCTGGAGGCGCTGAGCTCTTACGCCATGCGGATGGAGCAGGGCTACCAGGACACCGGCAACTATGGCGCCGGCGACTGCCGTGTGGCGCTGCCCACTGCAGCGAACTACGGCATCACCTGTGCACTGAGCGGCGGTGGCCAGGGCTTCACCGCCACCGCCACCGGCACGGGCGTGCTCGACGGCTACACCTACTCCATCGACCACAACGCCGCGCGGTGCACCGTGGCCCATCCCAAGGGGACGCCCACCACCGATTGCTGGAGCCTCAAGGGGGTCACATGCGACACCTGATCGCCCCGCGCCAGGGCCTGACCCTGATTGAACTGCTGGCCACCTTGGCGATCACGGTCATTCTGTTCGGCATGGCCGTGCCGTACATGGGCGACTACATGGTCAACACCCGGCTGCGCGAGGCAGGCAACGCCTTGCACGCCGAAACGCTGTACGCCCAGGGCGAGGCGCTCAAGCGCAACATGACCACACGCCTGATCGTCGATGGCAGCGACATCCAGGTCCGCGACATGAGCGACGGCGACGAGGGCACCCTGCTGCGCCGGCGCGCGCTGGGGGAAGGCTTGTCGGCGCAGGCCGCTGCGCAGGTCGACTTCAACAGCCGTGGCATGCCCCTGCCGTTTGGCACGGCCACGGCCATCGACATCGGCAAGAGCGGAGTCACCTGCTCGGCCGAGTTGCGCTGCCCTGGCCTGCGTGTGGACGGCGGCGGTAGCGTGCGCCTGTGCGTCAACCGGCTGGATTGCCCATGAGGCAGTCGGCCACTCCGACGCTGCGGTGCCCGCAACGCCTGTCCCAGCGTGGCATGGGCCTGCTGGAAGGCCTGATTGCGGTGACCATTCTCAGTTTTGGCATGCTGGGTCTGGTCCGCTTCCAGACCAACCTGTTGGCGCAGACCACGGACTCACGCACCCGCGTGACCGCCACCCAACTGGCCGACGAACTGCTCAGCACGGTGCTGGTGGACACCGGCAACGCTGGCTGCTACACGCTGCCCAACCCTGGCACCTGCGCCAGCGAGGCGGCCGCCCAACGTGCGGCCGATTGGAAGTTGCGCACCCTGGCCGCATTGCCCGGTGACGACACGGCCGTGGCAGAGCTGGACGCGGCCACCCAGCGTTTCACGGTGGCCGTCACCTGGACCGGCAAGGGCGGGTCCGATCCCCACATCCTGCGGTTGAGCACCGATGTGCGCTGACCATCACATTGCCCACTCAGGCCAGCGCGGGCTGTCGCTGGTCGAGCTGATGATCGGGCTGGTGATCGGCCTGCTCGTCAGCCTGGCCGCGCTGAGCAGCCTGCGCATCTTTGCGAGCGAGCAGCGCCAGGGCACGGTTGCCGGCGTCGGGGTCATCAATGCCGGCGCTGCACTGGGGGCGATCAAGAACGACGTGGCTGCCGCAGGACTGGGCTTCTTCGATGGCCGGCGGCCTCTGTGCGACAAGTTGAATCTGAGCTTCGGCCCATCCGTCCTGTTCAACGGCACCAGCTTCGTGCCATTGAGCATCAGCCGGGCCCAGGGCCATGACCAGATCGACGTGTTCTACGCGACGGATGTCATTGCCGGCGCCAGCCTGCCCATCGTCAACGCCAGCAGTGGCGGCCAGGCCAGCATGGAGACGACGCTGCCGGCCGCCGTCGGTCAGGCCGTGCTGCTGGCGCCGTCCACCACCGGCTTGTGCACGGTGCGCAGCGTCACCGCTGTGGCGGCGGGCACCGTGGACACGCCCCAGGAGCTGACCTTCGCGGCTGCCGGCGAGCACAACGGTGCCGCCTTCACCACCGCACCTGCCTACCCGGCGCGGGCCCGCACCACCTTGCTGGGCCAGCTCCAGTGGAACCGGTACCGGTTGGTGGATGGCAACCTGGTGCTGGAACAGCCGATGACCGGTGCCTCTGCCGTGCTGGTGCGCAATGTGATTGCGCTGCGTGCCGAGTACGGCGTGTCGGCCAGCGGCGGCACCACGCTGCAGGCCTGGCAAGACCCCACCGATTCGGGCTGGAGCAGCCTGACCTCCACCAACATCAGCCGCGTGCGCGCCTTGCGTCTGGGCGTCGTGACGCGGGTGCCCCAGCAGCAGAAGCCGGACGCCGGTGGGGAGTGCACGGCCAGCGAGGCCAAGCCCAGGCTCTTCGAGATGGAGATCGAGCCCGACGTCACCAACTGGCGCTGCTTCCGTTACCGCAGTTCCACGCTGGTGGTGCCGCTGCGCAATCTGGTCTGGGGTCAGGTGCCCGCATGACGAAGCAACGGCTGGGCGGGCGTTTCGCCTTCGGTCAACGCGGCAACAGCGTGTTGCTGGTGCTGATCCTGCTGGCGGTGATGCTGGCTGGCGCGCTGGCCATGGCCCGCGTGGCCGAGGTCAGCACCCTGGCCGGGGGCAATGCGGCCTCCAGCGACGCTGCCATGCAGGCATCCGAAGTGGGCTTGAACAGCGCCTTCATGGCGGTGCGAGACCTGCCGGGCGAAGACGCTGCGCGGGGCGGCTGGTACTTTCCCACCACGCAGCCCACCGACAGCAGCGGTGTGCCCACGGTCACCTGGAGCAGCGCGCCCGAGGTGGTGGTCGGCAACTACAGCGTGCGCTATGTGGTCGACCGTCTCTGCAGCGTGGCCCCGGTCACCGACACGCCCCGCCAATGCCTGATCAAGCAGGTGTTGCAGACCGAGAGCAGCCGTGAAGGTGCCGAACCCCCGGATCCGGCCAATTCACGCCAGTTCCGGGTCACCGTCCGGGTGGTCGGGCCCAAGGACACCCAGGTCTGGACCCAGGCGCTGGTCACCAAGGGCGGCTGACCCCGCACGATCAGGACCACACCATGACCCATCGACTGACGAACTGCCAGGCCATCCTGGCCACCTGCGGGCTGCTGTGGTGCATTGCGACGCAGGCTACCGACCTGGCGGAACTGCCGCTGAAAACATCGCTGCTGGCCAAGCCGAATGTGATCTTCGGGCTGGACGATTCGGGCTCGATGGACGCGGAAGTGATGCTGCCCACCAACGACGGCGCGCTGTGGTGGAACTACAGCAGCGCCACTGGCTGGGGGGTGGACGCGGCGCACCCCATCGCGAGCCTGCGCGCCGTGAGCTCGCCGCACTTCAATCCGGCGGGTGACGCCACCACCACCTGGCGCAAGTTCGTCTATCTGTTTCCCAATGGCACTGGCACCGGCCAGCGCACCTATTCGGACAGCAGCAACGACCACTTCGCCATCGCGCCGACACCGCAACTGGCATTCCTGCGGTCCAGTGCATTCAACCCGCTCTACTACAACCCGCGCATCACCTATGCCCCGTGGCCACCAGGCTACACCAGCGCCAGCGTCACCTTCTCCAATGCCAACCCAGATGCGGCGAGATCCCATCCATTGAACGGCAGCACCACCTACGCGCTGACCGCGCTGCGCAGCAGCACGGCGACCAACACCGTGTTCACCATGATGCCGGGCATGCGCATCCCCGCCGGGGCCACCTTCTGCACCTCGGGCGGATGCACGCCCGGTACGGCCAGCACCGGGCAGACCGTGCCCGCCGGGTCGGTCTACCGGGCCAACATCCCGTTCTGGCCGGCGACCTACTGGGTGAAGGAGTCGTGCGATCTCGACACCAGCGACACCAGCGGCTGCACCAACGCGCCCAACGGCGACCGGCTCAAGCGCTACGAGATCAAGTCGGGTGTCAGTTTTCCATCGGGCCGCAGCTATGCGGACGAGATGCAGAACTTCGCCAACTGGTTCACCTACTACCGCAAGCGCAAGCTGATGCTGTCGGCAGCCATGGGCGAGACGATGGAGAGCCTGACCGGCATGCGGCTGGGCGTGGCCGTCTTCAACAGTCTGGGTACGGTGACCATGTACGACACCGACTCGGCATCGTCGGCCACCAACGGCAGGCGCGTGGCGGGCATCTTCTACCAGACGGACGGCGCTGGCGGCACGCCCACGCGGGCCACGCTCAGCCACATCGGCGAGCAGTTCCGTACCAACACCAACATCGTGCAGTACGCCTGCCAGCGCAACACGGCCTTCATCGTGACCTACGGCTTTGCCAACGCCTCGGGTGGGTCGGTGCCGAGCTACTCGCAGTCGACCTGGGCGGCGGCAGCGCCCTACCTGTCGATCTACGGGGGCTCCCTGGCCGACATTGCCCTGGGCTACTACACCATCAACCTGCGCCCCACCTTGACGGCAGGCCGGGTGGAAACCACGCCGACCGACCGCAACACCAATCTGCACATGAACACCTATGGTTTGACCATGGGTGCGCGGGGCACGCTGTGGGACGGCAACGGCACGCCCTGGCCGACCAGCGCATCGGCCTGGCCGAACCCCGACCAGAACCGATCGCCCACCTCGGTGGACGACCTTTGGCATGCCACCATCAACGGGCGGGGCCAGATGTACACCGCCAGCACGCCCGAAGAGACCGCACAGCGCATCCGCGACGGCCTGAACGACATCCTCAGCCAGGTGGGTGCACAGAGCAGCTTCGCTGTCAGCTCGATCAACCTTGACCGTGGCGACCTGAAGGCCTACCTCGGCAGCTTCAATCCGGCTGGTTGGGTCGGCGACCTGACCGCCAACCCGATCAACGTGGCCACGGCCGCGGTGTCGAGCGAAGCATCCTGGAGCGCGGCGGCCTTGCTGCGCGATCGCGACTGGACCACCCGGGTCATTGCCAGCCACAACGGCAGCGTGGGCGTCGACTTCACCGCGGCCAATGTCGGCGCCATCGTCAACCCTGCCGGTGCCTGGGGCACGGATGCCGATGTCGTGAATTACCTGCGCGGCAGCCGCACGGGCGAGGGCACCGTCTTCCGCACGCGCGGCAGCCTGATCGGCCCCGTGATCAACGCCGAGCCCGTGATCAGCCGCACCGACAAGATCATCTATGTGGCGTCCGGCGAAGGCATGCTGCATGCCTTCGACACCGACACCGGCCAGGAGCACTGGGCCTATGTGCCTCCCCGTGCGCTGCCCAACCTGGGCAGGATCAGCGGCCGCGAGTACACCTTCCGCACCAAGCTCGATGCCACGCCCTCCGTGGCCAAGCTGGCCTCCAGCGGCAGACGCCTCCTGGTGGCCGGCCTGGGCGGCGCGGCACGTGGCTATTACGCGCTGGACGTGAGCAGCCCGCGAGACAAGACGGCAGCATCCCTGGCGGCGTCGGCGATCTGGCAGTTTCCGTCGGCCACCGACACCACCAACCTGGCCTTGATGGGCTTCAGCTACGGTGTGCCGGTGATCGCCAAGACCGCCACCCAGGGCGACGTCGTGCTGTTGACCTCGGGCTATGACAACGCCACCACCACCGGTGACGGCAAAGGCCGCATGTGGATGCTCAATGCAACCACCGGTGAAGTGCTGCGAACCTTCGTCACCGCCGACGGCTCCACGGCCGCCGAGGCCGGGCTGACCCACGTGTCGGGCTTCCGGGAGACCAACGGCACCGTGCGCCACGTCTATGGCGGCGACCTGCTCGGCAATGTGTGGCACTTCGACCTGGACACCGGCACCACGGTCAAGCTGGCAACGCTGAAGGACGGGTCCGGCAACGCCCAGCCGGTGACCGCAGCCCCCGAGCTCGTCAGCATCGGCGACAAGCGGGTGCTGTTGCTGGGCACCGGCCGGCTGCTGGACATCACCGACTTCGGCGGCACCCGGCGCCAGTCGTTTTATGCGATCGCCGACAAGGGCACCACGCTGAGCAATGCACGCACCTCGCTGGTGCCCCAGACCTACACCCGCGGCGCCACACCCGAACTGACCGGCGCGGCAGTCGACTGGACGACTGGCCAGGGCTGGTATTTCGACCTGCCGGCTGGCGAGCATGCGAACACCACGCCGGTCGTGGCCTACGGTGCGGTCGGCTTCACCACCAACATGAACAACGGCAGCGACTGCACGCAGAGTTCCTACGCCTACCTGGTGAATGTGCAGACCGGCCAGAAGACGGACAACGGCGCGTTCACATCGGTCCTGATCTCCAACAACGCCAACTCGTCGCGTCTGTCGATCCTGCGGGTCTCGAGTGGCCAACTGGTGGGCACCAGCCACACCACCGACAACGGTTTGTTCCGGCGCGAACTCAGCAACAAGCTGCTGATTCCACCGGCCAAGAACGTCTGGCGCGAGATCCGGCGCTGACGGGCACCGGACGCGCGGTGCAGCCGGCGCGATGGTGTCCCCGCGCCGGGTGAAACCCCGGGGCGCGGCCGCCCGCCAGCGGGGCTAGCATGGTCCGCACCATGAAGCAGCTCTCCGGCCTGGACGCCACCTTCCTCCACCTCGAGACACCCGAGATGCCGATGCATGTCGGCGCCCTGCATGTCTTCGAGATCCCGCCCGGCCAGGCCGGCAAGTTCGTCACCCGGCTGCGCAGCCACATCGCCAGCCGGCTGCCGGCCGCGCCGGTGCTGCGCCGCCGGCTGTGGTGGATGCCGCTGAACCTGGCCAACCCTGCCTGGGTGGACGCCGACCCCGACCTGCGGGACCACATCGTCGAGATCAAGCTGCCGCCGTCGGCCAAGCTGGGCGACGGCCAGGCAGCGCTGGAAGAAGCCGTCTCCCGGCTGCACCCGGTGCTGCTCGACCGCAAGAAGCCGCTGTGGAAGATGCATGTGCTCGAAGGCCTGGCCAACGCGCCCGACGGCAGCCGCCGGGTGGGGCTGTACACCCAGTTCCACCATGCAGCGGTGGATGGGCAGGCGGCCGTGGCGCTGGCCCAGGTCATCCTGGATCTTCAGGCCACCGGGCGGGACTTCGCGACCATCGCCAATGCGCGCCCCAGCAGCCGCAGCAAGGTGTTCCAGCTGGGCTGGCAGGAGATGCTGCGTGGCGCCATCGCCAATGAAGCCAGCCAGGTGGCGCAGATCGTCAAGCAGTTACCCGGCACCGCCAAGGCGCTGGCCGGCGCCGCGGGCGCGGCACTGCAGCGCAGCCAGTTGCTGGCCGGCGACCAGGCCACGCCGTCGAACCTGACGCTGGCCCCGCGCACCGTGCTCAACCAGAGCGTGGGCGCCGGCCGCGCGTTTGCCGCCATCAGCCTGCCGCTGGCCCGGCTGAAGGCCAGCGCCCGCACCCACGACGCCACGCTCAACGACATCGTGCTGCTGCTGTGCGGCACCGCGCTGCGGCGCTGGCTGGGCCAGCACGGCGGCGTGCCGCGCAAGAGCCTGGTGGCGGCGGTGCCGATCTCGCTGCGCGCCAAGGGCGACACCAGTGCTGACAACCAGGCGTCGATGAGCCTGGTCAGCCTGGGCACCCAGGTGGCCGACCTGCGCAAGCGCCTGGCCCATGTCAAGCAGGCCACCAGCGCGATGAAGGCCACCGTGGGCGGCTTGAAGCGCGTGCTGCCGACCGACTTTCCGTCGATCGGCGTGCCCTGGCTGATGGAGGCGCTGACCGCGCTGTACGGCAAGGCCCGGGTGGCCGACCGCATCCCCCAGGTGGCCAACCTGGTCATCAGCAACGTGCCCGGCCCGCCGGTGCCGCTGTTCATGGCCGGTGCGCGCATGGTGGCCAACTTCCCGACCAGCATCGTGGTGCACGGCATGGCGCTGAACATCACGGTGCAGAGCTACGACCAGCAGATGGACTTCGGCCTGATGGCCGACGCCGCCGCCATGCCCGACGTGCGCACCCTGGCCGACGCGCTGCGGGTGGCCTTCGACGACCTGTGTGTGCTCGACGACGAGATCAACGCCCCGCCCACGCTGGCCGACACCGGCCGCGCGGTGGCCGGCCGGGCGGGCAAGCGCATCCAGGGCGGCATCAGCAGCGTGAGCGGCAAGGTCGGCAGCCTGGTGGGCGGCATGGTGGGCGGCATGGTGAAGCGGGCGGTGCAGGGCGCTGTCAGCGGTGCGGTGACGCCAGCTGTCAAGCCGGCGTCCGCGGCCCGCAAGCTCGCCCCGAAACCTGCCGCCCAACCGCCGACCAGACGCGCCCGTACCATCAAGGCATGAAAATTCAAGCGAACGGCCTGCAGATCGAGGTGGATGTGCAGGGCCCTGCCGGCGGCGAGCCGGTGCTGCTGGTCATGGGCCTGGGCATGCAGCTGGTGGCCTGGCCTGACGAACTGGTGGCCGACCTGGTCGCGCGCGGGTTCCGCGTCATCCGCTTCGACAACCGCGATGTCGGCCTGAGCGACGGCCACGACCACCTGGGCATGCCCGGCATGGTGGCGCCGATGCTGCGCTACACCCTGCGCCTGCCGGTGCCCGCCCCGTACCAGCTGCGCGACATGGCCGACGACGCGGTGGGCGTGCTCGACGCGCTGGGCATCCCGGCGGCGCATGTGTGCGGCGCGTCGATGGGCGGCATGATCGCCCAGCAGATGGCGGTGCGGCACCCGCAGCGGGTCAAGAGCCTCACCCTGATCATGACCACCAGCGGTGCCCGCCACCTGCCGCAGCCCAGCATGCGGGTGCGCCAGGCTCTGCTGGCCAGGCCGCGCAGCACGGCAGTGGCCGATGTGGTGGCCCACCTCGAAGGCCTGATCCACACCATCGGCAGCCCTGGCTACCGGCCCGACCCGGCGCGGCTGCGCCAGCGGCTGGAGGCCACGGTGCAGCGGGCCTACCGCCCGGCCGGCACGGCACGCCAGCTGCTGGCCATCGTGGCCGACGGCGACCGCACGCCGCTGCTGCGACAGATCCGCCAGCCCACGCGGGTGATCCACGGCGCCGACGACCCGCTGGCGCCGCCCGCTGCCGGCCACCACCTGGCCAGCCAGATTGCCGGTGCCACGCTCGACCTGGTGCCCGGCATGGGGCATGACCTGCCGCTGCCGCTGCTGCCGCGCATCGCCGACGGCATCGCCATCGCCGCTGGCCGGCGCTGACCAGCGCTGCCGTCTAGCTGCTGCGGGCGGCCCGCTGCCGCACCAGCCACTTCCGCAGCTCGCTGCCCCACAGCATGCCGCTGGCCATGGCCACGCAGCCGGCCCATTGGGCGGGCGACATCGGCACCGTGCCGAAGGCCTGGTTCAGCAGCGGCAGATGCACCACCGCCACCTGCAGCGCGGCGCCCAGCGCGATCGACGCCCCCAGCCAGGGGTTGCCGAAGCCGCCCGTCAGTGCACTGGCGGTGGCGCTGCGGCAGGCCAGGGCGTTGAACAGCTGGCCCAGCACCAGGGTGCTGAAGGCGGCGGTGCGGGCCAGGTCGATGCTGCCGCTGCCGGGCAGCAGGCCGCCGGGCAGGAAGGCGTCCAGCGTCAGCAGCGTCAACGCCGCCATCAGCAGGCCACCGCGCAGCACCGCCCAGGTCAGCGGCGCGTCCACCAGCCGCGCCTGGCGCGGCCGCGGCGGGCGCTGCATCACCGCCGGGTCGACCGGCTCCACGCCCAGGGCCAGGGCCGGGCCGCTGTCGGTCACCAGGTTGATCCACAGCACCTGGGTGGCCAGCAGCGGCAGCACCACGGCGCCGCCGGGCACACCCAGCCCCAGCAGGCCCGCACCCAGCACGCCGCCCAGCACCACCAGCACCTCGCCCAGGTTGGACGACAGCAGGTAGTGCAGGGTCTTGCGCAGGTTGTCGAACACGCCGCGCCCCTCGCGCACGGCCTGCACCAGGGTGGCCAGGTTGTCGTCGGTCAGCACCATGCGGGCGGCCTGGCGGCTGACCTCGGTACCGGCCAGGCCCATGGCCACGCCGATGTCGGCCGCACGCAGCGCCGGCGCGTCGTTGACGCCGTCGCCGGTCATCGCCACCACCGCACCGCCTTGCTGCAGCGCACGCACCAGGCGCAGCTTCTGCGAGGGCGCGACACGGGCGAACACGCTGCTGGACTGGGCGGCAGTGGCCAGCGCGGCGTCGTCCAGTGCGCTGATCTGCGGGCCGACCAGGGCTGAGGCACCGGCCGCCGCCAGGCCCAGGTCGGCGGCGATGCGCAGTGCCGTGGCCGGGTGGTCGCCGGTGATCATCACCAGCCGGATGCCGGCCTGCTGCGCCTGGGCGATGGCGGCGGCGGCCTCGGGTCGGGGCGGATCCATCAGGCCCAGCACGCCGCGCCAGGCCAGGCCCTGCTCCAGCGCGTCGCTGGGTGCTGCCGCGGCCTCGGCAGCCGTCAGGTCGCGGCTGGCCACGGCCAGGGTGCGAAGTGCCTGGCCTGACAGCGTGGCCACCTCGGCCAGCAACTGGTCGCGCTGGGCGGCGTCCAGCGCCTGCAGGGCTGTACCCACCCAGCGCTGGGTGCAGCGGGCCAGCACCACCGCGGGCGCGCCCTTGCACACCAGCATCGGTGCATCGGCGCGCTGGTGGTCGCGCACCAGGGTGGCCATGCGCTGGCGCTCGGCGCTGAAGGCCAGTTCGCCGAAGCGGGTGTGGCGCTGGGCCGGCCAGCGCCGGTCACCCAGCTTGGCATCGGCCACACCCAGCGCGGCTTCGGTGGGGTCGCCCTGGGCCACCCAGGCGCCATGCTTGTCCTGGTGCACGCTGGCGTTGCTGGCCAACGCGGCGCAGCCCAGCAGGGCGGCGGCCTCATCGGCCTGCGGGCTGGCCGGCAGCGGCAGGTCGGTGGTGGCCGGCAGCAGCACCTGGCCGCCCGGGCCGTAGCCGGTGCCGCTGCAGCGGGCCTGGCCCGACGCGGTGGCCAGGCGCACCACCGTCATCTCGCCGCGGGTGAGGGTGCCGGTCTTGTCGGTGGCGATGACCGACGCGCAGCCCAGCGTCTCCACCGCCGCCAGCTGCCGCACCACCGCATGGTGGCGCGCCATGCGCTGAACGCCCAGCGCCAGCACCACCGACACGATGGCCGCCAGCCCCTCGGGCACCGCCGCCACCGCCAATGACACGCCCAGCAGCAGCAGCGGCAAGGCGTCGGCCAGGCTGCGTGGCATGGCCAGCAGCGCCACGGCGGCCACCGTCACCAGCGCCACGGCGGCGGCGCCCCAGCCCAGCCAGCGGCCCAGGCGGGCCACTTCCGCCTGCAGCGGCGTGGCCGGTGGCACGGTGTCGTCCAGCAGGCGGGCAATGGCGCCCATGCCGGTGGCCATGCCGGTGGCGGTGACCACCGCCAACCCATGGCCCTGGGCCACCGCCGTGCCCTGCCACACCATGTTGCTGCGGTCGGCCAGGGCGCGCGCTGCCGGCAGGGTGTCGCTGTGCTTGGCCACCACCGCGCTCTCGCCGGTCAGCGCCGATTCCAGCAGGCCCAGGCTGCTGGCGCGCAGCAGCCGGGCGTCGGCGGCCACCGCGTCGCCTTCGGCCAGCACCAGCAGGTCGCCACGCACCAGGCTGGCTGCGGGCACCCGCAGCAACTGGCCGTTGCGGCGCACGCTGGCCGTGGCCGCGCTCAGCCGGGCCAGTGCGGCCACGGCCTGGTCGGCACGCGCCTGCTGCCAGGCGCTGATGCCGGTGTTGAGCACCACCACGGCGGCGATCACCAGGCTGTCGACTGGCGCGCCGATCGCGCCCTGCAGCCACCACACCGCCAGCGACATCGCGGCTGCACCGGTCAGCAGCAGCGACAGGGGCTCGGCCAGCGGTGCCAGGGCGCGGCGCCACGCCGGTGGGGCGGCTGCAGTGTGCAGCTGGTTCGGGCCGTCGGCGGCCAGTCGACTGGCCGCCTCGGTGCGGCCCAGGCCGTGGGCGGGGTCGCAGCCCAGGCGGTGGGCCACGGCCGTGCCGTCCTGCAGACTGGGGTCGTCGGCAGGGTCTGCCGGCAGTGGCGGGGCGGGATGCACGGCGCGCTTGTAACGCGATGGCGCGGCGGTGTCTGTTCGGTGGGCAGCGCAGGGTGGGTCTCCCAACGCACAGACTGCAGAGGCCGTGCCTGCCACGCTGTGCCACCTCGACTCTGCGCAGCCACCATGAAGACCGACCAGCAATTGACCCAGGACGTGCAGGATGAACTGCAGTGGGAGCCTGCGGTGCAGGCGGGGCCGATCCAGGTGCAGTGCAGTGCCGGCGTGGTGCGGCTGGCCGGTGAACTGCCCAGCAGCGCGCAGTGCTGGAGCGCCGAGCGCGCGGCCCGGCGGGTGGCCGGCGTGCGCGGGCTGGACCTGCGGCTCACCGCCAGGCCAGGCGCGGCCGGTCTGTGCCATGACAGCGACATCGCCCACGCGGCCCGCAACGTGCTGGCCTGGCTGGTGGACCCGCCGGTGCAAACGGTGCAGGTGGCGGTGCGGGGCGGCTGCGTCACCCTGACCGGGCCGCTGGCCTGGCCCTGGCAGAAGCAGGACATCCTGTCGGCACTGCACCTGCTGCCAGGGGTGCAGGGCCTGACCGACGGCATGCGCGAGGGCCCGACCCCGGCGGCCGATCAGCCCGCCGAGCCGGATGCCCGCCCCATCGAGGCCGCCATCCGCCGGCGCATGGCCGGGCCCGCCACGCGGGTGCAGGTGCGGGTGCAGGGCACGGGCGTGACGCTCAGCGGCCAGGTCCGCAGCCGTGCCGAGCGCGAGCTGGCCAACCATGCCGCCTGGGGGACGCCTGGGGGGTGCGCGGTGCATGACCAACTGCAGCTGGTCCGCTGACCGCCCGGCCCGATGACCGGCGGCCGCCTGCGGTACCTGCAGCGGCGCTCGGCGTCGTCCGCACGGCCATGAACCTGAAGAACATCCTGCTGCACCGGCCGCTGGTGCTGCCGCTGGCCACGGCCGGCGCGCTGGCCATGGTGGCCGTCAGCGAGCTGGCCTACCGGCAGACCGTCAGCATGCTGGCACAGCTGGCGCCTGTGGTGCTGCAGCAGCCGGGCAGCGGCAGCGACCTGCAGGCCAGCCTGCAGCTCGGGCGCATCGGCGTGGCCGTGCTCAGCCTGATCAGCCTGGTGGCGCTGTTCCTGGTGCACCGGCAGGGCCTGGCGCTGGCGCAGCAGCAGGCCCAGCGCCAGCGCCGTGCGCAGGCCGAGAACCTGGCGCTGGAGGTCGAGGTGGCCCTGCGCACCGCCGAGCTGGTGGCTCTGACCCAGCACCTGCAGACCGCACGGGAGGACGAGCGCGCCCGCCTGGCGCGCGACCTGCACGATGAGCTGGGTGCCTTGCTGACATCGGCCAAGCTCGATGCTGCCCGCATCCGCGCCCGCCTGGCCGGCAGCCCGCCTGAGTTGCTGGAGCGCCTGGCCCACCTGGTGGCGGCGCTGGACGGCGTGATCGAACTCAAGCGCAACATCAGCGAGAACCTGCACCCGTCGTCGCTGCGCCAGCTGGGCCTGGTCCCCACGCTGCAGAACCTGGCCGATGAGTTCTCGCTGGCGGCCGGCATCCCGGTGCACTGTGCGTTGCAGCCGGTGCAACTGCAGCCACAGGCCGAGTTGATGGTCTACCGGCTGGTGCAGGAGTCCATCACCAACATCAGCAAGTACGCGCGCGCGCACCAGGTGTGGCTGGCCCTGCACCAGGCCGGCAACCAGGTGCGGCTGGTGGTGCGTGACGACGGCGTGGGCTTCGACCCCGCAGCGCTGCCGCGCAGTGCCTGCGGCCTGGTGGGCATGCGCTACCGGGTGCAGGCCGAATGCGGCAGCCTGCGCCTGGCCAGCGCGCCGGGGGAGGGCACCTGCATCGAGGTGTGCCTGCCTGCCGACCTGAGCGTGCTGCCCGTGGAACTCGGCTGACGGGCGCGGGGGTTGTCGTCCTACAGCCGTGCGGCCAGCTGGCCGCTGTGGCGGCAGGGTGACCGGCCAGACACTGATCGCACCGCGACGGCCACCGGCCGAAGTCCCCAGGAGAACCCACCATGCTGCATTACGCCGTCGTCTTTCTCGTCATCGCGCTCATCGCCGCCGTGTTCGGCTTCGGTGGCATCGCGACCAGCGCGGTTGGCATCGCCAAGATCCTGTTCTTCGTGTTCGTGATCCTGGCGGTGCTCAGCTTTCTGTTCGGCCTGATCCGCAGGTCCTGACCCCTTCCCCCCAAGCCCCAAGGAACCACCATGAATGACACCTCCGCCGTGACCGCCGCCAGCAACATGATCGACCGCGCCACCCAGCGCAGCGACGCCGCCATCCACGCGGGCGCTGACGCCGCCCATCAGGCGCTGGACGGTCTGTCGCAGTCGGCCCGCCAGTTGCAGGCCGAAGCCGGCCACCTGAGCCAGCTGGGTCTGGACGCCCTGCGCGACAGCTCGCGTCAGATGCGTGCCAGCGCCCAGCGCGCTGGTGAGCGCACCGTGGGGTACATCCAGGACGAACCGCTCAAGGCCGTGCTGTGGGCCGCGGCTGGCGGTGCGGCGCTGGTGCTGCTGCTCGGTCTCACCGGCCGATCACGCCATTGACGGGCTGCCCGGCAACGCTCAGGACAGCAGTGCCTGGTAGGCCAGGTGCTGGCGCGCAAAGCAGGGGCATGCGGCGGCTTCCAGCCCGGTGCGGTCGACCACGGTCACTTGGCCGCGGTGGTAGGCGATCAGGCCCTGGCGCTGCAAGGCGCCGGCCGCCACCGTCACACCCACCCGGCGCACGCCCAGCATGCAGGCCAGGACCTCATGCGTCACCCGGAAGCGGCTGGCATGGG
>JBBAPL010000067.1:0-26033 GCA_040400895.1 Aquabacterium sp.
AAATCCCGTCCACCATCAGCCTGAAATGCCGTCCACGATGGGCTGAAATACGCAATTGCGGCGGTGGCCAAGGCGGTGTCGGCCAGCACCTCCACGCTGGCACGCCATGACGAGCACTACGTGAAACTGCGGGACGCGCATCAGGCTCGAGAGCAAGAGCGGCGCTCGCAGGAGCAGAGCCAGGCCCTCCAGCACGCGGAAATGGTCGTTCGGGAGTCGCTTCGGCTCGGCGTGAGACCCACGCTGAGGCGAGCTGCCGCAGTCACCGGCTTCAAGTGGCTGCCCTCGCAACTGCACTCGGTGCTGCTGATGGAGCTCAGACGCATGCTCGGTGAACCTCGAATCCGCTCGCCGCTGAAGGCACTAAACCTGGGCGCATCGCTCAAGGCCGAGATCGCCGAGGCAGCCAAACGGATCCAAGCTGCCGTTGCGTCATCACCCCAACTGCAAGACTGACCAACCGACGAGGGTCAGGAAATCTCAGATGCAGCCCACGATGTCCAAGGCGCGCTCGGCGCCGGCTTCAAGGATTAACTGGCTGAAGCTGCTGTGAACCGTAAACGAAGCTTCGCGCCAATTTACGCCTTACTCCACAAGCGGCTTGCAGCCTGTACAGACGCCAGGGTGGTGCGACCGGCAAGAATCGAACTTGCGACTAAGCCTTCGGAGGGCCCAATGATATCCACTTCACCACGGTCGCAGCGGGGATGACAGCCGATCATTCTATGCCAGAGCCTGCCACGCCAGCACGCCAGCCACAGACCCTCCGCCCGCCATGGGGCTCCACTCTATAATCAACTGGTTTTGCTTGGGGTGGCTTGCGGCTGATCAAGCCAGCACGCCGTTCCCCTGACCTGCACACTGACAACACCCGCGCCCACCCCGAGGACTCCCATGAGCGACGCCCAGCACACCGAGCACGAAGCCAACCACGAAGGCCCGATCCGCACCCCCAAGCAACTGATCGTCGCCGTGGTGGCATCGTTCGTGGTTCCGATCGTGGTGATCATCATGCTGGCCAACTTCGTCGACTTCGGCGGCAAGACGGGTGCGGGCAGCGACAGCATGACGGCCGAATCGGTGGCCAAGCGCATCCAGCCGGTGGGTTCGATCGTGCTGAAGGATGCGTCGGCCCCGGTCGTGCTGAAGACCGGCGAGCAGGTCTACACCGCCCAGTGCGCTGCCTGCCACGCGTCTGGCGCAGCCGGTGCACCCAAGCTGGGCGATGCCGCCGCGTGGGGTCCGCGCGTCAAGACTGGCTATGAGGCGCTGCTGACCTCGGCGCTGAAGGGCAAGGGCGCCATGGGTGCCCAGGGTGGCGGCGAGATCAGCGACCTGGAGATCGGCCGCGCGGTGGTCTACGTCGCCAACCAGGGCGGCGCCAAGTTCGATGAGCCGGCCGTGCCGGCTGCGGCCGCCGCGTCGGCCCCGGCGGCTGCGGCGTCGAAGTAAGCACCGCGCATCCCCGGAACCCAGCCGCCTGCGGGCGGCTGTGTCGTTTCAGGGCGCAGGGTTGCGCACGAAGCCGAAGCGCCGGGGCGCGTCGGCTGCCTCCAGCGGCTGGGGTTGCCACAGGCCTTGCTCGACGGCACGGGCGGCGTCCAGCATGTCCTGGCTGTGCACCAGGCCCAAGCCCAGGTCGGTGTCCAGGTAGAGCCGGCCCTCGGCGTCCAGCCAGCAACCTTGCACCTGGGCAGGCAGGCCGGTGTGGCTGGTGACGCTGGGCACCTGGTCTGACGCGGCTGTATCGGCCACATCCGGCCACTGCACCCGCCACACCCAGGGCGTGGCCTCCAGTTGCACATACACCCGCTGCGGCCCGTTCTGGAAGTGCCAGCAACCACTGTCGTCGGCCTGGTAGTTGCGGGCGATGAAGGTCTTGAGCTTGTCGTGGTCGATGCGGCTGCCCTTGACCTGCGGAAACGGCCCGGCGGCCTGGATGCGGTCGTCGCGCATGTACCAGTCGCCACGCGCGTCCAGCGCCAGCCAGCCGTGGCAGTGCGGCACATTGGGCCATTTCTTCAAAGCCGCCTTGACGATGTCGTCCATGGTGAGGGGTCCGGTGGTTTGGCGCGCCGCGTCAGCGGTGCTGGTCCAGCCAGCCTGCCACGGCTTGCGGCAATGCGTGCAGGTGGCCGGGGAATCGCCCTTGCGGGAAGCCCACATGCCCGCCATGCGGCGGTTGCCACAGCTGCACGCAGCGGCCCACCTCGCCGGCACGCGGCAGGCTGGCGGCGGGCACGAAGGGGTCGTTCAATGCGTTGATCACCAGCGCCGGGATGCGGATGCGCGCCAGGTGCGGCTTGGCCGACGCGCGGGCCCAGTAGTCGTCGGTGTTCTTGAAGCCGTGCAGCGGCGCGGTGAACAGGTTGTCGAACTGGTACAGGTCGCTGGCGGCCAGCATCGCGTCGCGGTTGAACAGGCCCGGGTGCTGGGCCAGCTTGGCCAGGGCCTTGGGCTTCATGCTCTGCAGGAACATGCGGGTGTAGACCTGCCGGTTGAAGCCGCGGCCGATGGCCCGCCCGCTGGCGGCCAGGTCCACCGGTGAGCACACCGCCACCACCGCGCTGGCCACCGCGGCCGCGCTGTCGCCGGCCTCCTGCGCCCAGCGCAGCAGCGCATTGCCGCCCAGCGAGATGCCCACCGCCTGCAACGGCGCGGCGCTGCGCTGGCGCAGCCGGCCCAGGATCCAGCCGATCTCCTCGAAATCGCCCGAGTGGTAGGCGCGCGGCGCCAGGTTCAGCGGGCCCGAGCAGCCGCGAAAGTGCGGCACCGCCAGGCGCACGCCGGCACCCGCCGCCCAGCGCGCGAAGGCCTGGGCATAGTGGCTGGCCGACGAGCCTTCCAGCCCGTGGAACAGCACCAGCAGCGGCGCGCCGGCCGGCGCGGGGGCGTCGAGCAGGTCGACGTCGATGAAGTCGGCGTCGGGCGTGGCCCAGCGCTCGCGCAGCCAGCGCGGCACCGGGCCGGGGGCCGGTGCGTGGCGTGCCAGCTTGGCCGCCCAGATGGTCTGGGCATGGCCGCCGGGCAGCCACCAGGGCGCGCGGAAGGCCTGCATCGCAGCGCCGGTCAATGCAGGACAGCCGGCGCTTCCACGATCTCGGGCGCCTCCTGCGCGGTGCCCGGGCTGGCATGGTGGGCCACCATGCGCCAGCCCTGCGATGTCTTGAGGTAGACATTGGTGGCCACCACAAAGCCGGTGCGCGTGCCTTCGGCGGTGTGCAGCTCGATGCGCTCGACCAGGTTGTGCACCGCGCTGTCGATCGACAGCACCCGCCGCACCCGCTCGGGCTGGGCATGGATGCGGCCGCTGCTGGCAAACATCGCCTCGAAAGCGGTGCGGATGGCCAGCGGCCCCACCACGCGCGGCCCGCCCGGGTGCACGCAGAACACCTCGTCGTCGTCGGCCCACAGCGCCATCAGCTTGTCGAGGTCGGCCTCGCGCAGCGCCTCGTAGAACTGCGCCTCCACGTCGTCGGGCGACGCCATCAGGTGGGCGGTCTTGGGCTGGTGGATCGGCATGGCGGCAGCGCCCTTCAGCGGAAGATCACCGACTTGTGACCGTTCATCAGCACTCGGCGCTCCACATGCCAGCGCACGGCGCGGGCCAGCACCACGCATTCCACATCGCGGCCCACGGCGGTGATCTGCTCGGCCGACATGGCGTGGTCCACCCGCTCCACGTCCTGCTCGATGATGGGGCCCTCGTCCAGGTCGGCGGTGACGTAGTGCGCGGTGGCGCCGATCAGCTTCACGCCCCGGGCATGCGCCTGGAAATACGGCTTGGCGCCCTTGAAGCTGGGCAGGAAGCTGTGGTGGATGTTGATCGCCCGCCCCTTCAGCGCAGTGCAGAAGTCGGGGCTGAGAATCTGCATGTAGCGCGCCAGCACCACCAGGTCGATCCCCTCGCGGTCGATGAGGGACTCCACCTGCTGCTCCTGGGCGCGCTTGGTGGCGGCGTCGGCGCCGGTGGGCAGCGGCAGGTGGTGGAACGGGACGCCGTAGCTCTCGGCCAGCCCGGCATAGGTGGGGTGGTTCGAGACGATGGCCGGGATGTCGACCGCCAGCAGCCCGCTCTTCCAGCGGAACAGCAGGTCGTTCAGGCAGTGGCCGTGGGTGCTGACCATCAGCAGCAGGCGCGGGCGCTGCGCCACGGCGTGGAAGCGTGCATCCATTCCGAGCTGCGTGCGTACATGGCTGAACAGGTTCTCCAGCATCGCCGTGTCGGCCAGGTGGGGGGGCGCCGCAAAGTGCACCCGCATGAAGAACAGCCCCGTGGCATCCTCCCCCTGCACATCGCCGAACTGCTGTGAATCGATGATGTTGCAACCGGCCTGGTACAGCAGGCCGGAGACGGCATACACGATGCCGGTGGTGTCCCGGCAGGCCAGGGTGAGGATGAATTCATTCGTGCGCGACATGGCGTCAGATTGTAGGCAGCGGCCCCGCCGCCAGCGGTGGGGCGCCATCAGGGCTCATGGCAGATGAAAACTCCACAGACCGACTGGACCGAACGCAGCCTGGAACTGGCCCAGCAGCTGGCGCGCAGCGCGCTGGGTGACCGTGCCGCCTTCCGCCGCGTCTATGCGCTCAGCAGCGGCCACCTGTTTGCGGTGATCCTGCGCATCCAGCGCGACCGCGACCTGGCCGAAGACCTGCTGCAAGAGGTGTACGTCAACGCCTGGAAGGCGGCCGGCGGCTTCGACGCCCAGCGCGCCCAGCCGCTGACCTGGCTGACCCACATCGCCCGCAACAAGGCGATCGACAGCCTGCGCCGCGCGCAGGCCCAGCCGCAGACCGAATCCCTGCATGCCGACGACGACGATGACCGCCCCGACGCCACCGAGTGCCTGGCCGACGATGCCCCTGGCCCGGCCGCGCTGCTCGAACGCGCCAGCGACGCCCGCCAACTGGGCCATTGCATGCAGGGGCTGAGCCCGCAGCAACGCCAGAGCGTGGCGCTGGCGTTCTTCGACGGCCTGTCGCATGCCGAGGTGGCCGACCAGATGCGCCAGCCGCTGGGCACGGTCAAGAGCTGGGTGCGCCGCGCGTTGCAGACGCTGAAGACCTGCCTGGAACGGGCCGCCCAGCGCGACGCGGGCGACCGCTCCGTGGGGGTTTGACATGGATTACGCCAACAAACCCCTGGCCGATGCCCTGGCGGCGCAGTACGTGGCCGGCACGCTGCGCGGCGGCGCACGCCGCCGCTTCGAGGCGCTGCTGCCCGGCCACCCGGCGCTGCGCGCGGCGGTGGCCGAGTGGCAAGCCCGGCTGATCCCCCTGACCGCGGTGATCGACGCGCAGGCGCCACCGGCACACACCTGGGACCGCATTGCCCAGCGCCTGTGGCCCGAGACTGCCGCCACGGCGCCGCCGCTGCCCTGGTGGCGCGGCCTGAGGTTCTGGCGCGGGCTGTCGGGCGTTGCCACCGTGGCCGCCCTGGCGCTGGCCTTGCGGCTGGTGCAGCCCGGCGCCAGCGAGCCCCCGGTGATGGTGGTGCTGCAACCCACCGGCAACGCGGCGGGCATCGGCGGCAGCGTGGTGGCCAGCTTCAGCGCCGACGGCCGCGCCGCCGTGGCCCGCCCGGTGCAGCCGGTGTCGGTGCAGAGCGACCGCACGCTGGAGCTGTGGTGGGCGCCGGCCGAGGGCAAGCCCAAGTCGCTGGGCTTGATCCGCGGCGACGGCGTCACCGTGCTGCGGCCCGGTGCGCTGCCCGGCGGCCTGAAGGGCAGCGGCATCGACCACATGGCCGTCAGCGTGGAGCCGGCCGGCGGGTCACCCACCGGCCAGCCGACCGGACCGGTGGTGTTCTACGGCAAGCTGGTGCCCTGAACCACCAGCCCGGCGGCACCCGGCATCGGCAGGTGCACGGCGAAGCAGCTGCCCGTGCCCGGCGTGCTCTGCACCGTGATGTGCCCGCCCATCAGCCGCACGAGGTGGTGGGTGATGGTCAGCCCGATGCCGGTGCCCTCCACCGGGCCCTGGGCCTGGCCCAGGCGGTTGAAGGGCTCGAACAGCTGGGCACATTCGGCCTCGGTCAGGCCCGGGCCGGTGTCGTGCACCTCCAGCACCGCCTGGCCATCGGCCTCCAGCACCCGCACCAGCACGCCCCCGCCCGGGCGGTTGTACTTGACGGCATTGCTGAGCAGGTTGATCAGCACCTGGCGCAGGCGGGTGCGGTCGGCCCAGGCCTGCAGGCCGCCGCCCTCGCAGGCCAGCGCCAGGTCATGCCGGACGGCGGCGGCCTGCACCATGGCCAGCGCGTCGTCGGCCAGCGGGCGCAGGTCGATCGCCTGCGGCGCCAGCGGCAGGCGGCCGGCCTCGATGCTGGTCAGGTCGAGCAGGTCGTCGATCATCGCCAGCAGGTGCTCGCCCGACTGGCAGATCAGCGCCAGCCGGCGCTGCTGCACGTCGGCCAGCGGCGCCGCCGCGTCCAGCGCCATCAGCTGCGCGAAACCCAGCACGGCGTTGAGCGGTGTGCGCAGCTCGTGGCTCATGCGCGACAGAAACTCGTTCTTGGCCAGGTTGGCGGCCTCGGCCACGCGCTGGCGGTGGTCGGCCCGCGCCAGGGCCTGCCATTCGGTCAGGTCTTCGAAGTAGCCATGCCACAGCACCTGGCCGTCGGGCTCGCGCTGGGGTGTGGCGCTGCCGCGGATCCAGCGCACCGCGCCGTCGGGCCGGTGCACCTGGAATTCCTGCACCCAGGGCTGCAGCGACACGCCCGATGCGTCGATGCTGGCCATCACCGCCGCGCGGTGTGCCAGGTCCACCCGGCGCAGCAGGCGGCTGGCGTCGGCCGCCAGTTCGTCGGGGCGCACGCCGAACAGCGCCACGCTGCGCTCGCTGATGTAGGGGAAGCGGCCGAAGCCGTCGTCGGCGCGCTGGAACTGGAACAGCGCGCCCGGCACATGCGCTGCGATCTTGCCCAGCCGCTGGGTGGCCGCCGCAGCGGCGGATTCCGCCTGCAGCCGGCCAGTGATGTCGGCCTGCACACCCACCATGCGCAGCGGCGAGCCATCAGCGACCCAGTCGACGATGCGCCCGCGCTCATGCAGCCAGCGCCAGCTGCCATCGGCCGCACGGGCGCGGTAGACGTGCTCGTAGTCATCGGCCTCGCCGGCGGCATGGCGCAGGTAGGCCTGGTGGTTGGCGGTGAGGTCGTCGGGGTGGATCAGGGTGTCCCAGTCCTGCTGGGTGCGACGGCCGGCGGCGGGCGGGTAGCCGAGTTGCGCAAAGCCTTCGTCGATGTCGCTGAGCCGGTCGCTGGCGATGTGCCACTCCCACACCATGGTGCCGGCGCCGTGCAGGGCCGCGCGCACCAGGGCACCGCCGGTGGCCACCTCGGGCACGGCCAGCGCCTGCAGGTGGGTCTGGCTGCGCTGCATCAAGGCGGCCAGGGTGTCGGTGACGACTTGCAGCGCGGACGCCGTCGGCACGGCCAGCAGGTCGGCACCCGGATGCAGGCACAGGCGCCCCAGCGCTGTGCCCAGTCGGCCCAGTGGCAGGGTCAGCGTGCCGTCGTCTGCGTGGCTGGCCTGGCTGCAGGGCGCGCCGTCCAACCATGCACGGCGTCCGCAGGCCTGGCCCAGATCGGACAGCAACGCGGCCACCGAGTGGGCGGGGTCGTCACGGTCGAGCAGGGACAGCAGCGCACCATGCGCGATGGCCAGCATGCGGTCGGGTGGAAACAGCGCGACAGGGGACATCGGCGCCGACCGTCCAAGCGACGCGGTCAATGCGCGTGGAGCTTCTCGCCGGCCTTGAGCCGGTAGACGGTGCCGCAGTACGGGCACTTGCCCTCGCCGGTGGTGGCCACGTCGATGAACACCTTGGGATGGGTGCTCCACAGGGCCATCTTCGGGTTGGGGCAGGCCACGACACCGGGGCCCTGCACGTCCTGGGCGGTCACCTCGACCACGGCGACTGGGTTGCGCATCGCATCAGACCTTCGTCAGCCACTCGGCGTACTTGGGATTGCGGCCGTTGACGATGTCGAAGAAGGCTGCCTGGATCTTCTCGGTGATCGGCCCGCGGCTGCCGTGGCCCAGCTCGATGCGGTCGAGCTCGCGGATCGGCGTGACCTCTGCCGCGGTGCCGGTGAAGAACGCCTCGTCGCAGATGTAGACCTCGTCGCGGGTGATGCGCTTTTCCTTCAGCGTCAGGCCCAGGTCGTTGCAGATGCTGAAGATGGTGTCGCGGGTGATTCCATTCAAAGCGCCAGCCGACAGGTCGGGCGTGTAGACCACGCCCTTCTTGATGATGAACAGGTTCTCGCCCGCTCCTTCGCTGACGAAGCCCGAGGCGTCGAGCAGCAGCGCCTCGTCGTAGCCCTCGTCGGTGGCTTCCATGTTGGCCAGAATGCTGTTGGTGTAGTTGCTCACCGCCTTGGCCTGCGTCATCGTGATGTTGACGTGGTGGCGGGTGTAGCTGCTGGTCTTGACGCGGATGCCGCGCGCCAGGCCTTCCTCACCGAGGTAGGCGCCCCAGGGCCAGGCCGCCACCATCAGGTGGATGGTGTTGCCCTTGGGGCTGACGCCCAGCTTCTGGTCGCCAATCCACACCAGCGGGCGCAGATAGCAGCTCTCGAGCTTGTTCTCGCGCACCACGTCCAGTTGGGCCTGCATCACCTGGTCAGGGGTGAAGGGGATCTTCATGCGCAGGATCTTGGCGCTGTTGAACAGGCGCTCGGTGTGTTCCTGCAGCCGGAAGATGGCGGTGCCCTGGGCGGTGTTGTAGGCCCGCACGCCCTCGAAGGCGCCGCAGCCATAGTGCAGGGTGTGGCTGAGCACATGGATCTTGGCGTCGCGCCAGTCGACCATCTGCCCGTCCATCCAGATCTTGCCGTCGCGGTCGGACATGGACATCGGAATTCCTCGGTGTTTGCTCAGGTTGCCAGGGGACCGATTCTAAGCGGCGGGCCCATCGCCGGCGCGCCCGGCGCCGGCATCATCGGGCCGCGCCAGCGACCAGCGCAGGCAGCGGCCTTTCACCAGTTCCACCGTCACCGCAGCGCCGGATGCGTCCGTCCAGCGGAAGGTCTCCGGGTCGTCGGCCAGCTTCTCGCCCAGGCTGTGGGTGAGCAGGATGATGTCCATCAGCCGCTGGCCCTTCTTGAGCCGCGCCTGCAGCATCACGGCGCTGGCGACGTGGCCGACCGGCGCACCGCCGGCGGTGCGCATCGCCCGCAGCGCACGGGTGAACTGCATCAGCAGCCAGAAGACGATGCCCGAGACCGCGAGCAGCACGCCCTTCCAGCCCCACTGCAGGTAGCCCAGTGCCACCGCGGCCACCGCCAGCGCCCATCCGATCCGTCCGTCCATGCCTGCCCCGCCTGTGTCTGAACCGGTGCCGGGCTAGAGCCCGCGCACCACCTCGATCGCTTCTTCGATGCGCTCGACGGCATGCACCGTCAGGCCCTCGATCGGCTTCTTCGGCGCATTGGCGCGCGGCACCAGGGCGATGGAAAAGCCCAGCTTGGCGGCCTCCTTGAGCCGCTCCTGCCCACGCGGGGCGGGCCGCACCTCGCCGGCCAGGCCCACCTCGCCGAAGGCGAAGAAGCCGCTGGGCAGCGCCTTGCCGCGCAGGCTGCCCTGGATGGCCAGCAGCACCGCCAGGTCGGCCGCCGGCTCGGAAATGCGCACGCCGCCCACCGCGTTGACGAACACGTCCTGGTCGCCGCACTGCACGCCGGCATGGCGGTGCAGCACCGCCAGCAGCATGGCCAGGCGGTCGCGCTCCAGGCCCACGCTCAGCCGCCGCGGGCTGGGCCCGCCGGAGTCGACCAGCGCCTGGATCTCGACCAGCAGCGGCCGCGTGCCTTCCAGCGTGACCAGCACGCAGCTGCCGGGCACCGGTGCGCCGTGGGTCGACAGGAAGATCGCGCTGGGGTTGCTGACGCCTTTGAGGCCGCGCTCGGTCATGGCGAACACGCCGATCTCGTTGACCGCGCCAAAGCGGTTCTTGATGGCGCGCACCAGCCGGTAGCTGCTGTGGGTGTCGCCCTCGAAGTACAGCACCGTGTCGACCATGTGCTCCAGCACGCGCGGGCCGGCCAGCGCGCCTTCCTTCGTCACATGGCCCACCAGCACGATGGCGCAACCGCTGGCCTTGGCGGTGCGCGTCAGCTGGGCGGCGCATTCGCGCACCTGGGCCACGCTGCCGGGGGCGCTGGTCAGCTGGTCGGAATACACCGTCTGGATGGAGTCGATGACGCAGAAGGCCGGCTGCTCGGTGGCCAGCGCGGCCTGGATCCTCTCCAGCTGGATCTCGGCCAGCACCCGCAGCTGGGTGCCGGCCAGGCCCAGGCGGCGGGCGCGCAGGGCCACCTGGGCACCGCTTTCCTCGCCGGTGACATACAGCACCTTCACCTGGCTGCTCAGCGTCTCGGCGGCCTGCAGCAGCAGCGTGCTCTTGCCGATGCCGGGGTCGCCGCCGATCAGCACCACGCCGCCTTCGACGATGCCGCCGCCCAGCACACGGTCCAGCTCGGGCTGGCCGGTGGGCGTGCGTTCGACGTCGGCGGCCTCGATCTCCGACAGCGTGGTCACCGCCTGGGTCTTGGCCAGGCTCTGGTAACGGTGGCGGGCGGCACCGCTGGCCTCGGCGATGGTTTCTTCCAGCGTGTTCCATTCCCCGCAACCGGGACACTTGCCCAGCCACTTGGCGCTGCTGGCGCCACAGGCGCTGCAGGTGTACTGGGTCTTGGCGGCTTTGGCGGTGGTGCTCACCGGCGCACTGTAGCCGGGCCGGTCAGGCCACCGAGACCGGCACCCGCGGCGCCAGTGCGCACATCAGCTCGTAGCCGATGGTGCCGGCCGTGGCGGCCGGCTCGTCGATGGGCAGCACCGCACCGTCCTGTGCCCAGGTGGGGCTGCGGCCCCACAGCGTGACGACGCTGCCGATGCCCGCGGTCGGCACCGGCGTCAGGTCGACCGTGAGCATGTCCATCGACACCCGGCCCACGGTGCGGCAGCGCACGCCGTTCACCAGCACCGGCGTGCCGGTGGGGCACAAGCGCGGATAGCCATCGGCATAGCCGCAGGCCACCACGCCGATGCGCATGGCCTGCGCCGCGGTGAAGCTGCTGCCGTAGCCCACGGTGTCGCCAGGCTGCAGGTGCTGGGTGCCGATCAGGCGGGATTGCAAGGTCATGGCCGGCTGCAGTTGCCAATCGGCGCTGGTGTGGGCGGGGAAATCGGGCGCGCTGCCGTAGCACAGGATGCCGGCGCGCACCCAGTCACTGGCCACGCCGCCCGGCCCCATGTGGCGCAGCACCGCCGCGCTGTTGCTGATGCTGCGCTCGCCCGGCAGGTCGTGCGTGGCGGCCTGGAACGCCGCCACCTGGTGGGCGATGCCGCGCAGGCCGTCGGCATCGCTGAAGTGGGTCATCAGCGAGATCTCGTCGACCTGCGGCAGCGCATTCAGGCGCGCCCAGGCCTGGCGGAAGGCGGCCGGGGTGAAGCCCAGGCGGTTCATGCCGCTGTTCATCTTGAGGAACACCCGGTGCGGCGCGTGGGTCTTGTGGCGCGCCAGCCAGTCGATCTGCTGCGCGTGGTGCACCGCATGCCACAGGTTCAGGCGCGAACACAGCTCCAGGTCGCGCGGCTCGAACACGCCTTCGAGCAGCAGGATCGGTCCGCGCCAGTCCAGCGCGCGCAAGCGTTCGGCCTCGGCCAGGTCCAGCAGCGCAAAGCCGTCGGCACCCCGCAGGCCGGCAAAGGCACGGGCCATGCCGTGGCCGTAGGCATCGGCCTTGACCACCGCCCAGACCCGGGCGTCGGGCGCGTGTGCGCGAGCGCGACCGAGGTTGTGGGCCAGGGCATCGGGGTGGATCAGGGCTTCGATCGGACGGGGCACAGTGGGCTCGGGCAGTGGCGGGCAGCGGGGTGGGGCAGGCGCCCGCAGAGGGTCTGGCGAAATCGGCAATTCCTGCAACGACGCCGTTCATCACGCAGGCCGCCCTGGGGTGCATGCTATAACCGCGCCGCGCTCGGGCATCGCCACCCGGGTGGCATGCATGGTGCCGTCAGCTTGGGCCTCCCTGCGTACCGATCGGACACCAAGGTGGGCGCCCCCACCTGCACACAGCCAGCAGCGGGCCGGAAAGCGGATGAAAAAAGGCTTCTACACCATCATGTCGGCGCAGTTCTTCAGCTCGCTGGCTGACAACGCGCTGCTGGTGGCTGCCATCGAACTGCTGAAGTCGTCGAATGCGCCGTCCTGGCAGGTGCCGGCGCTGGCGCCGATGTTCGCGTTGTTCTATGTGCTGCTGGCGCCCTTCGTCGGCGCGTTTGCCGACGCGGTGCCCAAGGGCCGTGTCATGTTCATCAGCAACAGCATCAAGGTGGTGGGCTGCCTGATGATGCTGTTCGGCAGCCACCCGCTGCTGGCCTATGCGGTGGTGGGGCTGGGCGCGGCGGCCTATTCGCCGGCCAAGTACGGCATCCTCACCGAGCTGCTGCCGCCGTCGCAGCTGGTCAAGGCCAATGGCTGGATCGAGGGCCTGACCATCGGCTCGATCATCCTGGGCATCCTGCTGGGCGGGCAGCTGATCGGCCCGCGCCTGTCGGGACTGCTGCTGGGCTTCGACTTCCCCGGCATCGATTTCGGAGTGGACACCCCGCCCGAGGCGGCGATTGCCGCCATGGTGCTGGTCTACATCGTGGCGGCCGTGATCAACCTCTACATCCCGCGCACCGAGGCGCCGCTGCGCCCGCTGGCGGCCAACCCGGCCGAGCTGGTGCGCGACTTCGCCCAGTGCAATTCACGTCTGTGGTCGGACAAGCTGGGCCAGATCTCGCTGGCCACCACCACGCTGCTGTGGGGTGTGTTCGGCAACCTGCGGGTGATCGTGTTCGCCTGGGCCGCAGCCGCGCTGGGCTACAGCACGATGCAGGCGTCCAACCTGGCGGGGGTGGTGATCCTGGGGTCGGTGATCGGCGCGGTGGTCGCCTCGTCCACGCTGAAGCTCGACCGTGCGGTGGGCGTGCTGCCGCTGGGCATTGCGGTGGGCTTCCTGATGATCGGGCTGAACTTCCTCACCAACATCTGGGCGGCGGTGCCGTTCCTGATCGTCATGGGGGCGGTGTGCGGCTACCTGGTGGTGCCGATGAACGCGCTGCTGCAGCACCGCGGCCACAACCTGATGGGCGCCGGCCGGTCGATCGCGGTGCAGAACTTCAACGAGCAGGCCTGCATCCTGGCGCTGGGTGCGCTGTACGTCGGCTTGGTCAAGCTGGGGCTGTCGGCCTTCACTGCCATTGGCGTGCTGGGCACCAGCGTGGCCGTCGTGATGTGGCTGATCCGCCGCTGGCACCTGCGCAACTGCATCGACCACCGCGACGAGGTGGAGCGCCTGCTGGCGATCGCCCGCACGGACAAGCATTGACCGGCGCCGCCCTGCAAGGCGCCGGCCGCTGGCTGGCGGTGGGCGCCCTGGTGTTCAACGCCTTCACCTGGGGCGTCAGCTGGTGGCCGTTCCGCCAACTGGGCACGCTGGGGCTGCACCCTCTGTGGCTCACCGGCTTCATCTACAGCCTGGCGGTGGTGGTGCTGTTGCTGGCGCGGCCGGCCGCCGCCGGGCAGCTGCTGCGCACCCGATCGCTGTGGTGGCTGGTGCTGGCCTCGGGCGGCACCAACGCCTGCTTCAACTGGGGCGTGAGCATCGGCGACGTGGTGCGCGTGGTGCTGCTGTTCTACCTGATGCCGCTGTGGACGGTGCTGCTGTCGCGCGGGCTGCTGGGTGAGCGCATCAGCCGGCGCGGCGCCGTGCGCGTGGCGCTGGCGCTGGCCGGGGCGATGGTGGTGCTGTGGCCCACCGGTGCCACCCCCGCTGTTGCCGGCGCCGCACCCGGCCTGCTGCCCGACCTGCTGGGCCTCTTGGGCGGCTTCTGCTTTGCGCTGAACAACGTGATGCTGCGGCGCGAGGCGCAGCAGCCCGAGTCGGCCCGCGCGCTGGCGATGTTCGCCGGCGGCGCGGTGGTGTCGCTGACGCTGGCGGCCTGGCTGACGGCTGCCGGCGTGGCCCAGGCGCCGCCGGCGCTGGCGTGGGGCTGGGGGCTGGCCGCCCTGGGGTTGGCGGCGTGGTTCCTGGCGTCCAACCTCACGCTGCAGTACGGCGCGGCACGGCTGCCGGCCAACACCACCGCGGTGGTGATGATCAGCGAAGTGTTCTTTGCCAGCGCGTCGGCCCTGGCCCTCGGCGCGGGCAGCCTGGGCTGGCGTGAGGTGGTGGGCGCGCTGATGATCCTGGGCGGCGCGTTGCTGGCAACCATCCAGCGCGACTGACGGCGCGGGCGCAGCACCGGCTGCACGGCCGGCCACCTCGAGCGGCACCGCCGCCAGGCTACCGCTGCTGGCCCGGCCGCTGTGAGCCGCTGCCCGGCTGCCCCGACGGCGCCATCGGCCGGTAGAGGCCCTGGCGGCCCAGCAGGCGGTCGAGCACGGCAAAGTCCAGCGGCTTGCCCAGGTAGGCCTCGGCACCGGCCAGCGTGCCGCGCACCTGGTCGACCGGGTCGTGGAAGGCCGAGACCATCACCACCATCGGCGCCCGGCCTCCTGGATGCTGCAGGCGGTAGCGCACCTGGTGGCACAGGGTGAGCCCGTCGCTGCGGCTGTGGGGGCCCAGGTCCACGTCCAGGAAGACCAGGCCGTAGACATGGTGGGTGAGCAGGTCCAGCGCACGGTCGCTGTCGCGCGCCATGTCCACATCGACACCATAGCCCTGCAGCTGCCGCTTCAGGAAGTGCAGCGCCACCTCGCTGTCGTCGACCAGCAGCGCGCGCGGCGCAATCTGCGGGCGCCGCAGCGCTTCCAGCTCGCGGCGGCGGGTTTCGCGCGGATCCAGTTGCTCGGGATGGCGGCGCGGCGGGTGCGCGGCGTCACCGACGCGGCGGGTGGGAAACTCTGACAGATCGAGCGCACCGATGGTGCGCAGCGCGCCGCGCCCCAGGCTGCTGGGCAGGGTCAGCGGCAACGGCGACGACCGCGGGCTGTCGCGCCGGGCCAGCAGTGCGTCCAGTTCGCGCAGCACCTGGGTGTGGTCGATGGGCCGCATCATCCAGGCGGCGGCGTTGGGCGGCGCCAGCGCACCGATGAACAGCGCGTCCTGCACACGGCCCAGGGTCTGCAGCAGTTCCAGCACGCCAGGCTCGTCGGCGTCGGCGATCACCAGATCGGCCAGGTCGGCGTTGAGCACATGCGCATAACGCTGCCGGCTGTGGCCGCCCAGCTGGAAATACGACGCCAGTGCCTTGCGGTCGAAGGTGCTGAAGCCAAGGATGGCGACCGGGATGGGAACGGGCATGGCCGGGCGGTGGACGGGGAATGCACAGTATGGCCCGCCCGCCTGCAGGGCGCCAGCGCCTGCAGCGCACGCCAGGCCAAACTGCGGGGATACGATGACACCCCCACCACAGCACGCACACGTTCTGCGTCAGCACATGCCCGCCTCCACCCTTCCCGACATCGAAGCCCAGGACATCAGCGGCAAGACCGTGCGCCTGGCCGACCACGCCGGCAGCGTGCTGCTGATCGTCAACACCGCCAGCGCCTGCGGTTTCACGCCGCAGTTCGCCGGGCTGGAGAAACTGTGGGCCACCTACCGCGACCGCGGCCTGGTGGTGCTCGGCTTTCCCAGCAATGAGTTCGGCGGGCAAGATCCCGGCAGCAACGACCAGATCGCCAGCTTCTGCCAGATGAACTACGGCGTCAGCTTCCCGATGATGGCCAAGATCGAGGTCAACGGCACCGGCGCCCACCCGCTGTTCGCCTGGCTGAAGGACCAGGCTCCTGGCCTGCTGGGCAGCAAGGGCATCAAGTGGAACTTCACCAAGTTCCTGGTCGGCCGCGACGGCCGGGTCGTCAAGCGCTACGCGCCGCAGGACGCGCCGGCCAAGCTGGCCGCTGACATCGAGGCGGCACTGGTGGCCTGAAGGCCGAGTCAGCGGCGCCGCGGCACAGCGCCGGGCCGCTCCCAAGCGGGCCGCGCACCCGCTCGGCGGGTGGCGCCACGTACCCGTGGCGCCGGGTGCACCAGATAATCGGCGGCTCAATTCAGGAGCCACCGATGTTCGAGCACATCCAGCCCTACGCGGGCGACCCGATCTTCGCCCTCGTCGACGCCTTCCATGCCGACCCCCGGCCACAGAAGGTCAACCTGTCGATCGGCATCTACTTCGACGAGCAGGGCCGCCTGCCGGTGCTGCCCAGCGTGCAGCAGGCCGAGGCCCGCATCCTTGCCGCGGGTGGCGCCAAGCCCTACCTGCCGATGGAAGGCGACGCTGCCTGCCGTGCCGAAGTGGCCAAGCTGCTGCTGGGTACCGGCCATCCGGCCATCGCCGCCGGCCGCGTGGCCACCATCCAGACGGTGGGCAGTTCGGGCGGGCTGAAGGTGGGCGCCGATTTCCTCAAGACCTGGCTGCCCGAGGCAGGCGTGTGGGTGAGCGACCCCACCTGGGACAACCACCGCTCGATGTTCGAGGGCAGCGGCTTTCGGGTCGAGACCTACCCGTACTACGACGCAAGCACCGGCGGTGTGCGCTTCGACGCCATGCTGGACTGCCTGCGCGGCCTGCCGGCGCGCAGCATCGTTCTGCTGCATGCCTGCTGCCACAACCCCACCGGTGTGGACCTGAGTCCGGCGCAGTGGGACGCGCTGATCCCGGTGCTGCGCGAGCGCGAGCTGCTGCCCTACCTGGACCTGGCCTACCAGGGCTTTGGCGACGGCATCGATGCAGACGCCTACGCGGTGCGGGCGCTGGCCGACGCCGGCATCACCTACTTCGTGGCGAACTCGTTTTCCAAGAGCATGAGCGTGTACGGTGAACGCTGCGGCGCGCTCAGCGCGGTGTGCGCCACCCGGGCCGAGGCCGATCTGGTGCTGGGGCAGCTGCGCTTCACCGTGCGGCGCATCTATTCCAGCCCCGGCATCCACGCCGCCAAGATCGTCGCCCATGTGCTGGGCGATGCCGACCTGCGCGCGCTGTGGCAGGACGAGCTGGCCGCCATGCGCGAGCGCATCGCCGCGATGCGGGTGGCCCTGCACGCGCGGCTGGTGGCGCTGGCACCGGGGCGCGACTTCGGCTACTTCCTCAGCCAGCGCGGCATGTTCAGCTACACCGGGTTGAGCGGGACCCAGGTCGACTTGCTGCGCGAGCAGCATGCGGTCTACCTGATCCGGTCGGGCCGCATCTGTGTGGCCGGCCTGAACACCGGCAATGTGGAGCGCACGGCCGAGGCCATGGCGGCGGTGCTGCGGGGTTGAGGCGGCGGCGCCGGGCGCCGCCGCATTGGATGCTCGCCGGGCCCCGGTCAGGGCGGCGCGCTGGCTTCCACCTTGATCGCCGCAAACCAGGCGGCCAGGTCATCGATGTCCGCGTCGCTCAGCGGCGCGGCGATCACCTTCATCACCGCATGGTTGCGGCCGCCGCTGCGGTAGGCCCGCAGTTGCGCCGCCACGTACATCGCCGGCTGGCCAGCCAGGCTGGGCGCGTCGGGTGCGGTGTGCAGGCCCAGCGGGCCGTGGCACACGCTGCAGGCTTGCGCCTTCTGGCGCCCGGCCTGCACGTCCCTGGCGGCTGCCGGACCGGCAGCCGCCAAGGCGACCAACCCGGCCAGCAACAGGGGTGAGGCGACCCGCAGGCCGCCCTTCCTCAGACAGCCCACGGGCTCAGGGGGCCGTGTAGGTGACGCGGTAGATGGCACCGGCGAAGTCGTCGCTGATCAGCATCGACCCGTCCTTCATCACCGCCACGTCCACCGGCCGGCCGCGGTACAGGCCGGTGTCAGGGTCGAGGAAGCCGTCGGCAAACACCTCACTGGCGCCGGCCGATCCATCGGCCTTGATCGGCACGAAGTTGATCAACCCGCCACTGGCCTTGGTGCGGTTCCAGGACCCGTGCGCAGCCACGAAGACACCGCCCTGGTACTTGGCCGGGAACATCTTGCCGGCGTAGAACGTCATGCCCAGCTGGGCCTGGTGCGCCGGGAACTCGACCTGCGGCTTGGTCCAGTTGGCCGGCGGCTTCATGTCCTTGAGGTCGGGCGCGGCAGCGGTGCCGGCGATCTGCACGTTGTTGCCGTGGATGAACGGGTAGCCGAAATGCTCACCCACGCGCGAAACGCGGTTCAACTCGCCCGGCGGGATCTCGTCGCCCATGCCGTCGGTCTGGTTGTCGGTGAACCAGACCGACTTGTCCTTCGGGTTGATGTCCATGCCCACCGAGTTGCGCACGCCGCGCGCCACCACCTCGCGCTTGCTGCCGTCGAAGGCGTTGACCTTGACCATGCCGCCGATGCCCAACTGCTCGTACAGCGCGACCTTCTCCTTGGGCTGCACGTTGTAGGGCTGGCCCAGGGTGATGTGCAGCATGCCGTCGTCGGCGACGCGGCAGGTGCGGGCGCCGTGGTTGTAGCTCTCCTCGTCGACGGGGATCAGCTTGCCCTGGGGCACCACCTCGATCACCGCCACGTCGGGGCCTTCGTAGAAGAACTCGGCCGCCGGGAAGTTCAGCACCCGGTTGTGCTCGGCCACGATCAGGAAGCCGTCCTTGGTCCAGCACACGCCGTTGGGGTTGGTGAACTTCAGGCTGGGTGCGAAGCTCTTGACCTCGTCGGCGACACCGTCGCTGTTGCGGTCGGTGACGGCCCAGACCGTGGTCTTGCGGGTGCCGACGAACAGCATGTTGGTGCTGGGCGCCACCGCCATGTGGCGGGCATCGGGCACCACGGCGTACAGGTCGATCGCAAAGCCCGGCGGCATCTTCACGCGCTTGAGGTTGGCGCGGATCGCGTCGGCATTGCGGCCGGTCTGCGGCACCACCGGGATGTTCAGGTCGGCGGTGGCGACCTTCATCTGCTTGAGTTTCTCGATGTTCTGCTGGGCAGCGGCGGGCAGCGCGGTGGCGCAGGCCAGGGCGGCCACGGCCACCAGGCGCAGCGGGTGCAGGGAATGCATGGACATGGGGAGGTCTCCAGGGCAGTTGTTGTGGGTGGTTGCTGCCGCCGATGAGCGGCGGCGCAGCAGATGGATTGCAACGCGCGTACCAGTGCGGGTGTTCCCGAACCTGCGGGTGCGGTTGCGCCGCAACCCCGCGCGGCAACGCAGCGGCCGCTGTGCAACGGCGTTACACCTGATGCACAGCAGTGTCCAGAAGCTGTTCAATGGCGCTTTGGGGGCTGGACAGCGCCACCGAGGAGCCGACACCCGATGCACCAACTGCCGCCACAGCAAGCCCACGACGCAGTCCTGAGGCTGCGTGCCCACCGCCTGCCGCCCGAAGGCCCGCCGTCTGCCGCCATCCTGGACAGCTGGGCGCGCTGCCTGCAGGCCGGGCTGGACCCGGCCGCGCCGCTGGCCGTGCCGGTGGTGGGCGCAGCCGAGCTGGCGCAGCGACGCGCCCAGGCCGGTGACGTGCGGCGGCTGGCCCAGGCCGAACTGGCCACGCTGGCACAGCAGATCGCCGGCTCGAACTTTCTGCTGGCGTTCGCCGACCATGACGGCGTGATCCTCGACCTGATGGCCGACAACCGCTTCGCCACCAGCGGCAGCAGCGCGGGCATCGTCGCGGGCGGCCGCTGGCATGAGTCGGTGTGCGGCACCAACGGTCTGGGCACCGCGCTGGCCACGGGCGCGCCGGTGGCTGTCAGCGGACTGGCACACCACAACCTGCAGCTGGCCGACATCACCTGCACCGCGGCGCCGGTGCGCGACAGCCGGGGCCGCATCGTCGGCGTGCTGGACGCGTCGTCCTACTACGACAGCCGCCAGCACCACACCCACGCGCTGGTGCAGATGGCGGCCACGCAGATCGAGAACGGGCTGCTGATGCACCAGATGCGCCAGCACACGGTGCTGGCGGTGCATCCGCGCAGCGAGTACCTGGGCACCCTGTCGGCCGGTCTGCTGGTGCTGGACGGGCAAGGCCTGCTGCAGGCCTGCAACGCCCGCGCCGCACAGATGCTGGCCGGCCTGCAGGCGGTGCCCGGCACCGCCTTCGAGGCGCTGTTCGGCGCCAGCTTCGACAACGTGCTGGGCACCCTGCCGCCAGGGGCCGAGCTGCGGCTGCATGACCCGCTGGGGCGCCCGCTGGCGGCCCAGGTGCGCGCCAGGCCACACCGGCCGCCTCCAGCCTCGGCGCCGGCACCGGGGGAGACCCGGCCGGCGCAGCGCATGCCGCCGCGCGCGCCTGCGGCGGACGCCACGCCGCCGCCCGGCTTCGTCGCCGACGACGCGGCGGTCGACCTGGCCTGCCGACAGGTGCGGGCGGCTGTGCGCCTGGGGGTGTCGGTGCTGATCCAGGGCGAGACCGGCAGCGGCAAGGAGCTGCTGGCCCGCCACGCCCACCTGCTGAGCGGGCGGCGTGGTGAATTCGTCGCCGTCAACTGCGCCGCGGTGCCTGACGGCCTGTTCGAGGCCGAGCTGTTCGGCCATGTCGGCGGCGCCTTCAGCGGCGCCCGCCGCGAGGGCAGCATCGGCCTGATCGCCAGCGCCGACGGCGGCACGCTGCTGCTCGACGAAGTGGCCGACCTGCCGCTGCCATTGCAGGCCGCACTGCTGCGCTTTCTGGACGACGGCATGGTGCGGCCGGTGGGCGGCACGCGCGCACGCCGCATCGACGTGCAACTGCTGGCCGCCAGCGCCACCGACCTGCAGGAGGCGGTGGCCGCCAGGCGCTTCCGCGACGACCTGCTGTACCGGCTGGCCGTGGTGCCGGTGCACCTGCCACCGCTGCGCGCGCGCAGCGATTTCGCCCAGGCGGCACGGGCCGTGCTGGCGGCCATCGACCGCGACGCGCACCTGACCGACGCTGCCGTGGCGCAGCTGGCTGGCCACCGGTGGCCGGGCAACTTCCGCGAGCTGCGGTCGCTGCTGACCCGGCTGCTGCTGGCCCGCGCGCCCGAAGCCGGCGGTACCCGGCTGGACGCCGCAGACGTGGCGACGCTGCTGCCGCATGCCGTGCCCGGGCCGGCGGCGGCGCCGGCCAGCCCGGCGGGCCGCACGGGTTCGGCGCTGCAGCAGGCAGCCTGCCTACGGGTGCAGCAGGAACTGGCGCGCTGCGGCGGCAATGTCAGCCGCGCCTCGCGCAACCTGGGCATCTCACGCACGACGGTGTACCGCCATTTGCAGGAGCAGACACGCGACCATGCGCGCGACGACCCGACGCCCGACAGCCCCGTGGGCGGGCGCTGACGACGCGCGGGCGGTCGTCCTACGTCGGTTTGCAGCGCCCGCCGACCGGCGCGGTGGCCACCGCGCTGCAGCATCGGCTGGACAGGCCGGCCCGTTGCGCAGGCCAGGAGCCCGCGATGATTCACCGACCTGCACCACGCCCTGCCCGCCACCACCGCTGGCTGGCCACAGCCGCCGCATCGCTGCTGTTGCCACTGCTGTGGACGGCCGCCGTGGCGGCTGAACCGGTGGCCAGCAGCACCGACGCCGATGCCCGCTACAACCAGGAACGCGCCGCCTGCCTGGACGGCCGCAGTCCGCAGGGCCGCAGCACCTGTCTGAAGGAAGCCGGCGCGGCGCGCGCCGAGGCCCGACGCCACCGCCTGGACAACGGCGAGAGCGCGGCCCAGTTGCGCGCCAACGCCCTGTTGCGGTGCCAGCCGGTCCAGGACGCCTACCGTGCGGCCTGCGAGCGCATGGCGCTGGGCGAGGGCCAGCGCAGCGGCTCGGTGGCCGAGGGCGGGGTGCTCAAGCAGATCACCACCGTCACCACCGGGAACGCGGCCCTGCCTGCACCGGCAGCCTCGCGCTGAGCCAGGGCCGTGCCGCCATGGACACCAGCCTCCACGACCTGCCAGCGCTGTTTGCCCAACTGGGCCTGCCGAACGCGCCACACGAGATCCGCGCCTTCATCACGCGCCACCGCCCGCTCGACAATGCCGTGATGTTGCGCGATGCGCCCTTCTGGAGCCCGGCACAGTCTGCCCTGATTCGGCAGATGTTCAGCCAGGACAGCGACTGGGCGCTGGTGGTCGACGGCCTGAACGCGCAACTGCGTGACCACCCCGCGGCGGCTGACCTTCCGCAGGGGTGAACCAACTCAGATGCAGCGCCCGCCGTCCACCTCCATGCACACGCCGGTGATCATGCTGGCCTCGTCGCTGCACAGGTAGCAGGCGGCGTTGGCCAGGTCGTCGGGCTGGCTGAAGCGGCCGATGGGGATGGTCGACAGGAACTTCGCGCGGATCTCCGGCGTGTCCTCGCCCATGAAGCTCTTGAGCAGCGGCGTCTCGCCGGCCACCGGGTTCAGCGCCACCACGCGGATGCCGAACGGCGCCAGTTCCACGGCGTTGGCGCGGGTGGCGGTGATCACCCAGCCCTTGCTCGCGTTGTACCAGCCCAGCCGCGGCCGCGGGCTCACGCCGGCGGTGCTGGCCACGTTGAGCACCACGCCACGGATGCCACGGTGGCCCGGCGCGTTGGCCTTCAGGCGCGGCACCACGTTGCGCATGGCCAGGTAGATGGCCTTCATGTTGACGTTGAAGATGCGGTCGAAGTCTTCCTCGGTCACGTCTTCCAGCGGCTGCGGCAGGTGGGTGACGCCGGCGTTGTTGATCAGGATGTCGATGCGGCCGAAGTGCAGTTCGGCGGCTTCCATCATGGCCTGCACATCGGCGGCGTTGGCCACGTCCACCCGCAGCGCGCGGGCAGCCGGGCCCAGGCGGGCGGCCACGTTCAGCGCGCCCTCGAAGTCGCGGTCGGCGATGAGCACCTGCGCGCCCTCGGCGACGAACTTCTCGGCGATGCCGGCGCCGAAGCCAGATGCCGCGCCGGTGACGATGGCCACCTTGTTGTCGAGTCGTCCGGTCATGGGGTGTCTCCAGGGGCTGGCTGTCGCGCCAGCAGGTTGTCGAAGGGTTGGTGCTGCTTCCAGCGGTAGGCGCCGAAGTCGCGCTCGTCGGTGGACAGGATGCGGCCGTGGCCCAGGTGCTCGGCCAGCAGCACCAGGGAAGCGTCGGCCAGGTCCATCGGCAAGTTGGCGTACCGCTGCATCATTGCTGGCACAGCCTGGCAGCGGGCCAGCGGGATATCCCAGACCATCAGAAGGCCATCAGCCACGTCAGCCATCAGCTCGCTGGCCTGGCGCGGTGACAACCAGCGCTGGTAGAGGTGGCAGACCTCGGTCAGCACCGGCCAGGTGGTGACCCAGCCCTGGCTGGCGGTGTGGGCCAGGGCAGCGGCACGCCGGTGCCAGGCGTCCTGGCGGTCGACCAACGCATACAGGAAGCCGCTGTCGACGGCGATCATGCGGGCGGTGTCGTTCGGCCCAGGCCGTGTTTGGCGGCCATCGATTCGGCCAGCAATTCCTTGGAGTTGCTGGCCACATCGCTGCGCCCGCTGTCGCCCTGCCCGACCATCGCCAGCAGGCGGCGCGGGCCGCCCTGCTGGGCCTTGGTCTGGGCGTGGTACCGGGCCACAGCCTCACGCACCACCTGGCTCACGCTCTGGCCGGTGGCCTGGGTGAGGTAGTCGATCTGCTGCTGGGCCTCGTCGTCGAGGCGGGCATTGATGCGCATGGCGGCACTCCGGCTGGTGCAAGTGTCAGACACTGTATGACGACAGCAGTCGCCGTGTCAATCGTGCTTGATGGCCACTGTCTTCAGCGACGAGAAGCCGTACAGCGCCTCGAAGCCCTTCTCGCGGCCGTGGCCGGAGTGCTTGACGCCGCCGAACGGCAGCTCGATGCCGCCGCCCGCGCCGTAGTTGTTGATGAACACCTGGCCGCAGTGCAGCTTGCGCGCCATGCGCAGCTGGCGGCCGCCGTCGCGGGTCCACACGCCGGCCACCAGGCCGTAGTGGGTGCCGTTGGCAATCGCCAGCGCTTGCGCTTCGCCATCGAACGGGATCATCACCTGCACCGGGCCGAAGATCTCCTCCTGCGCCAGGCGGTGGTCGGGCGCAGCCGGCGCCAGCAGCGTGGGCGGCACGTAACAGCCACCGGCGGGCAGGTGGGCGGGCAGCGTGGCTTGTGCGGCCACCTGCAGGCCGGTGTCGCGGGCGATGGCCAGGAAGCCCTGCACGATCTCGCGCTGGCGCGGCGAGATCACCGGGCCCACGTCGGGGTCGTCCATGGCCGGGCCCACACGCAGCGCGGCATAGCGTTCGGCCATGCGGCGTTTCACCTCGTCGAACACCGCCCGCTCGACCAGGATGCGGCTGGCGGCCGAGCAGGTCTGGCCGCAGTTCTGGATGCCGGCGTTGACCAGGAAGGGCAGGGCCGCGTCCAGGTCGGCGTCGGCAAACACGATCTGCGGGCTCTTGCCGCCCAGTTCCAGCGTGACCGGGATGGTGTTCTGCGCGGCCGCGGTCTGGATCAGCCGGCCCACGGCCACCGAGCCGGTGAACGACAGATGCGCCACGCCGGGGTGTGACGACAGCGCGGCGCCGGCTTCCTCGCCCAGGCCGGGCACGATGTTCAGCGCACCGGCGGGCAGGCCGGCTTCCAGCGCGATGTGGCCGAAGGCCAGTGCGGTGAGGCAGGCTTCCTCGGCAGGCTTGAGCACGCAGGCATTGCCCATCGCCAGCGCCGCGCCCACGCTGCGGCCGATGATCTGCATCGGGTAGTTCCAGGGCACGATGTGGCCGGTGACGCCGTGCGGCTCGCGCAGCGTCAGCGCGGTGTAGCCGTTGGCAAACGGGATGGTCTCGCCGTGCACCTTGTCGGCCGCGCCGCCGTAGAACTCCAGGTAGCGCGCCATCGCCACCGCGTCGGCGCGGCCCTGCTTGACCGGCTTGCCGACATCCAGCGCCTCCAGCCGGGCCAGCTCGTCGGCGCGGGCCAGGGTCAGCGCGCTCATCTTCAGCAGGATGCGGCCACGCTCGGCGGCGGTCAGCAGGCCCCAGGGGCCGGCCAGGGCGGCCTGCGCCGCGGCCACGGCGGCGTCCACGTCGGCGGCGTTGCCGCGGGCGATCTGCGCCAGCAGGCTGCCGTCGCTGGGGTTCAGCAGGGGCAGGGTCTCGCCGCTGGCGCCGGCGCGCCATTGGCCGTTGATCAGGACCTGGGTGGTGTCGAAACCGGCGGTGGACATCGCTGCACTCCTGCAAAGGGAACTGATGATACGGAGCGTGGCGCTGCAACCATGCCGGCTGCGGCGGCACTGAACCACGACCGGCCTGGCAGCGGGCCCACAATCACGGCGCCCGCCCCGCCCGCCGTCCATGCACTCGCCCAGCACCGAACCCCGCCCGTCGCTGTACCACCGCTACCAGGTGCACGCCCCCTGGCTGCCGGCAGCGCACCCGGCGCAGGCCCGCCAGCCGGTGGTGATCGCCGGCGCTGGCCCCGCGGGCTTGGTGACAGCGCTGGAACTGGCGCGCCACGGCGTGCGCAGCGTGGTGCTGAGTGCCGAACTGCAGGTGTCGGCCGGCAGCCGGGCCATCGTCTTCACCCGCCGCACGCTGGAGATCCTGCAGCAGGTGGGCGTGGCCGACCGGCTGATGGCTGCGGGCCTGCCCTGGCGCTGCGGCAACTCGTTCTACCGCGGCCAGCGGGTGTTCCGCATGGAGGCGCCGCACGACGATGACGACCGCTTCTGGCCGATGCTCAACATCCAGCAGCAGTTCCTGGAAGAGTACCTGCTGGACGCCTGCACCGCCACCGACCTGGTCGACCTGCGCTGGGGCAACAAGCTGGTGCAGGTGGAGCAGCGCGACGACCACGCGCTGCTGACCATCGACACGCCCGCCGGCCCCTACACGCTGCAGGCCGACTGGCTGGTGGCCGCCGACGGTGGCCGCTCGGGCATCCGCAGCCAGCTGGGGCTGCAGATGGAGGGCGCGTCGTTCGAGAGCCTGTTCGTCATCGCCGACCTCCGCATCGACCTGCCCTTCCCCACCGAGCGGCGGGCCTACTTCGACCCCGACTGGAACCGCGGCAACACCATCCTGATGCACCGCGAGCCGCACGGCATCTGGCGGGTGGACTACCAGCTGCCGCCAGGCGAGACCCCCGAGCAGGCGCTGCAGCCCCAGTCGATGCGCGCGCGCATCGACGCCCAGCTGGCGATGATCGGCCACGCGGGCA
>JBBAPL010000068.1:0-25926 GCA_040400895.1 Aquabacterium sp.
GCCCTTCGTGTGCTCCAACAACTTTGGCAAGAACACGCGCAATATGGACGAGTTGACGCTGAAGGCCGACTATGACTTGGGCTTCGCAACGCTCAGCGGCACCGTGTCGCACAACAAGGTTGTGGAGTTCCTGGCGGCTGACCAGTTCCCCTACACAGGCTCCACCAACATCTTCGGTGGCGCCTTCGACGGCACCCAGACCCAATACGTCAACGTCAAGTCCGACTCCTACGAACTGCGGCTGACCTCGCCCTCGAACAAGGGCCTGCGTTGGATGGGTGGCATCTATGGGTTGAAGACCGACCGCTTCATCTCCACAACGGTTGGCTCCGATCTTGGCAGGGGCATCATCGATATCACCTATGACCCTGCTCCGGCGGGCTCGTCCAATCCAACTAACTCCTGGATGGCGGACAACAACCACAACAAGGCGTCGGCGGTTTTTGGCAACGTCGACTACGACATCACACCGAGCCTTGAGGCTTCCGTCGCGCTGCGCTACGACCGCGACGAGCGCGAGCAAGTCGTAGACCCGCGTCAAGACGCCGCCTCCCTGCCCGCTGGTTGCACTGCTGCCAACCCTGCCGCTTGTACCAAACGCGCCACCTACAGCGCGATGCAGCCCAAGGTTTCGCTGCGCTACAAGCTCGACGCGAGTTCCTTGGTATATGCCTCTGTGGGCAAGGGCTTTCGCTCGGGCCAATTCAACCAGAGTGGGGTGTCCCAGGCAGCCGCTGCTGCCACGCCAGCCGTCAATGGCGTGAAGGACCAGATTGGCGCGGAGGGCACCCGCTCCGTGGAACTGGGCTACAAGACGGAACTGCTGGGCGGAAAGCTGCGTTTGAGTACCGCGCTGTTCCAGACCGAGGTCACCAACGCGCCTTACTTCGTGTTCATCGGTGCCGTGGGCGCGCAGGTGATGGTGGGTATTGATAAGGTCACACTGAAAGGTGGCGAGATTGAAGCCACGGCCAGTCTGGCACCCGGCTTGGATGCCTACGCCGGCCTCGGCATAACCGACAGTTCGATCAAGTCTTACAGCGTCAACCCGGCTGCAGTCGGCAACAAGGCGCCCTATGTGCCCAACATGTCGGCGAATCTGGGCATGCAATATCGCTACGCACTCACACAAGGGCTGCGTATGGTCTTGCGCGGCGACGTGATGCAGAAAGGCAAGCAGTACTGGGACCCGGAGAACAGTACGGCACGTTCGGCCATCACCCTGGTGAACCTGCGCGTGGGCCTGGAAGACGCCAAGGGCAAGTGGTCGACCGCACTGTCGGTGAACAACGCCACCAACAAGATCTTCAACGCCGAATGGGTGTCGGGCGGCTTCACGCAACCCTCATTGCCGCGCATCGTGCGCGTGGATGCTCGCTACAACTTCTGAGAGCGGCGGCCATGACCATCCACATCGCCACAGACGTTGGTGGCACGTTCACCGACCTGGTCCTCTACGACTACGATCCCGCCACGCTCAGCGGCGAGTTGCGTAGCCTAAAGGTCGATACAACGCCGCCGCACTTCGAGCAGGGGGTACTAGAGGCCATCCGTCAAAGCGGCGTTGACTTAGCCCAGGTCTCGCTACTGGCGCACGGCGCCACTGTGGTCATCAATGCGCTCACCGAGCGGCGGGGCGCCAAGACGGCCCTGGTCACCACGCGCGGCTTTCGCGATGTGTTGGAGATCGGCCGAGGCAACCGGCCGGATCTGTTCAATCTGAACTTCGTCAAGCCTGTGGCCTTTGTGGAGCGCTACCTTCGCTCCGAAGTGACCGAACGCGTCAACCATCTGGGTCACGTGCAAAGGCCTGCTGTGCTGTCTGAGTTGACCGAGGTGGCAGCGCACTTCCAGCGGGAAGGGGTGGAGGCCATTGCCGTGTGCTGCCTGCATGCCTACCGCAACCCGGTCAACGAACAGGCCATTGCCCACGAACTGCGCCGCCTGCTGCCGAATGTGCCTGTGGTGGCGTCGCACGAAATCAGCCGCGAGTGGCGCGAGTACGAACGCAGCAACACGACGGTGGCTTCAGCCTATGTCTCGCCCGTGGTGCGCAAGTACGTGGGCGCGCTGGAGTCGACCGTGGCCGACATGGGCTTTCGCGGTCAGCTCTACCTGATGCAGTCCAACGGCGGAATGACCAGCAGTGCCGGTGCGATCGCCAACCCGGTAAGTATGGTGGAGTCGGGTCCGGCCAGTGGAATGTTGGCCGCGCAGGCTCTGGGCCAGTTGATTGGCGAGCCCAACCTGATCGCACTGGACGTGGGTGGTACCACCGCCAAGTGCACTTTGATTCACAAGGGCCGCTTGCCGGTAACCACCGAATATCACATCGAGCGCACGCCCAAGCACCCGGGCTATCCCATCCAAACGGCCGTGATCGACTTGGTCGAAATCGGCCAGGGCGGCGGGTCCATCGCCAGCGTTGATGCCGGCGGCCGCTTGCAAGTAGGACCGCGCAGCGCTGGCGCCAGTCCGGGGCCGGTGGCCTATGGCCGTGGCGGCATCAATATCACCACCACCGACGCCAATCTGGCGCTTGGCCGCATCGACTCCAAGCACTTCCTTGGTGGCCATGTGCAACCCGATGTGGACGCGGTGGAACGTTCGCTGCGCAGCCTGGGCGAGCCGCTGGGCATCGACCCAGAGCAGGCCGCGCAAGGCGTGCTGCGTTTGGCCAATGCCAACATGGTCAACGCGCTCAAGCTGGTCTCCACCAACAAAGGCTACGACCCACGCGACTTCGTGCTGATGGCCTTTGGGGGCGGCGGTGCGCTGCATGCGGTAGAACTGGCCGAAGAACTGCGCATCCCGCGTGTGGTGATCCCCACCAACGCCGCGGTGTTCTCGGCCTGGGGCATGTTGCTGACCGATGTGCGGCGCGACTACACGCTTACCGAGCTAACGCCATTGGCCGAGACCGCGGCCGAGAAGATTGCCAGCACCTTTGCGAAGATGGAATCGCATGCTCGCAGCGACTTTGACAAGCAAGGCCTGCAACCGGGCTCGCTCACCTTCAACCACTTTGCCGACCTGCGGTACCTGGGTCAGGAGCACACAGTGAAGGTGCCAGTGGCCATGGCAACGCTCGACACCGCGCAAGGCCTGAAGGACCTGATCGAGAGCTTCAGCGCCGACCACGAAACCCGCTACACCTACCGCCTGAACGACACGGCAGTTGAGCTGGTGAACTTCCACCTGGTGGCCAGCGTGCATGTGGTCAAGCCCAAGCCCCGGCCGCGCGCCGTGGGCACAGCCACCGTGGCCGATGCGCGGGTAGGCACGCGGCGCGTGTTCTTCGAGCACCACGGCGTGGCCGAAGCCACGCTCTACGACAACCAGCGCCTGGAGCCCGGCATGCAACTGGTCGGACCGGCTGTGGTGCAAGACCCGGTGTCTTCGCTGGTGCTGCCGCCTGGGCACAAGCTGAGCGTGGACTCCTACGGCAATCTGGTGATTGACCTGCAACTGCAAGAACCCACCGAGGTGACCGCATGAATGCGACAACCCGACACGACCCGGTGACCTTGCAGGTCATCAAGGACGCGCTCACTGCCATCGGCCAGGAGATGTTCCAGGTGATGATCCGCACGAGCATGAGCCCAATCATCTACGAGACTACCGACTTCGCGGTGGGCCTCACCGATGCCAAGGGTGAGCTGATCGCCCAGGGCAACGGTGTGGCTGGCTTCTTGGCCACGCTGGATACAGCCGTGCAAAGCGCGCTGCTGCACCACCCGGCCGCCACGCTCAAGCCAGGCGACGTGATCATCACCAACACGCCGTACGAAGGCGGTGGCACGCACTTGAGTGACGTGCTGATCATCGTGCCCATCCACCATCAGCAGGAGCTGGTGGGCTTTTCAGTCAACAAGTCGCACTGGACCGAAGTGGGTGGCAAGGACGCGGGAAGTGTCTCCACCACCGCGCTCGAAATCTTCCAAGAGGGCCTGCACTTGCGCTTCTTGAAGCTCTTCAATGCCGGCCAGATCAATGACGCGCTGGTTGGTGTGATTGGCGCCAACGTGCGCATGCCCGCCCAGACGCTGGGCGACATGCACGCCGGCGTCGCCGCTGCGCGTACGGGCGAGAAGCGCGTGCAGGAACTGTTTGCCCGCTATGGCCGCGAAACAGTGAACTTTGCTATGGCCGACCTGCTGGACTACGGTGAGCGCCTGACCCGCGCCCAATTGGCAGAGCTGCCCGACGGCGTGTATGAAGCCAGCGACGTGATCGAGGAAGACGGCGCAGGCAACGGCCCCTTCACGCTGAAGGTCAAGGTCACGTTGAAGGGTGGGCGCATGGTGGCCGACTTCACCGGCACCTCCGACCAAGCGCCAGGCCCCATCAACTCCAGCAGCACCGCGTTGACTACGGCCGTGCGGTGCGCGCTCAAGGCCATCACCGACCCCGATATTCCGGCGAACGGCGGCTGCTTCAGGCATGTGGAAATTGTCTGCCCCATGGGCACAGTGCTTACCGCTCAGAGCCCGGCACCGGTTTCGCTGTACTACGAGTCGCTGGTGGCGGTGATCGAACTGGTCTGGAAGGCCCTGGCCCCGGCATTGCCAGACCGCCTGCCGGCCGGCCACTACCGCAGCGTGGGCGGCACATTCCTGGCGGGTGTGCACCCCGACAGTGGCCAGTTCTATGTGCTGGGCGAGCCACTGCTGGGCGGCTGGGGCGCGGGCAACAACCGCGACGGTTTGAATGGCATGTTCTGCTGCGCCAATGGCGAAACCTACAACATCCCCATCGAATTGGCCGAGAGCCGCTACGGCGTGCAAATCGAGCAATACGCCTTCCACCAGGAGAGCGGCGGTGCAGGCCAGTTCCGTGGCGGTCGTGGTGTGGTGCTCGACTATCGCGTCACTTCAGTGGAAGCCTTCCTCACCGTCACCTACAGCCGCACCAGCACCGACCCTTGGGGCTTGAACGGCGGCGCGCCGGGTTCACCCAATCGCGCAGAGCTGCACCGGCTGGACGGCACGGTCGAGCGCGTCACCATGGCCACCGGCGTGCCGCTCAAAGGGGGCGAACTCATCCGCACGGTGATGGGCCATGGCGGCGGCTGCGGCGACCCCAAGCTGCGCCCGCGCGAGGCCGTGGCCCGCGATGTGAAGAACGGCTACATCAGCGCCGAACAGGCCCGCGCCGACTACGGCTACGTGGCCTGAGCCGTAGCCACTTCCAGGAGCATCCATGACCGTTGAACTTGCCACGCCTGCCATGCCTGTCGCCCCACTGCGCGTGCGCTGGCTCAACCCCATCGGCTTCAATGCATATGACCGGCCGATTGGCGAACTGCTGGCCAGCATCAAGCAGCCGGGCACCGTGGTAGAGGTGGTGTCGTTCGAGATGCCCCAAAGCCCCAGCCATCTGGAGTACCGCAGCTACGAAGCGCTAATGGCCACACGCATCGTCGAATGCACGCGTGACGCAGCGCAGGCCGGTGTGGATGCGATGGTGATCGGCTGCTTCTACGACCCATTCATCGAAGACGCCCGCGAGATCTCAGGCAACACTGTGGTAGTGGCACCCTGCGGCGCCTGCCTGTCTGTGGCCACCCAGCTGTCCAACCGTTTCTCTATCTTGGTGGGGCGCGACAAGTGGGTGGACCAGATGCGCGAGCGGGTGAAGTGGTATGGCCTGGAAGACCGCCTGGCATCATTCCGCAGCCTGGGCATGGGCGTGGATGAATTCCAGCGTGATCACCAGGTAACCCGCGCCCGCATCGTCGAAGAAGCCCGCCGTGCGGTGGAAGAAGACCATGCCGAAGCCATCGTGCTGGGCTGCACCATCGAGTTCGGTTTCTTCGAAGAAGTGCAACGTGCCGTTGGCGTGCCGGTAATCGACGCCGTGGTGGCGCCGTTCAAGCAAGCCGAGCATCTGGCGCAGCTCAAGCGCCAATTTGGCTGGGTGCCCAGCCGGCGCTGGAGCTGCGAGCCGCCGCCTGAAGAAGAGCTCCAACGCTTCGGCCTCTTCCAAACCGCGCCGGCGCTGCAGCGCCTGGTGTTCTGAACCCGAGCGCTTGACCATGCGTCAACACGAAGAACAAGCTCAGGTGGGCTGGCTAGGCCTGGCAACCATCTGGTTCGGCGGCATGATCAGTGTGCCCTCGCTGCTGATCGGCTCTACGCTGATCGCTGGTCTGCCGTTCTGGGACGTATTGATCGCCGGCGCCATCGGCTTTGCGGTGGTCTGCACTTTCATGAGCCTGGAGAGTGTGGCGGCGGTGGACGAACGGCGTGACACCGTCTCGCTGGCCACCAGTTCGTTTGGCTTCAGCGGCGCCAAGGTGGTGGTGGGCCTGGCACTTGGCGTCTCGCTGCTAGGCTGGTTTGGTGTGCAGAGCGGCATCGCAGGGGGTTCGTTCGCCAAGATCGCCGGCATCAGCTTTGGCTGGCAAGTGTCGCCCGCCGCAGCATCGATGGTGCTTGGCTTGCTGATGATGCTCACAGCCGTTTTCGGCTTCAAATACCTCAAGTGGCTCAACTTCGTAGCTGTGCCCTGCAAGGTGCTATTGGTGGTGTACGCGGTGATCGTGGCCTTCCAGACGAAGAGCTTCGACATCATCACCAACTACATGCCGGCGCCAGACAAGCGGCTGGACTTCGTCACCGCCATCGGTCTCTCGATCGGATTCTTCTCGGTGGGCGGCGTGATCTCGCCCGACTACGCACGCCATGCGACTACCCGCACGGCAGCCGTGCTGGGCTCGGTGCTGGGCCTATTGCCGGCCGCCCTGGGCCTGGCGGCCTGCGGTGCGATGCTGGCCATCATCCAGAACACCTATGACGTGGTGGAGATCTATTCCAAGCTGGGCATGCCCATCCTGGCGCTCTCGGTGCTGATCATCGCCACATGGACCACCAACGTGATGAACGCCTATTCCTCGGGCCTGGCGATCAACCAGTTGCTGCACTGGCCCGAAAAAAGACGCCGCCTGGCCACCATCATTGCGGGCGTGCTGGGTTCGATCTTGGCGGCTGCGGGAATCTTGAACAACTTCATGGGCTTCCTTATGCTGCTGACCGTCACCATCCCTCCCATTGCAGGTGTGCTGGTCAGCGACTACTGGCTAGCCCGCAGTTACCGCCGCGATGCCCGTGAGACGGTGAACTGGCGCGGCGTGCTGGCCTGGGGCTGTGGCGTGGCCGTAATGTTGGCCTTTGACCACCCGCTGAAGAACGTGCTGGGCATCGTAGCCTCGGCGCTAACTTACTGGCTTGCCGTCAAGCTGGCCCCGCAGCGCGCTGCGGTGGTGGCCGCCGATGTTCGATAGCGCGGTTTATCGCCAGCGCCGCGAGGCCCTGCTGCAAGCACTGGTCGCCGATGGCCAGACGGGCTCGGTGCTGCTGATGGGCCAGGTGGACGAGGCCTACAACTTTGCCGCCAATCCGTACCCGTTCCGGCAAGACTCGAGTCTCTTGTACTACAGCGGCTTGAGTCAGCCCGGCCTGGCGCTGCTGCTCGATCTGGCTTCGGGCGCCTCCACTCTCGTGGTCGAACCCCAGAGCGACGACGACCGCATCTGGTGTGAGTTGCAACCCACGGATAAGCTGCTTGCGGCGAGTGGGGTCGAGGCCTGGCTCACGCCAGCGGACGCGCGAGGGCGCATCGCCGCGCAGACCGCGCGCGACGCAGGCCTGCATCTGCTGCCAGCGATCCGTCCGGCTCAGCGACTGACCACCCAGGCGCTTACCGGCTTGGCCGAGTTGCCGTCGCCCAGCCAGGCTCTGATCAGGGCTGTGGTGCAACAGCGCGAAGTGAAAGACGCAGGCGAGATCGCCCAGATCGAACTGGCCCTGGGCGTGGCGCAGCAGATGCACGAAGTCGCGCGACAGGCCTGCGCCAGTGGTGTGACAGAAGAGCAACTGGTGCGCGAGATGCATGGGGTGGTGGCCCGTCACGGTGCCCGCATGGCCTATGCGCCGATCTGCACGCGTGACGGCCATGTGCTGCACCACCTCAGCCACGGCAACACCTTGCGACGTGGCGACCTGCTGCTGATTGACGCCGGCGCCGAGGTGCCCAGTGGTTACGCGAGCGACATCACCCGCACCCACTGCGTGGACGGCGCCTGGTCCGACACCACCCGCCTGTTGCACACCACGGTGCGGGCGGCCCAGCAAGCGGCAGCCGACTGTGCCGGCGTGGGCGTGCCGATGGTCGAGGTCCACCAGGCCGCCTGCAGGGCCTTGGTGCAAGGCTTGGCCCCGCTAAACATCTTCAAAGCTTCGGTGGACGCTGTGGTGGAGAGCGCGGCTTATGCGGCGCTGTTCCCCCACGGTATTGGCCACTTGCTGGGACTGGATGTGCACGACATGGAATCGCTGGGCGAAGATTTGGTGGGCTACGACGCTCAGCACTTCCGCGACCCGCGTTTTGGCCCCAGACACCTGCGCCTGGGCAAGCCCTTGCGAGCGGGCATGGTCATCACCATCGAGCCCGGGTTGTATGCCATGTCGACTTTGTGGCAGCGCTGGCGCGGCTATGGCACCCATGCCAACTTGATCAACCATGAGGCGTTGGCTCAACTGGGCGGGTTGGGCGGCGTGCGCCATGAGGACGTATTCGTCGTCGGTGCGCGGGGTGCTCAACGGCTGGGCCCGCTGATTGCAGGCTGAGATCGTGCCCTTTGCTGACCATGAAAGGGTCGCGCTTCTGAGCGCACCCCGCTTGGGCCCGGTGGTCTTGCACCGGCTGGAGGCCATTGGGGTGGACTCGTTTGCCAAGCTCAAGGCACTAGGCCCTGACACGGCCGTGCGCATCATCTGTGAACAGATGGGCACCATTGCCTGGGCCAACCGCCGCCGCCCACTGCGTAGGCTGTGCCAGGATCTGGATACTCAACCACGGTCGCCACTGCCATGACCACGCCCTCTCCCCAACAAGTGATTCAGGCTCAGGCGTAGCCGTCAACGGTGCTTTGACCTTCTGGCCGACCCCGGCCACCACCAGGATGCTCGCCCAGCGCGTGTCGTATGGCATGGCTGGTCGCCGCCACACGTGGGGGAGAATTGGGGGACTGGCCGGCGAAAACCTGTACAAACCGGTGCAAAGTCAGTGGAATGGACGGCACCAATGGTCAATAAAATCAATCACTTAGGTTCGGTGGTAGAACTACGAACCAAGGGGTCGTGGGTTCGATTCCTGCCAGCCGCACCAGAACATTGCGTTCTAGATCAACGGGTTAGCTCCACAAGGGCTAGCCCGTTTTTCTTTGTGCGATGCGTTGCAGGGGCTGGACACGCTGTCTGGATTGCTGCACGGAGCACCTTGACGCTGATCCTCGATCAGCCGAACACAGCCCTATCGCCCGGCGATGCCCAGCAGTTCCACGTCGAAGGTCAGCGTGGCGTTGGGGGGGATCACGCCGCCTGCGCCGCGCTCGCCATAGGCGATGGCTGGCGGGCAGGTCAAGCGGGCGCTGCCGCCCACCTTGAGCATCTGCACGCCTTCGGTCCAGCACTTGATCACCCGGTTCAGCGGAAATTCCAGCGGCTGGCCACGGCTGTAGGAGCTGTCGAACTCCTTGCCCTTGTTGGCGCCATCGGCCAGGGTGCCGCGGTAGTGCACCTTGACCGTGTCGCTGGCGGTGGGGCTGGGGCCGGTGCCGGCCTTGATCAGCTTGAACACCAGGCCGCTGCTGGTGGTGACTGTCGCGCCCGCATCGGTGGGCGCAGCGGGCGCCGCGCTGGTTTGGGCGGCGGCCCACAGCGGCAGCAGCAGGGCGGTGGTGGCAAGCAGGCGGGGCAGCGTCATCGCAAGGTCAGCAAAGTGGATGGGAGTTGGCATGATCGCACTGCAGGCGGGTCCTCAGCCCCGGTACGGCCCCACCAGCGGCGGCAAGTTCCAGTCGGCCGGCACGGTGATCGGCATTTCCAGCAGCAACTGGGCCATGCCTTTGCCCAGCGGGTCGAGCCGGGTGGAGGCCGGGCCGCCGCCGTCCAGCGCTTGGTGCATCACCAGGTTCATCGCGTGCAGGCCGGGCAGGTGGTGGCGGTCGACGCGGCCCTTGACCATGTGGGCGAACCAGTCCTTCACCCGTTCGGGCGTGACCTGCGACCACAGCAGGGGCAGCCATTCGGGGCGGCGGGCGATCAGGCCGATGTTGGAGATGTCGCCCTTGTCGCCGCTGCGGCCCCAGGCCAGGCGCACCAGTGGCACGGTCTGCGTCGGGCCGGCGGGCAGCGACCAGGCAGCGGGGTCGGGCACGGACAAGGCAGTGGCCAGCGGCTGGGCGGTGTCGGCCATCGGCACGGCGATGGTCTGGTCGCCCAGCTTGACCACGGGCTGCACCGCCGTGCGCGGAATCAGGAAGGCGCAGGGCACGATGTGCGGCGACACGCTGCCGCGCCCGCCGCCAGGCCCCGTGGTGCCGGGCGACCAGCTGGTGCCGGGGGCGGCCTTTTCTCGGGTGAACAGCTCCAGCGCCTCTTTCTTGGGGTGGCGCACCGCCACCCGCACGATCACCTCGCGCAGCTGCGCGGTGGTGGCGTGTGGGCCGTACAGCGTCTCGGTGCCGATCACCTCCACCCGGGTGGCGGAGAAATCGCCCCAGCCGCGCGCCAGGATCATCTCGCGGGTGCGCTGCACCAGGCTCTCGCCTGTGCGGCGCGCCTTGGCCACCGCGTCGATGCCGACGATCACCGTCATGCCGTCGCAGCGCCAGCCCACCAGGGTGGTGGCGCTGACCTTCAGCGTCTCTGGCGGTGCGCTGCCTGTCACCCCGGACACGCGCACGCGGTGCTCGCCGTCCTGCACCATCGTCACCTGGCGGAAGTCGCAGGTCACGTCGGGCAGCAGGTAGGCGCCGGGGTCGCCGATCTCGTAGAGCAGTTGCTCGCCCACCGTGGCCGGGCTCACCAGGCCGCCGGTGCCGGGCACCTTGGTGACGGTGAAGCTGCCGTCCTCGGCCACCTCGACGATGGGGTAGCCGATGTGGGCCCAGTCGGGCACGGTGTCCCAGTCGGTGAACAGGCCGCCGGTGGCCTGACAGCCGCATTCGATGATGTGGCCGGCCAAGCTGGCGCCGGCCAGGCGGTCGAAGGCGTCCATGCCCCAGCCGAAGTGGTGGATCAGCGCACCCAGCGTCACCGCGCTGTCCACGCTGCGGCCGGTGATGACGATGTCGGCCCCGGCGGCCAGGGCGCGGGCAATGGGTTCGGCGCCCAGGTAGGCATTGGCGCTCAGCAGGTTGGCCGGTACGGCCTGGCCGCCCACCAGGTCGGTCAGCGTGCCGCCTGCGGCCTCACGCAGCGCGGGCAGGGCGACGCGCACATCGTCGCCTTCCACCACCGCAATGCGCACCTGCAAGCCCAGTTCGTCGGCCACCTTGGTCAGCGCGCGGGCACAGGCCTGCGGGTGGATGCCGCCGGCGTTGGTGATGACCTTGATGCCGCGCCGTACCACCTCGGGCAGCACCTGGCGCATCACCGGGTCGACGAAGTCCGTCGCGAAGCCGGCTTCGGGGTTCTTGCGCTGGGCGGCGGCCAGGATGGCCATGGTGGTCTCGGCCAGGTAGTCGAACACCAGCACGTCGATCAGTCCGCTGTTGACCAGCTGCGGCGCGCCCAGGCTGCTGTCGCCCCAGAAGCCGGACGCACCGCCGATGCGCAGTGGGGGGCGGATGGACGGGTGGGTCATGGCGGCTCCTGGAAGTGGACCCGCAGGCTAGGGCGGACCTGCCAGGTTGTCTTGCGGCGATTGGCTGGCCGCGCCTCGGGTCGGGCGGAGCGGGCAAGTACACTGTGCGATGTCGCCGGGCTGTGGATTTCCACACACATTTGTGCCCACCCGCGCAGTCCCTGCCCTCTGCGTCTGCCCCAGCCCGCCATGCCCCCAGCCGCTCCGGCCAAACCCGCCTTCGATCTGAAAAGTACCGCCTGGACGCTGACAGCCCTGCGCCTGCAGTCGGCCGACATGGCGGCGCTGGTGGCCGCGCTGGACGCACGCTTTGCCGACAGCCCGGGATTGTTCGACGGCGATGCGGTGGCCATCGACCTGAGTCAGCTGCGTGCGGCCGACGACGTGGTTGACTTCGCCGCACTGCTGCCCCACCTGCGCCGCCACGGCATGGTGCCGATTGCGGCCCAGGGCGGCAGCCCGGCACAGATGGCGGCGGCCCGTGCCGCCGGCCTGGCTGAGGCGCCCGACGCCCCCGCACTCCGCACCGAGCCGCCACGCGAGGTGGTGCGCGAGGTACCGGTGGAAGTGCTGCGCGAGGTGGTGCGCGAAGTGGAAGTGGTGCGTGAGGTACCCGCCGCCATCGCCGCCGCCGTGCCACCGATGGTCATCGACAAGCCGCTGCGCTCGGGCCAGCGTGTCTACGCCCGGGGCGGCGACCTGATCGTGCTGGCGGTGGTCAGCTTCGGTGCCGAGGTCATTGCCGACGGCAACATCCATGTGTATGCGCCGCTGCGCGGCCGGGCGATTGCCGGCGCGCGGGGCGATGTCACCGCCCGCATCTACAGCACCTGCCTGGAACCCCAGCTGGTGTCCATCGCCGGCATCTACCGCACCACCGAGACGCCGCTGGCCGCCGACGTGGCCGGCAAGCCGGCCCTGGTGCGGCTGGACGGCGAGAAGATCATCGTCGAACCGCTCTCCGCCTGAACGCTGCATGAAGGTCACCCGCAAGAAGCACGCGAACCCGTACCGCACCCCCACGCAGCACGACACCAACACCACATCCCAGAAAGCAACCCTGATGGCCAAGATCATCGTCGTCACGTCCGGCAAGGGCGGGGTGGGCAAGACCACCACCAGCGCCAGTTTCTCCTCGGGCCTGGCCCTGCGCGGCCACAAGACCGCGGTGATCGACTTCGACGTGGGCCTGCGCAACCTCGACCTGATCATGGGCTGTGAGCGGCGCGTGGTCTACGACCTGATCAACGTGATCCACGGCGAGGCCAATCTGCACCAGGCCCTGATCAAGGACAAGCAGTGCGACAACCTCTACGTGCTGGCCGCCAGCCAGACGCGCGACAAGGACGCGCTGACGCAGGACGGCGTCGAGAAGGTGCTGAAGGACCTGGCCGAGATGGGCTTCGAGTACATCGTGTGCGATTCGCCCGCCGGCATCGAGACCGGCGCGTTGATGGCGATGCACTTTGCTGACGAGGCGCTGGTGGTCACCAACCCCGAGGTGTCGTCGGTGCGTGATTCCGACCGCATCCTGGGCATGCTGAGCAGCAAGACCAAGCGCGCCATCGACGGCAGCACGCCGATCAAGGAGCACCTGCTGATCACCCGCTACAACCCCAGCCGGGTCGAAGGCGGGCAGATGCTCAGCCTGACCGACATCCAGGAGATCCTGCGCATCCCGCTGATCGGCGTGATCCCCGAGAGCGAGACGGTGCTGGATGCGTCCAACCAGGGCGTGCCCGCCATCCACCTGAAGACCACCGATGTGAGCGAGGCCTACAAGGACGTGATCAGCCGCTTCCTGGGCGAGACGGTGCCGATGCGCTTCACCGACTTCGAGAAGCCGGGCTTCTTCAAGCGCCTGTTCGGCGGCAAGTGAAGAAGGACGGGACAGCCATGTCGTTCCTCTCGTTCTTTCTCGGTGAGAAGAAGAAGACCGCCACCGTCGCCAAGGAGCGGCTGCAGATCATCCTGGCGCATGAGCGCTCGGGCCGCGCCGGTTCACGCGCCGACTACTTGCCGCAACTGCAGGCCGAACTGGTGGCGGTGATCAGCAAGTACGTGCAGATCTCGCCCGGCGACATCAAGGTCAGTCTGGAGAAGCAGGACAACTTCGAGGTGCTGGAAGTCAAGATCGAGCTGCCCGACGCGGTGAAGTGACACCCGCGGCGCCATCTGCGGCGGCCGACCCCTGCCGCGCCTTCCTGGCCGGCTACCCTGCGGAGTTGCTCGACCAGGTGCGCGCCCAGCTGGCTGCTGGCGGCCTGGGGGACAGCCTGGCGCGCCGCTACCCCGACGCCCACACCATCCGCACCGATGGCGCGCTGTACGACCACGCGTCGGCGCTGAAGGCGCGCTTCCTGCGCAACGCACCGGCGCTGAACAAGGTGGCCTACGACGGCCGCCTGCAGATCGACCAGCGCGCGCTGGGCACGCTGACCGCCGCATCCCGCGTGCAGGGCGGGCGGCTGTCGGCCAAGCGTGAATTGCGGGTGGCCGCCTGCTTCAAGCAGGCACCGGCGGCCATGCTCGACATGATCGTCGTGCACGAGCTGGCCCACCTGAAGGAGCGTGACCACAACAAGCCGTTCTACGCCCTGTGCGACCACATGCTGCCGGATTACCACCAGATCGAGTTCGACACCCGGCTGTGGCTGACCTGGCAGCAATGGCAGGCGGCGGCCGCGCCATGAACGACTGGCTGGTGCTGTGGGGCGTGGAGGCCTGGAAGCCGGCGCTGCGGGCGCTGGTGATGCCGCCAGTGCCGATGCTGCTGCTGGTGGTGCTGGGCCTGGCGTTGGTGCGCCGCCGGCCTCGGCTGGGCCAAAGCCTGGGGGTGGCGGGGGTGCTGGCGACCTGGGTGGTGTGCACGCCCTGGGCAGGCCAGGCGCTGCAGGCTGGCTTGACCCAGCCACCGCCGCCGTTGGCGACCGAGCAGATCGCCGCGCTGCGCCGGACGCCCGACACCGCCATCCTGGTGCTGGGCGCGGGCCGCCGCACCCTGCTGCTGGAGTACGACCAGCCCGACCTCACGGCCCTGACGCTGGAGCGTCTGCGCTACGGCTGGTGGCTGGCGCGGCAGACCGGCCTGCCGCTGGGCTACAGCGGGGGCGTGGGGCACGGCGCCCGTGACGGGCAGACCGAAGCCGAGGCCGTGGCCCTGGTGACCACGCGCGACCAGGGTGTGCCCTTGCGTTGGGCCGAGCAGCGGTCGCGCGACACCAACGAGAACGCCCGCTACAGCGTGGCCATGCTGCAGGCCGATGGCATCAACCGGCTGGTGCTGGTGACCCACGGCTTCCACCAGCGGCGTGCGCTGGCGGCGTTCCAGCGGGCCATCGCCAACTCGGGCCGGCCCTTGCAACTGATCGCCGCGCCGGTGGGCCTGCGGCCGCCGCCCACGGGCGCCTTGTCCGACTACCTGCCCGGGTCCCAGGGCTTGTTCGACAGCAGCATCGCCCTGCATGAATGGCTCGGCCGGCTGGCCGGCGCCTGACAAGTCAGCCCGCGCCCGGTGGCCTGCGCCGCGTGGCCACCTCACGCTGGCTGCCCAGCACGATCTGTCCCAAGTGGGCGCCGCCGCCGATGTCGATCTCGGCGCCATTGATGTAGCCCGCGGCGTCGCTGCACAGGAAGCCGACCAGCGCCGCCACTTCCTCGGGCTGACCGAACCGGCGCGCCGGGATCAGGCCCAGCGCGTCGTCGCGAATGGCCGCCGGCAGCCCCTGCACCGGCACGGTGGCCACCATGCCCGGCAGCACCGCGTTGCAGGTGATGCCGTGGCGGGCATGTTCCAACGTGGTGGCGCGCATCAGGCCGATCAGCCCGGCCTTGGTGGCCGAGTAGCCGGCTTGGTGGTATAGCCCGGTGCGCCCGGCGATCGAGCTGATGTGCACGATGCGGCCCCAGCCGGCGGCCACCATGCCCGGCAACAACGCCTGGCTCAGCAGCATCGGCGCCGTCAGGTTCACCGCCAGTTCGCGTGCCCACAAGTCGGCCTGCATGCGCACCACCGGGGCAATGTGGCTGGCGATGCCGGCGTTGTTGACCAGCCCCGCCGCCGGGCCCAGCGCAGCCTGCAGCGTGGCCAGCGCGGGCGGGATCTGCGCCGCGTCGGCCAGGTCGGCCAGCGCCCAGGCCACGGGCGCGCCGGTGCTGCCGGCGATGTCGGCGGCCACAGCCTCTACGCCGGGCGCCTGGTCGATCAGCCCGACCGCAAACCCCTGGCCGGCCAGATGCCGGGCGATGGCCAGGCCGATGCCGGCCGCCGCGCCGGTGACGACGACGTGCCGCGCCTCAGGCATGGCGCTTGAGCAGCGCCCGGCCCAGCGCGGCCAGGTGCACCTGGTCGGGCCCGTCGCCCATGCGCATGTAGCGGGCGTAGGCATAGGCCTCGGCCAGGAAGGTGTCCTGCGACACACCGGCCGCGCCGTGCACCTGCATGGCCCGGTCGATCACCCGCGCGGCCATGTCGGGCACCACGATCTTGGCGGCGCTGATCATGTCGCGCGCCGCCTTGTTGCCTTCGCGGTCCATCTTGTCGGCGGTGCGCAGGGTCAGCAGCCGGGCCTGCTCGATGTCGCAGAAGCTGCGGGCGATGTCCTCCTTCACCGACCCATGCTCGCCCAGCGCCCGGCCGAAGGCATGGCGGCTGTTGGCGCGCCGGCACATCAGCTCCAGCGCCCGCTGGGCGCAGCCGATCAGCCGCATGCAGTGGTGGATGCGGCCCGGCCCCAGCCGGCCCTGGGCGATCTCGAAGCCGCGGCCCTCGCCCAGCAGCATGTGGTCGAGTGGCACGCGCACGTTGTCGTAGATGACCTCGGCATGGCCCACCGGCCGGCTGTCGTAGCCGAAGACCGTCATGTCGCGCACGATCTGCACGCCCGGTGTGTCCCTCGGTACCAGCAGCATCGACTGCTGGCGGTGGCTGTCGGCGTGGTCTGGCGACGACTTGCCCATCACGATCAGCAGCTTGCAGTCGCTGTTCATCGCGCCCGACGTGTACCACTTGCGGCCGTTGACCACCCAGTGGTCGCCGTCCTGGGTGATGGCGCAGCGGATGTTGGTGGCGTCGCTGCTGGCCACCGCCGGCTCGGTCATCGAAAAGGCCGACCGGATGGTGCCGGCCAGCAGTGGCTTGAGCCACCGGTCCTGCTGCGCCGGGGTGCCGTAGAGCGACAGCACCTCCATGTTGCCGGTGTCTGGCGCCGAGCAGTTGAACACCTCGCTGGCCCACAGCACCCGGCCCATGGCTTCGGCCAGCGGGGCGTAGTCCAGGTTGCTGAGGCCGGCACCGTGGTGGCCGGGCAGGAACAGGTTCCACAGTCCCAGCGCGTGCGCCTCGGCCTTGAGCTGCTGCACGATGGCCGGCGTGGCCGGCACCGTCTGCGCGCGGGCCTGCTGGTCGTACAGGCCTTCAGCCGGCAGCACCCGCTCGGTCATGAAGGTGTCCACTTGCGCCAGCAGGGTGCGGGCGCGTTCGCTGTGCTCGAAGTGCATGCGGTCTCCTTGGGAAGCCTAGCGTAGGCCGGCCCGGTGATGCAGTCTTGCATCAACTGGCTGTCGACAGACTGGTGCCCGTGTGGCGATGACTCAAGTCGGCTGGCGGTCGGCCGATACGCCGTGCATGCCGGGCCCTGGTGCCTGGCCGGAGCGCCCATGGCCGACACCGCATTCTCCGCACCGCCCGAGCCGGCGGTGGCGCCGCCGCCCACCGTCCTGCTGGTCGACGATGAGCCGTCGGTGCTGAGCGCCTTGCGCCGCCTGTTCCGCACCCAGGGCTACCGCATCGAGCAGGCCACCGGCGGTGCCGACGCCCTGGCCCTGATGCGCGAGACGCCGGTCGACCTGGTGGTGTCGGACATGCGCATGCCCGGCATGGACGGTGCAGCCTTCCTGGCCCAGGTGCGCACCCTGTACCCGACGACCGCGCGCATCCTGCTGACCGGCTATGCCGACATCACCTCCACCATCGCGGCCATCAATGACGGCGCCATCCACCGCTACATCTCCAAGCCCTGGGACGACAACGACCTGCTGCTGGTGGTGGGTGACGCGCTGCAGCGCCGCGGCCTGGAACTGGATAACAGCCGCCTGCTGGCGCTGACGCAGTCGCAGAACCAGGCGCTGGTCACGCTGAACCAAGGGCTGGAGGCGCGGGTGGCCGAGCGCACCGCCTCGCTGGAGAAAAGCCTGGCCGAACTGGCCGCAGCCCATGCGGAGGTGGAAGCGCGCTTCATGCTGGCCGTCACCGTGTTCTCGGGCCTGCTGGAACTGCGCGAAGGCGGCATGGCCGGCCATGCCCGCCGTGTGGGCGACTTGGCCCGGCGCATGGGCGCCCATCTGGGGATGGACGACGCCGCCCAGCGCGAGGTGCACCTGGCCGCGTTGCTGCACGACATCGGCAAGATCGGCTTCGACGACGGCATGCTGAGCACACCGGTGTCGAAGTACAGCGCTGACCAACTGGCACGCTACCAGCACCACCCGGTGGACGGCGAGGCGGCGCTGCTGCCGCTGGACAAGCTGCACGGTGTGGCCGCGATCGTGCGGCAGCACCATGAGCGCTTTGACGGCCGCGGCTTTCCCGACGGCCTGCGCGGGTCCGGCATCCTGCTGGGCGCGCGCATCCTGGCCGCAGCCAGCGACTTCGACGCCCTGACCCACGGCAGCCTGGCCGAACACGTCTACACCACCGACAAGGCCCGTGCCGCGCTGCGCGACGGATTGCTCACCCACTACGACCCCGCGGTGGTGAACGCCCTGATGGCCGTGCTGGCCGAGATGGAGGCCGAGGCCCAGGCCGACGTGTCTGTGGCGGTGGCCGACCTGCACCCGCGCATGGTCCTGGCCAAGGACCTGCTGTCGCCGCAGGGTGTGATCCTGCTGCCCGCCGGCCATGTGTTCCAGGCGCCGCTGATCGGCAAGCTGCAGGCGATGGCCGAGCAGCAGGGCCTGAGCCTGACCCTGCGGGTGCTGCGCCGATCGTTGCCGGCCCCGGCACCGGCCGCACACGCCAAGGCCGCCTGACCCATCCACCAGCCAACGACGATGACCGACCTGGCCATGCCCTGGCTCTACCCAGGCACACCACCCTCCACTGGCGCTGCCGACCGCATCGCCGCGGACGCGGTGGAGCGCATGCTCGACGCCATTGCCCTGCCTGCCTGGCTGTACCGCCCGGGCCAGGCAGTGCGGGCCAATGCCGCCTTGCTGCGCCTGTGCGGCAGGCCGTCCGGCGACATGGCGGCCATTGCCCACAGCAACCTGGTGGTGTCGGACGACCGCGACGTGCTGGAGCGGTTGACTGACGAATGCCTGTACGGCGGCGGCGAGCCGCCGGCGCTGCCGGTGCGGCTGCAGACCCCCGACGGCGGCCACCGGCCGGTGGAGCTGATGCTGCGCAGCATGCTGTGGGGCGGCCACCCGGCGGCCCTGGTCACCTGCTTGGACCACAGCGACTTCCTGAATGCGCAGACCGTGCTGCAGGGCATGAGCAACCTGCTGCAGCAGATCGTCGACGGCGCGCCGGTGGCGTCGTTCGTGATCGACCGCCACCACTGCGTCACCCACTGGAACGCCGCATGCGCCCGGCTGACCGGCCACGGCGCCGACGCCATGATCGGCAGCGCCCAGCCCTGGAAGGCCTTCTACCCCGCGGCACGGCCGCTGCTGGCCGACCTGATCGTCGACGGTGTGCCGCCCGAGGCGATGGCCGAGCGCTATGGCGCGGCCACCACGCCGTCGGCGCTGATCGCCGGTGCCTTCGACGCCGAAGCCTTCTTCCCGCAGATGGGCCCCGACGGGCTCTGGCTGGGCTTCACCGCTGCGCCGCTGCGCGACCACGACGGCCTGCCCATCGGCGCCATCGTCACCTTGCAGGACATCAGCCAGCGCCGGCGCACCGAGGCCGAGCTGCAGCGCCAGCTCGACGAGATGGTCCAGGCGCGGTCGGCCGAACTCGCGGCCCATGCCCAGGAAATGGACACCTTCATCGACAACGCGCCCATCGGGGTGGTGTACGCCCAGCAGAACACCGTGCTGCGCAGCAACCGGCAGATGGTGGAGATCTTCGGCCCGCCGCCTGGCGGCGGCCGTGCCGGCTTCTTTCTGCACACCGACGACCGTGACCGGTTGAGCCAGGTGGCCCGGCCGCTGCTGACGCAAGGCCAGCAGCTGCACCACGAGATGTGGATGCAACACGCCGACGGCCGGCCGATCTGGGTGCAGATCAACGCCCACGTGGTGGACCACCGCAACCGCAACAGCGGTGTGTGGTGGATGCTGCAGGACCGCACCGAGGTGCGCACGGCGCAAGAGGCGCTGCATGAGCGCTTCGAGCAGCTGCAGGCCACCAACCAGAAGCTGGAGCAGGCGCAGAACCAGCTGCTGCAGAACGACAAGATGGCCTCCATCGGCCAGCTGGCCGCGGGCGTGGCGCACGAGATCAACAACCCGGTCGGCTTCGTCAGCTCCAACCTCAACAACCTGCGCCAGTCGGTGGACGCCCTGCTGCGCCTGGCCGACGCCCAGGCCGAGGCCGTGACCCACCCGCAAGACACCGCCGCTGCCCAGCGCGCCGCCCGCCTGATCGACGAGGTGGATCTGCCCTACCTGAAGCAGGATCTGCCGCAGTTGCTGGACGAGAGCGCCGAGGGCCTGACCCGGGTGAAGAAGATCGTGCAGGACCTGAAGGACTTCTCCCGCGTCGACCAGGCCGACTGGCAGCTGGCCGACCTGAATGCCGGCCTGGAGTCGACCCTGAACGTGGTGCTGCACGAGGTGAAGTACAAGGCCGAGGTGGTCAAGGCCCTGCAGCCGCTGCCGCTGGTGCATTGCCTGGCCGGGCAGCTGAACCAGGTGTTCATGAACCTGATCGTCAATGCGTCGCAGGCCATCACCGCGCACGGCACCATCACACTGGCCTCGGGCGCCCAGGACGGCTGGGTCTGGGTGCAGGTCAGCGACACCGGGTCGGGCATGACCGAGGCGGTGATGCGCCGCATCTTCGAGCCGTTCTACACCACCAAGGACGTCGGCAAGGGCACCGGCCTGGGCCTGTCGCTGTCGTTCTCGATCATGCAGCGCCACGGCGGTGCCTTGCTGGCGCGGTCGCAGCCCGGCGTGGGCAGCCAGTTCCGGGTGTGGGTGCCGGTGGCCGGGCCTGCGGCCGGTTGCTTGGCCACAGCGCCGCAGCCGCCGGCGTGGTCTTGACCGCCACCGGCACCGCCCATGATGTGGGCCGGCGATGATCGACCCATGCCGCCTGCGTCCCCATCTGCCACTGCCCCGCCCGCCCCGCCACCGCTGACGGCAGTGCCGGACGCAGCACAGCCCGACCTGGCGCCTGTCCATGCCCTGCGCGCCGCCGCCGTGCCGCAGGGCCGCGGCAGCCGCATGCTGCACCTGGGCCGCGCGGTGGGCGAGCTGGCGGCCGGCGCCGCGGCCGAGGGCCTGCAGCGCCTGGCCCGCGGCCAGCGGCCGGCGCTGGCCGACATCGTCTTCACCCCGGGCAATGCACGGCGCCTGGCCGATCGGCTGTCGACCATGCGCGGCGCGGTGATGAAGCTGGGCCAACTGCTGTCGATGGACGGCGAAGGCGTGCTGCCACCGGCCTTCGCGGCGCTGCTGGCCGGCCTGCGCGACCAGGCCCATGCCATGCCCGCCACCCAGCTGGACACGGTGCTCAGCCGCGAGTACGGGCCCGACTGGCACCAGCGCTTCCGCCGCTTCAGCTTCCAGCCCATCGCCTCGGCGTCCATCGGCCAGGTGCACCGCGCCGAGACCCACGACGGCCGCGTGCTGGCGCTGAAGATCCAGCACCCCGGCGTGCGCCAGAGCATCGGCAGCGACATGGCCAACCTGGCCATGATGGCGCGCACCCCCGGCCTGGTGCCAGCCGGGCTGGACCTGACCGCGCTGCTGGCGCGGGTGCAGCAGCAACTGCTGCGCGAGACCGACTACCGCGCCGAGGCCGCCGCCACCACCGCCTACCGCCTGGCCCTGGGCGACCACCCGGTGCTGGTGGTGCCCACGGTGCATGCCGACCACAGCACCGACCAGATCCTGGCCACCGACTTCGCGCCCGGCGTGGCCGTCGACAGGCTGGCCACCAGCGGCACGCCAGCGCAGCGTGATGCGGTGGCCAGCGCGCTGACCCACCTGGCCGCGCATGAGCTGTTCCACATGCAGCTGGTGCAGACCGACCCCAACTTCGGCAACTACCTGTTCGACGGCGCCACCGGCCGCATCGCGCTGCTGGATTTCGGCGCCGCCGAGGCCATCGCCCCGCACCGGGTGCAGCAACTGCGCACACTGGGCCGCGCATTGCGTGCCGATGACACGGCGCGGGTGCGGGCCGCCGCGCTGGCGCTGGGCTTGATCGGCGAGGCCGACCCGCCGGACCAGGTGGCGGGCGTGCTGCAGATGCTGCTGGCCACCGGCGAGCCGCTGCGCCATGCCGGCGTCTACGACTTTGGTGCGTCCGACCTGTTCGCTCGCCTGTTTGCCCAGGGCCAGGCGCAGTTCTTCGACCAGGGCTTCTCACGCACGCCGCCGCCCGACCTGTTGCTGCTGCAGCGCAAGTTCGTCGGCACCTTCCTGCTGTGCACCCGGCTGCGCGCGCGGGTCGATCTGGCGGCGGTGTTCGCGCCGCACCTGTGACGGCGCGGTGTCAGGCGGCCGCAGCGTCGTCGCGGCACTGCTGCTGCAGCGCGGCCCAGCCGTCGGCCCCCAGCCGTTCCATCGTGGCCATGTTCACTTCGTAGATGGTCTCGGCCTCGGGGAAGGCGTCGACGGCGCGGTCGATGCTCTCCTCGCGGATCAGGTGCAGCGTGGGGTAGGGCGACCGGTTGGTGGCGTTGGTGATGTCGTCGGGCGCGGTGCCCTCGAACTGGTACTGCGGGTGGAAGCTGGCCACCTGCAGCACGCCTTCCAGGTCGAGCTCGGCCACCGTGTCTTCGGCGATGGCGATGAAGTCGTTGTAGTCGGCAAAGTCGCCCAGCACCCTCGGGTGCACCAGCAGCGTGGTCTCCAGCTTGTCGGCCTTGCTTTCAGCCAGGCGTTCCAGCTCGGTGATCAGGTCGGCCAGCAGGGCGGCCGGGTCTTGCGCCGTGCTGACCACATAGCGCACCTGGCCCTTGACCTGCGGCGCCTTGGCAAACGGGCACAGGTTCAGGCCGATCACGGCGCGGTCGACCCAGGCGCGGGTCTCGGCCAGGGCGCGGGCTTGTACATCGGGGCTCAAGTCGTCGGGGCTCATCGCGGGGTCTGCATCCTCAGTTGGCGGGCGGCTTCCTCGTCCTTGGCGTCGTCGATGACGGCCAGCACGTCGCCCAGGTTCACCGGTTTCAGGGTCTGCTTGAAGATGCCGGTCAGCTGGCTGTCGGGCGTCAACAGGCCTTTTTCGTACAGGGCCCAGATCTCGCGGCCGTAGTCGGTGGCCAGCAACTCGGGCGCGAAGCGGCCGAAGTAGTGGCGCAGGTTGGCCACGTCGCGCTCCAGCATGGCGGCGGCGTGGTTGTTGCCGGCGGCGTCCACCGCCTGCGGCAGGTCGATGATCACCGGGCCGTCGGCCGCCACCAGGATGTTGAACTCGCTCAGGTCGCCGTGCACCACGCCGGCGGCCAGCATGCGCACCACCTCGCGCACCAGGGTGGCATGGTGGGCGCGGGCATCGTCGGGGCTGAAGGCCATGTCGTTCAGGCGCGGGGCGGCGTCGCCGTTGGCGTCGCACACCAGCTCCATCAGCAGCACGCCTTCATGGAAGTTGATCGGCCGTGGCACCCGCACGCCGGCGGCGGCCAGGCGGTACAGCGCGTCGACCTCGGCGCTCTGCCAGGCGGCTTCCATCGCCTGGCGGCCGAACTTGGTGCCCTTGGCCATGGCGCGGGCCTGGCGGCTGTTCTTGGTCTTGCGGTTTTCGGTGTAATCGACCGCCTGGCGGAAGCTGCGGTTGTTGGCTTCCTTGTAGACCTTGGCACACACGGTCTCACCGCCGCTCTGCACCACGAAGACCATCGCTTCCTTGCCGCTCATCAGCTGGCGCTGCACGCTGTCGATCAGGCCTTCGTCCAGCAGCGGCTGCAGCCGCGAGGGGGTTTTCATCGCCGCATTGTCGCCGCCAGTGCTTTTACCATCGGTGTCTTTGCCGCCCGTCCCTCCGCCCCGCATGCGCCTGCTCCTCGTGTCCGATCTGCACTACTGTCTGCCGCAGCTTGACTGGGTGGTGCAGGTGGCCCCGAAGTTTGATCTGGTGGTGCTGGCCGGCGACTGCCTGGACGTCAGCTCGGCCGTGCCGCTGGACGTGCAGGCGGTGGTGGTGCGCCGCTACCTGGGTCTGCTGGGCGAGGCCACCCGGGTGGCGGTGGCCTCCGGTAACCACGACCTGACCGGGCCCGACGCCCATGGTGAGCAGTCGGCGCCCTGGCTGGCCGACGCCCGCAGCGCCCGCGTGGCCTGCGACGGCGACACCATCGACCTGGGCCCCACCCGCATCCGCATCTGCCCCTGGTGGGACGGCCCGATCGGCCGTGACGCGCTGGAAGCCCGGCTGGCCGACGAGGCGGCGCAGCGCCCGGCGCACTGGATCTGGGTCTACCACTGGCCGCCGATGGGCTCACCCACCTGCTGGACCGGCCGCCGCCACTACGGCGACACCGAGGTGGGCGCTTGGATCGACCGCTTCCAGCCCGACCTGGTGCTGACCGGCCATGTGCACGAGCCGCCGTTCAAGCCCGCCGGAAACTGGGCCGACCGCCGCAGCGGCAGCTGGATCTTCAACGCCGGCCGCCAGATCGGCCCGGTGCCGGCGCACATCTGCATCGACCTGGCCGACGGCGCCGCCACCTGGTCGTCGATGATGGGCGAGGAGTCGCTGCGGCTGAGCGATGCGGCGGCACCGGCGCGCACGGTGTTCTGAGGGCGGGTGGCCTGCGGAGGTCAGTGGGTGGAGGCAGGCCGGATTGGATTGCTGCACAGCGGACGCTGGGTTGCACCCGTTCCCGGCCACTACCGGTCGGTCGCCCCGCTCGCCCAGTCGTGGCCTCGGCGAGCAGCTGAACGGCAGGTTTCTGGCGACGAGTCTGCGTCTGTTTTCGGCTTGACCTGGCCACAACCGGTCGGTCGCCCCACGCGGCCAGTCGCGGCCGCGGCGAGCGGCTGAACGACAGGTTTGCGGCGATGAGTCTGGGCCAGTCTTCAGCTTGCCCGGCCTCAACTGTCGCTGGTGACCGGCAGCTTACTGACCGCCCATCTGGGGCGCTTCGGCAGCCGTTAAAGAGCCCCAAGCAAAGACATGGGCAGAACATGACGTACTGTTGCAACTCTCAACTTCCCCTTCTTCGTAGCCGGTGTCAGCCGGCCCTGCACCACCAGCGCCGGGTCGGCGGCGCTGGTGCCTTGGTTGATCTTGGCGTCGTTGAGGCTCAGGTTCTGGGTGACGGTCACCGCGGCTGGCCTGGTGCCGCTGATGGTGACGGTGTCGACGCCGGCTAGGTTGAGGCTGCCGCAGGTGTAGCTGCCGCTGCAGCCCGGCGGCATGGCCGACGGGAAGTCATAGCTGGCGGCCAGGGCGGGTACGGCCGCGGCCATCAGCAGGCCTTGCGGCCAGCCGGCGGCGAGAGAGCGGAGTACGCGCATGGCGTGGATGCTGCGCCGTCACCCGACTGTGCCAAGACGCAAAAAGCTGCGCCGGGCGTCGCCTGTTCAGGTGGACGCGGTGCCAGACTGTTACGGCGCCCAGGCTTGTCAATAGAGATCACGCACATGCACGGTCTTGCGGGTTTCCGGAGTGAAGATGCCGAAGCTGGCACGGGCGGCGGGGTCACGGTCGGCGGTGGTGGCGCAGCTGCCGTTCTGGGCCCGCAGCCATGGCCGGCCGGCGCCGGTGGTGGCCGGGTGCGCGCTATGGCAGGACTGGTCGGCGCCAGTGCTGCCCAGGTTGACCGCCAGGTCCAGGCTGAGGCTGCTGCCGGCCGGGCTGGGCGCGGCCAGGGTGAGGATGCCGTTGCCACCGCTGATGGCCACCGCGCCGGCGCTGCTGGTGGCGGCGCTGGCCGCGCCGGTGGCCGCACGCGGGTTGCTCAGCGCCACGCTGGCGCCGGCCAGCGCGGTGCAGCTGTCGGCGCTGTTGAGCTGCCAGGCGCTGCCGCCCCAGTATTCGGTGACCACCGGTACCTGCAGTGCCGCGGTGGCCTTGCCGAAGGCGTTGCTCAGCCGCAGGCGGCCGCTGCGCAGCGGCAGCGTGGGCTCGGCGTAGCCGGCCGAGCTGACCAG
>JBBAPL010000069.1:0-25924 GCA_040400895.1 Aquabacterium sp.
CTGGCGATGCGGGCCGAATCCACCCGGCTCATCTGGCCGGCGCCCACCCCCAGCGTGGCGCCGCCGCCGCAGAACACGATGGCGTTGCTCTTGACGAACTTGGCCACCTTCCAGGCGAACAGCAGGTCGGCCAGTTGCTGGGGCGTGGGCTGCAACGTGGTCACCACCGTCAACTCGGCGGCGGTCAGGTTCTTGGCGTCGGCGCTCTGCAGCAGCAGGCCGCCGCCCACGCGCTTGAAGTCGAGCAGGTTGCCACCGGGCGCCAGCGGCACCTGCAGCAGGCGCAGGTTGGGCTTGGCGGCCAGCATCTCGCGCGCCTCGGGCGTGACGGACGGCGCCAGCGCCACCTCGACGAACTGCTTGGCTGCGTTGATGGCGGCCACCACCTCGGCGTCGAGCGGGCGGTTCAGCGCCAGGATGCCGCCGTAGGCGCTGGTGGGGTCGGTCTTCAGCGCCTTCAGGTAGGCCTCCACCGCGCTGCTGCCCACCGCCACGCCGCAGGGATTGGCGTGCTTGACGATGACGCAGGCCGGTTCGTCGAAGGTCTTCACGCATTCCCATGCGGCGTCGGCGTCGGCGATGTTGTTGAACGACAGTTCCTTGCCCTGCAACTGCACCCATTGCGCCAGCGTGCCGGCGGCGGGCTGGAGCTCGCGGTAGAAGGCCGCACTCTGGTGCGGGTTCTCGCCGTAGCGCATGTCCTGCGTCTTCACCAACTGCAGGTTGAACACGGCCGGGTAGGCGGCGCGCTGCGGCACGGCAGCGGGGCGCTCCTCGGCGCCGGGCTCCAGCGCACTGAGGTAGTTGGTGATCATGCCGTCGTAGGCGGCGGTGCGGGCATACACCTTGCGCGCCAGGCTGAACTTGGTGGCACGGCTCAGGCCGCCGGCGTCCAGCTCGGCCAGCACCTGCGGATAGTCGGTGGGGTCGATCACCACGCCCACGTCGGCCCAGTTCTTGGCCGCGGCGCGCAGCATGGCCGGGCCGCCGATGTCGATGTTCTCGATCGCGTCTTCCAGCGTGCAGTCGGGCCGGGCGGTGGCCTGGGCGAACGGGTAGAGGTTGATCACCAGCAGGTCGATGGTGGCGATGCCGTGCTCGGCCAGGGCGGCCATGTGGGCCGGCACGTCGCGCCGCGCCAGCAGGCCGCCGTGGATGCGCGGGTGCAGGGTCTTCACCCGGCCGTCCAGCATCTCGGGGAAGCCGGTGACCTCGGCCACCTCGGTCACTGGCAAGCCTGCGTCGGCCAGCAGGCGCGCGGTGCCGCCGGTCGACAGCAGCTTGATGCCGCGCGCATGCAGCGCGCTGGCCAGGTCGAGGATGCCGGTCTTGTCAGACACGGACAGCAGGGCAGTGGTCATGGAGGTTGGGTTGAAATGGAAGGCGGCGGGGCCGCGAGTTCAGCTGGCTGCCGACGCAGGTCGGGCCATCAGATCAGTTTGTGGTCCAGCAGCTTGCGGCGCAGCGTGTTGCGGTTGATGCCCAGCCATTCGGCGGCCTTGCTCTGGTTGCCGTCGGCATGCTTCATCACCACCTCGAGCATCGGTTTTTCCACCGTGCCGATCACCATGTCGTGCACCGCGTTGGGCTCGGTGCCGCGCAGGTCCTTGAAGTACTGCTCCAGGCTGTCGCGGATGCAGTCCTCGATCTTCTTCTTGGTCATGCTTGCAGGGCCATCAGGCTGTCGTTGGCCGCACCGGCGGCTGCGGGCAGCAGGTGGTGGGCCAATGCCAGATTGTCGAAATAGGCGGTCACGGCGTCGACCTGCAGCCGCGCGTCGTCCAGTTGGTTGATCGCCTGGCGGAAGGCTTCGCCGCCAGGCAGCGTGCGCACGGCCCAGCCGATGTGCTTGCGCGCGCTGCGCACGCCGGTGAACTCGCCATACAGACCATAGTGCTGGTGCAGGTGCTCCACCAGCCAGCGCTGCACATCCAGCGTGGGCGGGGCGGGCAGGGCCTGGCCGGTGGCCAGTTCATGCGCAATCTCGCGGAAGATCCACGGCCGGCCCATGGCGGCGCGGCCGATCATCAGCGCGTCGGCACCGGTGTGCCGCAACACTAGGCGCGCCTTGTCGGCGCTGTGAATGTCGCCATTGGCCACCACCGGCACCCGCACCGCAGCCTTGACCGCGGCGATGGTGTCGTATTCGGCCGCGCCGGTGTAGCCCTGTTCCCGGGTGCGGCCATGCACCGTCAGCATGGCCACGCCGGCGGACTCGGCCGCGCGCGCCAGCGCCACCGCATTGCGCTCGGCATCGCACCAGCCGGTGCGCATCTTCAGCGTGACCGGCACGCCGCGTGGCGCGCACACGGCCACCACCGCAGCCACGATGGCGATGGCCAGCGGCTCGTCGCGCATCAGCGCCGAGCCGGCCCACTTGGTGCACACCTTCTTGGCCGGGCAGCCCATGTTGATGTCGATGATCTGCGCGCCGCGGTCGATGTTGTAGGCCGCGGCCTCGGCCATCATCGGTGCGTCGGTGCCAGCGATCTGCACTGCGATCGGGCCGGGCTCGCCGGTGTGGTCGGCCCGGCGGCTGGTCTTGAGCGACGCCCAGAGGTCCTTGCGCGAGGTGACCATCTCGCTGACCGCATACCCCGCCCCCAGGCTGCGGCACAGCTGGCGGAATGGCCGGTCCGTCACCCCCGCCATGGGGGCGACGAACAGCCGGTTCGGCAGCAGATAAGGGCCGAGTTGCATGGGGCGCAGACGGTGGAGTTGGCGCAGCGCATGCTGCTGAAAAAGGAGGCAGAGTATAGCCGCGGGGCACTGCACCGCCGGGGCCCGGCTGCCTGCCTATCATCGCTGCCAATGGACACCTGGATCGAAGCCCACCTGGCAGCATTGCTGGCCCTGCTGGCCCTGCCGAAGGTTGGCCTGAGCACGGTGTTCGTGGTGTCCCTGTTGTCGGCCACGCTGCTGCCGCTGGGGTCCGAGCCCGCAGTGTTCGGCCTGGTCAAGCTCAACCCCGCCCTGTTCTGGCCGGCAGTGGGCGTGGCCACGCTGGGCAACACCATCGGCGGCGCCATCAGCTGGTGGATGGGCTATGGCGCCGAGCGGGCCTATGAGCGTGTCACCCAGCACAGCGGTGAACTGCGCGCCGTCAGCTGGCTGCGGCGCTTCGGGCCCAAGGCCTGCCTGCTGTCGTGGCTGCCGGGCGTGGGTGACCCGCTGTGTGCCGTGGCGGGTTGGCTGCGCCTGCCGTTCTGGCCCTGCGTGGCCTACATGGCGATCGGCAAGTGCGTCCGCTACATCACCATGACGGCGGGCCTGCTGTGGCTGTTCCCGGCCGCAGTCGGCTGAAACCATCCCCCTGAACCCGTCCTTCTGGGTGGGCGCTGACCAGCCCTGCGGCCCGCAGAATCGGGGTTCCGACCCTTGCTGCCGGCCCTGCCGCCGGCCCCGCCATGGCCCTACCCACACCCGCCTACGACCAGCTTGCGCAAAGCTTCACCCGCCTGCACCACCTCGACCACCTGCAAGCCATGGCCTACTGGGACCAGGCGGCGATGATGCCCGCCGGCGGCGCCGAGGCCCGCGCCGGTGCGCTGGCCGAAGTGGCCACATTGATGCACCAGGCCCGCACCGACCCCGCGCTGGCCCAGGCCCTGGCATCGGCGGCCAACGAGCCACTGGACGACTTCCAGCGTGCCAACCTGCGCGAGATGGGGCGCGAGTGGCGCGCCGCCAATGCCCTGCCGGAATCGTTGGTGCAGCGCAGCCAACTGGCCACGTCGCGCTGCGAGCATGCCTGGCGCAGCCAGCGTCCGGCCAATGACTGGGCGGGGTTCCTCGCCAACTTCCGCGACGTGGTGGCCACCGCGCGTGAAGAAGCGCAACTGCTGTCGCAGCACAGCGGCCTGCGTCCCTACGACGCGCTGATGGACCGCTTCGAGCCCGGCATGACCTGCGCCCGGCTCGACCCGCTGTTTGCCGACCTGCGCCAGTGGCTGCCGGGCCTGGTGCAGCAGGTGCGCGGCCGCCAGCAGCACGAGGTGGTGCTGCAGCCGCAGGGTCCATTTCCAGTGGAGACCCAGCGCCGGTTGTGCGTGCAGGTCATGCACTGGCTGCAGTTCGACTTCAACGCCGGCCGGCTGGATGTCAGCACCCATCCGTTTGCCGGCGGCGTGCCCGAGGACGTTCGCCTGACCACCCGCTACGAGACCAGTGAATTCATCACCAGCCTGCTGGGCGCCATCCACGAGACCGGCCATGGCCGGTATGAGCAAGGCCGCCCGCGTGCCTGGCTGGGCCAGCCGGTGTCGCTGGCGCGCAGCATGGCCATCCATGAAAGCCAGAGCCTGAGCTTCGAGATGCAGTTGGGCCGTCACCCGGGGTTCATCGCGCGCCTGGCGCCGATGATCCGCCAGGCCTTCGGCGACCAGCCGGCGTTCGCGCCCGCCAACCTGCTGCGCCTGGTCACGCGGGTGCAGCCGGGGTTGATCCGTGTGGATGCCGACGAACTGACCTATGCCGCCCATGTGGTGCTGCGCTATGACATCGAGCGCCGGCTGGTCGAGGGTGACATCGAGCCCGATGACATCCCCGCGCTGTGGGACGCCGGCATGGCCGAGCTGCTGGGCCAGGACACCCGAGGCAACTACCGCGACGGGCCGATGCAGGACGTGCACTGGCCCGAGGCGATGTTCGGCTACTTCCCCTGCTACACGCTGGGCGCGATGTACGCCGCCCAGTGGTTCGCGGCCATGCGGCGTGACACGCCGGGGCTGGACGCCAGCATCGATGCGGGGGATCTGGCGCCGGTGTTCGGCTGGCTGGACCGCCACATCTGGCAACAGGCCAGCCGCTGGACGACCGACGAATTGGCCGTGCGCGCCAGTGGCGAGGTGCTGAACCCGGCGCACTACCGGGCGCACCTGGAAGGGCGCTACCTGGGGCCGGGCAGCGCGGCCTGAACTGTGGTCAACCGCTGGCGGCAGACTTGCGCCGGCGCACGGCCGCTGCGGCTGTCGGCGTCGCCGGCTTCAGGCGCGGCTTGCGGGCAGCGGCAGCGGGCTTGGGCGGCGCAGCCATCACGGCGTCCTTCAAGGCCTTGCCGGGCTTGAACTTCGGCACCTTGGCGGCCTTGGGCGCTTCTTCGCCCTTCAGCGCGGCGACCGCGGCTTCCAGCATGGCCACGCGGTCCACCAGGGAGGCCAGGTCCTTGGCGGTGGGCACGCCCAGCCGACCCAGGGCGCGGGCCGTGCGCTCCTCGAAGATCGACTCCAGCTTGTCCCACTGCGCATTGGCCTTGCTGCCCACTTCGCCGGCCATGGCCGACATCTTGCCCGCGACGTCGCCCAGCTTTTCTTCGGCCACCGCCTGGGTCTTGCGCTGCAGGCTGGCGCCTTCCTTCATCAAGGTGTCGAACACCTTGCCGCCTTCGCCCTGCGCCTTGGCAAACGCGCCCAGTCCGGCCAGCCAGATCTGCTGCGCCGAATCCTTGACGGTCTGCGCCAGCTGGCTGTCGAGCAGGCCGCTGGGGGCGGCGGCCTGCTTTTCGGCCATCTTCTGAAGTCTCTTCACCATGGGAACTCCTGGGGGGTGTGGGGTCGGCGCGTGGATGGCGCAGCCGGACACAGTGTAGGCAGGCCGAATCGAGCCGTCTGCCTAATCGGCGGGTGTGGCGCACCGGGTTTTCACGGGCTTCGCCGGGCGGCAGCTATCCTGCCGGACATGTACGTGCACTTCTTCGGCCTGCAGCACGCGCCGTTCTCGATCGCGCCTGACCCGCGCTACCTCTACATGAGCGAGCGCCACCGCGAAGCGTTGGCGCACCTGCTGTATGGCGTGCAGGCCGGGGGCGGCTTCGTGCTGCTGACCGGCGAGATCGGCGCGGGCAAGACCACCGTGTGCCGCTGCTTCCTGGAGCAGGTGCCCGCCGGCTGCCAGGTGGGCTACATCGTCAATCCCAAGCTCAGCGTGGGCGAGCTGCTGCAGACGGTGGCCGAGGAGTTCGGCATCCCGCCGCCGGCCGACGCTGCCCATGCCACGGTGAAGACCTGGGTCGACGCGCTCAACCACCACCTGCTCACCGCGCATGCCCAGGGCCGGCACTGCGTGCTGATCATCGACGAGGCGCAGCACCTGGCGGCGGACGTGCTCGAGCAGCTGCGCCTGCTGACGAACCTGGAGACGCATGAGCGCAAGCTGCTGCAGATCATCCTGATCGGGCAGCCCGAGCTGCGCGCCCAGCTGGCCGCGCCGGGCATGGAGCAATTGGCGCAGCGGGTGATCGCCCGCTACCACCTGCAGGCGCTGAGTGCCGACGAGACTGCTGCCTACGTGGCCCACCGCTTGGCGGTGGGCGGGCTGGCCGGTGCCAACCCGTTCGACGCACGTGCGCTGCGCCAGGTGCATGGGCTGACCGGGGGCGTGCCGCGGCGCATCAATCTGTTGTGTGACCGCGCGCTGCTGGGCGCCTATGCGCAGGGCCGCGCGCGGGTTGACGGCACCACGGTGGCGAAGGCGGCGCAAGAGGTGTTCGGCCAGGTTGCGGCGCCCGCAGGCCGCGGCCGGCGCGCAGCGCTGGCCGGTGCGGTGGCCGTGCTGCCATTGGCGGGCGTGGCGCTGTGGCTGGCCCTGGCGCCCGGTGCGCGCCACCTGGGCAAGGCACCCGCCTTGGCGGGATCGGCGCCCGCGGCCGCGCCCGCGTCGGTGGCAATGGTGCCTGCGGCATCTGCACCGGCATCCGAGTCTGCGGCCGCGCCTGTGCGGCGGGACGTGGCGGGCGCGGCCGAGCCTGCAGCGTCAGCCAGGGTCGCGGCGGCGCCGCTGTTCGACCCCGCGGCCGACTGGGCTGCCTTGGCGCCTGACGACGCACCAGCCCTGCGGGAGCTGGCTGCCGGCTGGGGCGTGCCCCTGTCTGGCGGCAACCCTTGTGCGCTCGGCCCAGCCCAGGGCCTGGCCTGCTGGCGCCACCGCAGCGGCAATCTGCCCTTGCTCACCCAGCTGGACCGACCGGTGGTGCTGAGTCTGGTCGACGGCGCCGGGCGCTCGGCCTTTGCGCGCCTGGTGGCGCTGGGCCCGGCGGGCGCGGTGATCGCTGCGGGCGACCAGCGCTGGCGTGTGCCCACCGACCGGCTGGCGGCGCTGTGGCGTGGTGAGCTGGTCACCTGGTGGCGGCTGCCGCCTGGCGGTGACACCGCCCTGGCCAGCGCCGGCACCGTGCCGGCCCCCGGCGACAGCGGGTCTGCGGTGCTGGCCCTGCAGCAGGCCCTGGCCCGGGCGGGCGGCCCGGCTGCCGGGTCGCTGGCGGTCGCCGGCGATGCCGCGCCGGTCTATGACGCCGCACTGCGCCAGCGGGTGGCGGCCTTCCAGCTGTCGGCCGGGCTCAAACCCGACGGGCTGGTCGGCCCCACCACCTACATGTTGTTGAACCGGGCGCTGGCGGTGGACGAGCCGCGCCTGGCCAGGGAGTGACGCCGTGTCCTACATCCTCGACGCCCTGCGACGTGCCGATGCTGAACGCCAGCGCGGCGGCGTGCCGGGCTTGCATGACCAGACCGGGCCAATCGCACCCGGCAGCGGTGCGTCTGGCCAGTCGCCGGCGGCGCCGGGCAACCGGTTGGCGCTGGGTGCTGGCGTGGCTGTGTTGCTGGCCTTGGCGCTGGCCGCCGCGTGGTGGCTGGGCCGCGGTGCCGCCAGCCCGCTGCCGGTGGCCGCGCCCGCGCCGTCCCATGCAGCGGCATCTGCACCAGCACCTGTTCATGCACCGGCACCAGCAACAGCAACACACGCCGCAGCAGTGCCCGCACCAGCGGCCGCACCACCACCGCCACCGGTCGTCCCCGCGACTGGCCCGACCGCGCGTGCGCCGCTGGCTGTGCCTGTTGCTCCGGCGCAGCCGCAGTTGCCGCCCCGGGCGATTGCCTCGGTGCCTGTGCCTGCGGCCAGCACCGCATCGGCAGACGCTGCCAGTGACCCTGTCCGGCCCTGGGCCAGCCTGCCCGACGCCATGCGGGCAGCGATGCCGCCGCTGGCATGGTCGGGCGTGGTGTTTTCCGATCGGCCCGACCAGCGCCTGGTGGTGGTCAACGGCCAGGTGGCGCGTGAGGGCGATCAACTGGCCACCGGCCTGCAACTGCTGCAGATCCGGCCGAAATCGGTGGTGATGCGCTGGCAGGGCCAGCGCGTCGAAGTGCCGCTGTAGCGGCCCGCGCCGATCAGGCCTGGCCAGGGCCGGCAGGCCAGCGTCGAACATCGGCCAGGCCTGCGGCTCGGGCACGGCGGCGGCCGTCGCGGGGTTGGCGTTGAAGCTGGCGATCTGGCGTCCCAGGACCTTGCCGAACACCTGCGCGCCGGACTCGCTCTCGAACGAGCGCGGGTTGTTGCGGCAGACGCTGTCGCGCACGCGCTCCGCGCGGTTCTTGCGCCTGGCGTCGCAGCCGCCCACGGATTCGTAGACACCGCAGCGGCGAATGAACGACTTGCTGTTGTCGTCCAGGTTCAGTGCGTTCTCCTGTCTCTCCTTGGCGTCGTGCGACTTCGGGCGGTGCTGCGGCAGGTTGCCCAGGTCGATGTCCTTGTTCTTGTTGGCGGTGGTGAAGGTGTTGACCCACACCGCAGTGCCCCAGCTGCGGCTGTCGCGCGCGGGTTCCAACTGCACCGCCTCGATGCGCGCCGCCACCGCCTGCGCCGCCTGGCCAGGTACCGCTGCCGGGGCCAGGGACACCACGGCCGGGATGGCCGCCAGGGCACGTGGGGCGAAGCGGTGGGTCATGTGGCGTGTCTCCTGCGGGTTGGCGCAGGGCAGAGCACGACGCCGGCAGCCAGAGACATCGGCCTGCCGGGCACCCCCCACGAACAGGGGGCATTCGGGCTTGGGGTTAGCGCGCAAGAGGTGGGTGCTGGGCATGGGGAAGAATCTGCGATCCAAGCCCAGAGGAGATCCCGCATGCATTACTTCGTCACCGGCGCCACCGGTTTCATCGGCAAGCGCCTCGTCAAGTCGCTGCTGGCGCGGCGCGGCACCACGGTGCACTTCCTGGTGCGCCCGGGCAGCGAGGGCAAGCTGGCCGACCTGTACAAGGACTGGGGCGTCAGCAAGACCCGCGCGGTGCCCGTCACTGGCGACCTGACAGCCAAGAAGCTGGGCGTGGCGGCCGACACCATCAAGGCGCTGAAGGGCCAGATCGGTGCGGTCTACCACCTGGCGGCGGTGTACGACCTGTCGGCCGACGAGGACAGCCAGGTGCAGGTGAACATCGAGGGCACCCGCAACCTGGTCGAGTTTGCCAAAGCCATCGACGCCGGCCATGTGCACCATGTCAGCAGCATCGCCGCCGCCGGCCTGTACGAAGGCGTGTTCCGCGAGGACATGTTTGAAGAAGCCGAGGGCCTGGACCACCCCTACTTCATGACCAAGCACGAGAGCGAGAAGATCGTGCGCAAGGAATGCAAGGTGCCCTGGACGGTGTACCGCCCAGCCTTGGTGGTGGGCGACAGCACCACCGGCGAGATGGACAAGATCGACGGGCCTTACTACTTCTTCAAGCTGATCCAGCGCATGCGGCAGTTCCTGCCGCCGTGGATGCCGTCGGTGGGCCTGGAAGGCGGGCGCATCAACATCGTGCCGGTCGACTTCGTCGTCAAGGCGCTCGACCACATCAGCCACAGCAAGCAGGTGGTCACCGGCAAGTGCTTCCACCTGGTGGACCCGCAGGGCTACCGCGTGGGCGACGTGCTCGACATCTTCGCCAAGGCCGCGCACGCGCCCAAGATGAACGTGTTCGTCAACGCCGCGCTACTGGGCTTCATCCCCAAGAGCGTCAAGAAGGGGCTGATGGCGCTGGCACCGGTGCGGCGCGTGTACAACGCGGTGATGAAGGACCTGGGCCTGCCCGAGGACATGTTCACCTTCATCAACTTCCCGACCCGCTACGACTGCCGCGAGATGCAGGCCGCGCTGAAGGGCAGCGGCATCGAATGCCCCAACCTGCATGACTACGCCTGGCGGCTGTGGGACTACTGGGAGCGCCACCTCGACCCCGACCTGTTCATCGACCGCAGCCTGAAGGGGGCGGTGGGCGGCAAGGTGGTGCTGGTCACCGGCGGCTCGTCGGGCATCGGCCTGGCGGCAGCGTGCAAATTTGCCGAAGCGGGCGCCATCACCATCATCTGCGCCCGCGGCGAAGACAAGCTGAAGGAGGCGGTGGCCGAGATCCACGCCCACGTGGCGGCCAAGGGCGGCAAGGACGCCCAGGTGTTCAGCTACGCGGTCGACATCGCCGACGAGGCCGGCTGCGCCGCCTTCGTGCAGGCGCTGGAGGACAAGCACGGCGGGGTCGACTTCCTGATCAACAACGCCGGCCGGTCGATCCGCCGCGCCATCGAGAACAGCTACGACCGCTTCCACGACTTCCAGCGCACGATGGACCTGAACTACTTCGGCTGCCTGCGCGTCACCATGGGCCTGCTGCCGGGCATGGTGAAGAAGCGCAAGGGCCACGTGGTCAACATCAGCAGCATCGGCGTGCTGACCAATGCGCCGCGCTTTTCTGCCTATGTGGCCAGCAAGTCGGCGCTGGACGCCTGGACCCGCTGCGCCAGCAGCGAGTTTGCCGACCAGGGCGTGAGCTTCACCACCATCAACATGCCGCTGGTGCGCACGCCGATGATCGCGCCCACGCAGATCTACAAGAACGTGCCCACGCTGGCGCCCGAAGAAGCGGCCGACATGATCGCCCAGGCCTGCGTCTACAAGCCGGTGCGCATCGCCACCCGGCTGGGCATCTTCGGCCAGACGCTGCATGCGCTGGTGCCGCGCGTGGCGCAGATCGTGATGAACACCACCTTCCGCATGTTCCCCGACAGCGACGCGGCCAAGGGTGCCAAGGGCGAGAAGACCAAGCTGTCGCCCGAGGCCATCGCCATGCAGCAGATGATGCGCGGCATCCACTTCTGATCGGGATTGCTGGCGAGGCGGGGCGGCCGGCCCGCCTGAGCCGCACCTGTTAGATTGCAGCCCCCATGGATGCCGTGGTGCTGTTTTTCATGTTGGGCGTGGCCGCCGGTCTGGCGAAGTCCGACCTGAAGCTGCCCGCTGCGTTGTACGACGCGCTGTCGATCTACCTGCTGCTGGCCATCGGCCTGAAGGGCGGCATGGAACTGGCCAAGCAGCCGTTCCTGGCGGTGGCGCCCCAGGCGGTGATGGCCATGTCATTGGGCTTGCTGATCCCGCTGATCGCGTTCCCGGTGCTGCGCGGGCTGGGCCGCCTGCCGCGGGCCGACGCGGCCAGCATCGCTGCGCATTACGGCTCGGTCAGCGTGGTCACGTTTGCGGTGGGTCAGAACTACCTCCATGCCAAGGGCATCGGCTTCGAGGCCCACATGCCGCTGATCCTGGTGCTGCTGGAGGTGCCTGGCATCCTGGTCGGTGTGCTGCTGGCGCGGGCAGGCGGCGGTGTGCGGCCAGCCTGGGGTGCGTTGCTGCATGAAGTGATGCTGGGCAAGAGCATCGTGCTACTGGTGGGCGGGCTGCTGATCGGCTGGGCGGCCGGCCCACAGGGCCTGGCGCCGATGGAGCCGTTCTTCGGCGGCCTGTTCAAGGGCGTGCTGTGCCTGTTCCTGCTGGAGATGGGACTGGTGGCGTCGGCCCAGTTGGGGTCGGTGCGCAAGAGCGGCTTGTTCCTGGTGGGCTTCGGCATCGGCATGCCGCTGCTGGCGTCGGTGCTGGGCGCGGGGCTGGGCACGGCCATCGGCCTGTCGCCGGGTGGCACGGCGCTGCTGGCGGTGCTGGCGGCCAGTGCCAGCTACATCGCCGCACCGGCAGCCATGCGCATCGCCGTGCCCGAGGCCAATCCCGCCTTGTCGATCACCGCCGCGCTGGCCGTGACGTTTCCCTTCAACCTGCTGCTCGGCATCCCGCTCTACACGCGGCTGGCCGACTGGCTGCACCGCGCCTGAGCATGAACCTGCATCCCAAGAAACTGGTGGTGATCCTGTGCGAAGCGGTGCTGGAACCGCTGCTGGTGGCTGACTGTCAGCGCCTGGGCGCCCATGGCCACACGGTGATGGACGCCCGTGGCGGCGGGCGGCGCGGCGCCCGTGCCGCCACCTGGGACGCCGACCGCAGCATCCGCATGGAGGTGATCTGCGACGAAACCACGGCCGCCGCCATCATCGACCACGTGCATGCGCGCTACTTTGCCAACTACGCGATGACGGTGTTTGCCGCCGACATCGGCGTGTTGCGTGCCGACAAGTTCTGACCCGGCTTGTTTCTACAATCCGGTCAATTGCTGCAACGCACCATCGAAGCCGACTGAGGACTTGCCATGCCCACCCCCCCACCGCCCGACCAGGACCTGACCCACATCACCCCCCGCGACAAGGCCGAGATCCTGGCGCAGGCGCTGCCCTACATCCGCAAGTTCCACGGCAAGACCCTGGTCATCAAGTACGGCGGCAATGCCATGACCGACCCGGCGCTGCAGCAGGACTTTGCCGAGGACATCGTGCTGCTCAAGCTGGTGGGCATGAACCCGATCGTGGTGCACGGCGGCGGCCCGCAGATCGACGAGGCGCTGGCCAAGATCGGCAAGAAGGGCACCTTCATCCAGGGCATGCGCGTCACTGATGAAGAGACCATGGAAGTGGTGGAGTGGGTGCTGGGCGGCGAGGTGCAGCAGGACATCGTCGGTCTGATCAACGCCGCCGGCGGCAAGGCCGTGGGCCTGACCGGGCGCGACGGCGCGATGATCCGCGCCCGCAAGCTGAAGATGCTGGACCGCGACGACCCGAGCAAGGAGCTCGACGTCGGCCATGTCGGCGAGATCGTGTCCATCGACCCCAGCGTGGTGAAGGCCCTGCAGGACGACGCCTTCATCCCGGTGATCAGCCCGATCGGCTTCGGCGAGGACAACGAGAGCTACAACATCAATGCCGACGTGGTGGCCGCCAAGCTGGCCACGGTGCTGAAGGCCGAGAAGCTGGTGATGTTGACCAACATCCGCGGCGTGCTCGACAAGGCCGGTGACCTGATCACCGAGCTGACCCCCCGCCGCATCGACGAACTGGTGGCCGACGGCACCATCTCCGGCGGCATGCTGCCCAAGCTGGCCGGCGCCATCGACGCGGCCAGGAGCGGCGTCAACGCAGTGCACGTGGTCGACGGCCGCGTGCCCCATGCGATGCTGTTGGAGATCCTGACCGACCAGGCCTACGGCACGATGATCCGCAGCCACTGACGCCGTGCGAGCCGACATCCGCCACGACACCCGCCAGGACGCCCGCACGGTCTGGCTCTTCGACCTGGACAACACGCTGCACGATGCCGGGGCGTTCGTCTTCCCGGCGCTGAAGCTGTCGATGCGGGGCTTCATCCAGCAACAGTTGCAGGTGGATGCCGAGGAGGCCAGCCGCCTCAGCCTGCACTACTGGACCCGCTACGGCGCCACCTTGCTGGGCCTGATGCGCCACCATGGGGTGGACGCGGCGCACTTCCTGCATGACACCCACCGCCTGCCCGGGCTGGAGTCGCAGGTCAGTGCCCACCGGCATGACCTGGCCATGGTGGCGCGCCTGCCCGGGCGCAAGTTCATCCTGACCAATGCGCCGCGCGCCTATGCACTGCGCGTGTTGGGGGCGCTGGGCATTGCCCACCTGTTTGCGGGCGTCTTCGCCATCGAGGACATGGCCATGTTCGGCCAGCTGCGCCCCAAGCCCGATGCCCGCATGCTGCGCCGCATGGCCGTGCGGCTGAAGGTGCCCACCCACCGCTGCGTGCTGGTGGAAGACACGCTGGTGCACCAGAAGGCGGCGCGCCGCGTGGGCATGGGCACGGTGTGGATGCAGCGCTTTAGCCGCCGCGGCGCGCTGTCGCATGGGCAGGCGCCGCGCTGGTCCATGCAGCCGGCCTATGTCGACCGCCGGGTGCGTGCGCTGCGCCAGTTGCTGGGTTGACGGCGGCGGAGCCGCAGTCCGGCCGGCTGCGGCCGCTGTGCCAGAATGAATTTCAACCCTGCCCGCCCACGATGACGCCCGCCGCCATGCCCGACCCCAGCGACTCATCCGGCGATGTGGCCGCACCCGTACCGCCGTTGCGGGTGGTGGCCGATGCGGCCAGTCGCAAGCGGCCCAAGCCGGGTGAACGTCGGGTGCAGATCCTGCAGACCCTGGCCGCCATGCTGGAGCAGCCGGGGTCCGACCGCATCACCACCGCCGCGCTGGCCGCGCGGCTGCAGGTCAGCGAGGCGGCGCTGTACCGCCACTTCGCCAGCAAGGCGCAGATGTTCGAAGGCCTGATCGAGTTCATCGAGTCCAGCGTCTTCACCCTGGTCAACCAGATCACCGAGCGTGACGACGGCGGCGCGCAGCAGGCCCAGCGCATCGTCGTGATGCTGCTGCAGTTCGGCGAGAAGAACCCCGGCATGGTGCGGGTGATGGTGGGTGATGCGCTGGTGTTCGAGCATGAGCGCCTGACCGTGCGCATGAACCAGTTCTTCGACCGCGTGGAAGGCCAGCTGCGCCAGAGCCTGCGCGTGGCCACGGGTGAGGCGGGCTCGGCCACGCCGATGGTGGACGCCAGCGCGCTGGCCTCGGGGCTGACCGCACTGATCGTGGGCCGGCTGCAGCGTTATGCCCGCTCGGGCTTTCGCCGCCAGCCCACCGAGCAGCTCGACATCCTGCTCGCCCGTCTGACCACGTGACCGCGTGACCGCCAGCGCGCCGGCCGGCGCCATGCCGGCCTGGTTCACCGCGCCGGGCGGTGCCCGGCTGCAGCTGTGGCCGCAGAAGGCTGCCTTCGACCCCGACTTGCGCCTGCTGCTGGTCGCCGATGCCCACCTGGGCAAGGCGGTGTCATTCCGTCAGCTGGGCGTGCCGGTGCCCGAGGCCACCACCGACGAGGCCCTGTCGCGGCTGGATGGCCTGGTCGCTGCCACGGCCGCCTGTGGCATCGTCTTCCTGGGCGACCTGCTGCACTCGGCCCGTGCCCATGCGGTCGGCACCATGGCCGCCGTGGCGGCCTGGCGCGCCCGCCATGCGGCACTGGCGCTGACCCTGGTGCGCGGCAACCACGATGCCCACGCCGGCGACCCGCCCGCCACGCTGGGCGTGCAGGTGGTGGACGGCCCGCTGCGCCTGGGCCCCTGGGCGCTGTTGCACCAGCCGGGCGAGGTGCCGGGCGCCTACGCGCTGGCCGGCCATGTGCACCCCGGCGTGGTGCTGGGTGGGCGGGCGCACACCCGGCTGCGCCTGCCGTGCTTCCACTTCGGCCCCGCCTGCGGCGTGCTGCCGGCGTTCGGGCCGTTCACCGGCTTGCATGTGCTGCCAGGCGGGCCGCAGGTGCAGCAGTTCGTGGTCGGCGGGGACGCGGTGCGGGCCCTGCCTGTGCCATCGGCAGGCGCCGGCCGCCACGCCACCCGAACGTAAACTGCGCCCCATGTCGTCCACCCAATTCGATGCCCTGATCTCGCGCGCCGACCTGCTGCTCAAGCGGCTGGAGCGCATCCTGCCCCATGCGCTCAGCGCGCCCGACTGGGACGCGTCCATCGCGTTCCGCTACCGCAAGCGCGGTGCATCCGGCCTGCTGCAGCCGGTGCGCCTGGTGGCGCCCATCGGCCTGGCCGACCTGAAGGAGGTGGATGGCCAGAAAGACCGCCTGGTGCGCAACACCGCGCAGTTCGTGGCCGGCGTGCCCGCCAACAACGTGCTGCTGACCGGCGCCCGCGGCACCGGCAAGAGCAGCCTGATCAAGGCCTGCCTGAATGAATTTGCGCCGAAGGGCCTGCGCCTGATCGAGGTCGACAAGGTCGACCTGGTCGACCTGCCCGACCTGGTCGATCTGGTGGCCGACCGGCCCGAGCGGTTCATCGTGTTCTGCGACGATCTCAGCTTCGACGAAGGCGAACCGGGCTACAAGGCGCTCAAGAGCATCCTCGACGGCAGCATTGCCGCGGCCAGCGACAACGTGCTGATCTACGCCACCAGCAACCGCCGCCACCTGCTGCCCGAGTACATGAAGGAGAACCTGTCCTACACCCACACCGAGGACGGCGAGGTGCACCCCGGCGAGGTGGTGGAGGAGAAGATCAGCCTGTCCGAGCGCTTCGGCCTGTGGATCAGCTTCTACCCCTTCAGCCAGCCTGAATATCTGGCCATCATGGCCCAGTGGCTGCGCCACTTCGGCGTGACCGAGGCGGCCATCGCCCAGGCCCGCCAGCCCAGCCTGGTGTGGGCGCTGGAACGCGGGTCGCGATCTGGCCGGGTGGCCTACCAGTTCGCCCGTGACTGGGCCGGCCGCGACCATGCGGCGGACTTGGTGCCCCCCACGCCGGTGGCCGACGACACCGAGCCCGACGGCCTGGACCATGTCTGACGGCCCGGCCGTCACCTCGGTCGATGGCATCGACCGGGGCGAGCGGCCCATCACCGAGGTGGCCGTGGGCGTGCTGATCCGCCGTGATGCGCTGGGGCACGACGCCGACTTCCTGTTGACCAGCCGGCCGGCCGGCAAGGTGTACGCGGGCTACTGGGAATTCCCGGGCGGCAAGTTCGAGCCCGGTGAGACGCTGGAGCAGGCCCTGCGGCGGGAACTGCAGGAAGAACTGGGCATCACCATCGGTGCGGCCCACCCCTGGCAGCAAGAGGTGTTCGACTACCCGCACGCCCGGGTGCGTCTGCACTTCTGCAAGGTCTATGACTGGACCGGCCACTTCGAGATGCGTGAGGCGCAGCAGATGGCCTGGTCTGGCCTGCCGGTGCCGGTGCACCCGGTGCTGCCCGGCACCTTGCCCGTGCTGCGCTGGTTTGCGCAGGAGCGTGGCCTCACCGGGCCGCTGACGCTGCACGACGGCGTGTGACGCCGCCGGTGGGGTAGCGCCCCGTCAAGCCGTCGGAAACGTTCCCGGCAGCAGGATGCGCTGGTCCACGGTCTGGATGTTGGTGTGGCCGCAGAAGGCCATGGTGATGTCCAGTTCCTTGTGCAGGATCTGCAAGGCCTTGGTGACGCCCGCCTCGCCCATCGCACCCAGGCCGTAGACCATTGCCCGGCCGATCATCGTGCCGCGCGCGCCCAGGGCCCAGGCCTTCAGCACGTCCTGGCCGCTGCGGATGCCGCCGTCCATCCACACCTCGATCTGGCTGCCCACCGCCGCCACGATGGCCGGCAGCGCGCTGATGCTGCTGGGCGCGCCGTCGAGCTGCCGCCCGCCGTGGTTGCTGACCACGATGGCATCGGCGCCGCTGGACACGGCCAGTTGCGCGTCTTCCACGTCCATGATTCCCTTGAGGATCAGCTTGCCGCCCCACTGCTGCTTGACCCACTTCACGTCGTCCCAGTTCAGGCGCGGGTCGAACTGCTCGTTGGTCCAGGCCGCCAGGCTGCTCATGTCGCTGACGCCCTTCACATGGCCCACCAGGTTGCCGAACGTGCGGCGGCGGGTGCCGGCCATGCCCAGGCACCAGCGCGGCTTGGTCATCAGGTTGAGGATGTTCTTCAGCGTGGGCCGGGGCGGCGCGGTCAGGCCGTTCTTCAGGTCCTTGTGGCGCTGGCCGATCACCTGCAGGTCGAGTGTCAGCACCAGGGCGCTGCATTTGGCGGCCTTGCAGCGGTCGATCATGCGGGCCATGGCCTCGCGGTCGCGCATCATGTAGAGCTGGAAGATGAACGGCGCGCTGGTGTTCTGGGCGATGTCCTCGATCGAGCAGATGCTCATCGTGCTCAGCGTGAACGGGATGCCGAACTTCTCGGCCGCGCGGGCGGCGTGGATCTCGCCGTCGGCATGCTGCATGCCCGTCAGCCCCACCGGGGCGATGCACACCGGCATCTTGGCCGGGATGCTGCCCACCAGGGTGGTGGCGGTGCTGCGGTTTTCCATGTTCACCGCCACCCGCTGGCGCAGCTTGATGCCCTGGAAGTCGTCGGTGTTGGCGCGGTAGGTGCCTTCGGTCCAGCTGCCCGAATCGGCATAGTCGTAGAACATGCGCGGCACGCGCTGTTCGGCCAGCTGGCGCAGGTCTTCGATGGTGGTGATGACGGTCATCGGCAGGTGTCTCCTCAAGACCGCGATGCTAACGGCGCGTCGAGCCGCCGGCCCGACTGCCTGCCGGCACGCGCTGGTGTCAGCTGCAGCTGGTGCCGCCGCAGCCAGTCTGGGCTTCGGACGGCAGGGCGCCGGCGCACTGGCCAGTGGCGGGGTCGAACTGCAGGCTTGCCAAGTGCTGGGCCAGCGCCGCGTCCATGCTCTGGGCATGCTGCGGGAACCAGCGTGCCAGTTCATCGACCGCCAGGCGCAGCGGCTCGAAGTCGCCGGCCTCACCGTCGCCACCATGGGCGCGCTTCACGCACTCCTGCATCACCGCCAGCACCGCCTGGTGCTGGTAGGCGTGGCAGTTGGCCGGGGCGAAGCCGGTGGCCGCCATCCAGCGGTCTTCCTGCGCGAAGTGCTCCACCGTGTGCAGCGTCAGCAGGTCGAAGGCCTGCAGCAGGTCGGCATCCGGGCCGGGCAGGGCGGTGGCGCAGGCGGCCAGCAAGTCCACGAATTCTTCATGGGTGCGGTCCATCTGCGCGTTGTTCAACGCCAGCGATCCGTTCCAGGTCAGCGCGGTCATGGTGGGGCGAGGTGTTGGACTGAGGGCCGAAGCGTAACCCGGCGGTGATACTGGCGGGCTGCGGGATGTCAAGGTGGCGGCTCAACCCAGCCCCGCCGCCCGCTGCAACGTGCCCACCCGCACGCCCAGCAGCCGAATGCGGCGTTCCAGGTCCACCCGCTTCAGGCACAGGCCAGCGGCCAGGCGGATGGTGGCGGCGTCGGCCGTGGGCGCTTCCACCGTCATGTCGCGCGTCACGGTCTTGAAGTCCTCGAAGCGCAGCTTGATGCCGATGGTGCGGCCCTGGTAGCCCTTGCGCTGCAGGTCGGTGGCCACCTGCTCGGCCAGTTTGGTGAAGATGGCGCCCAGTTCGGCCTTGTCGCGCTTGGCGTGCAGGTCGCGGTCGAAGGTGGTCTCGCGGCTCATGCTGACCGGCTCGCTGTGGGTCACCACCGGGCGGTCGTCCACGCCGTGGCTGGCGTCGTGCAGCCAGCTGCCGTAGTGCGCGCCGAAGTGCTGCACCAGCCAGGCGCGGTCGCGCTCGGCGATCTGGCCGATGGTGGTGATGCCCAGCGCGGCCAATTTCGCGCCCGCCTTCGGGCCGATGCCGTTGATGCGCCGCGCCGGCAGCGGCCAGATGCGGTGGGGAATGTCGGCGTGCGTCAGCAGCGACAGGCCGTCGGGCTTGTCCAGGTCGCTGGCGATCTTGCTCAGCAGCTTGTTGGGCGTGACGCCGATGCTGCAGCTCAGGCCGGTGGCGCGGCGCACGTTGTTCTTCAGGTCCAGGGCGATGGCGCGCACGCCGCCGTGCGGGTCGTGGGCCACGGTCTCCTGCGCACCGGGCAGATCGCTCAGGTCGATGTAGATCTCGTCGATGCCGCGGTCCTCGATCAGCGGCGCCAGCTCGGCCACCGCGGCCTTGAAGCGGCGTGAATAGGCGCGGTACTGCTCGAAGTCGGTGGGCAGCAGCACGGCCTGCGGCGCGCGCAGCGCCGCCTTCATCAGGCCCATGCCGCTGTGCACGCCCAGGTCGCGCGCCGGGTAGGTGGCGGTGGTGATGACCCCGCGGCCGGCGTAGCCCGCCAGGGTGGCAAAGCGCCGGGTCCCGTCGGCCAGCAGTTCGGGCTGGTGGCGGCGGCCACCGCCGATGACCACCGGCTGGCCTTGCAGCTCGGGGTAGCGCAGCAGTTCCACCGAGGCATAGAACGCGTCCATGTCCAGGTGGGCGATCCAGCGGCGCGGCGGCATCGGCAGATTGTGCGGCGCACCGGCTGGGCCATCGGGTTGCCTTTCGTCACAGATGCGTCCACCAATAAATGGGAAATTTGCACATATGATGGCTGCACACCGAATGTTCACCCGGTTGACGGAGACCCCCATGTCCACCTTGCACCCCCTGTTCACCCCCTCCCGCGGCCGATTGGCCGCCCTGTTGTCGACGCTGCTGCTGGTCACCGCCTGCGGCGGTGGCGGCGGCGACAGCAGCAGCGCTGCCGATGCCAAGCCCAACGCCACCGCAGCCGCCTTCACCCAGGGCACGATCACCGGCTTCGGCTCGGTGATCGTCAACGGCGTGCGTTTCGACGACAGCGCCGCCAGCGTGACCGACGACGACGGCACCCAGCACACCCTGGGCGCGCTGCGCCTGGGCATGCGGGTGGAAGTCGACAGCAGCGCGGTCGACAGCGCCACCGCCAGCGCCCGCGCCAGCGCAGTGCGCTTCGGCGGCCAGGTCACCGGCCCTGTGCAGGCGGTGGACGCCGCCGCCGGCACCCTGACCGTGCTGGGCCAGGGCGTGGACATCACCACCACCACCGTGTTCGACGACAGCCTGGCCGGCGGCGTGGCGGCCGTGGCCACCGGCGCGGTGGTGGAGGTGCACGGCCTGCTCGACAGCGCCACCGGCCGCATCACCGCCACCCGCATCGAGCCCGAGCGCACCGCCACCGTCTACAAGCTGCGCGGTGTGGTCAGCGCGCTCGACAGCACCGCCAAGACCTTCCGCATCGGCGGGGCGACCATCAGCTACGCCGCGGTGGCCACCGTGCCGGCCACGCTGGCCGATGGCGCCACGCTGCGGGTGGCGCTGGCCACCACCGCGGTGGCTGGCGTCTGGCAGGCCCAGTCGCTGGGCGCCAAGGCCAGCCGCAAGGGTGATGCGTCGCAGGCCCATGTGCGCGGTGCGATCACCGCCTTCACCTCGGCCACGGCCTTCAGCGTCGACGGCATCGCGGTGGACGCCAGCGCCGCCAGCTTCCCCGACGGCAGCGCCGGCCTGGCCCTGGGCGTGCAGGTGGATGTGCACGGCACGCTGACCAGCGGCACCCTGGTCGCCACGAAGGTGGGGCTGGAGAGCCGCCACCGCGGCGACGACGACCGCCGCTATGAGCTGCATGGCGCCATCACGGCGGTGGATGCCGCGGCCAAGACCTTCGTGCTGCGTGGCATCACCGTCAGCTACGCCGGCACCGTCACTTACAAGGACGGCACCGAGGCCGGCCTGGTGGTGGGCGCCAAGGTGGAAGTGCGCGGCACCGTCGGCGCCAGCCGCAGCGATCTGGCGGCGGTGAGGATCGACTTCGAATCCTGACCCAGCCACGCTCCCCCGGCCCGGGCCGCCCACCAGGTGGCCCGCACCGGGCACGTACCATCGCCGGCCAGCCCGGCCCCGACACTCCACCCCCGCCAAGCCCGTGCCCGCCACCCTGCCGCCGTGAGCACCGACCCCGCCACGCCCGACGCCCTGGCCACCGCCTTGCGCCAGCTGCTGGCGCCGTTGGCACGGTTGGCGCTGGCGCAGGGCGTCACCCATGCCACGCTGGACGAACTGATGAAGCAGGCCCTGGTGGACGCCGCCGACCAGGCCCATGCCGCGCTGCCGCCGCACCGGCGGGTCAGCCGCATCACCACCGCCACCGGCATCCACCGCCGCGAAGTGGGGCGCCTGGTGGCGGCCCTGCGCGACGGCGCCGCCCAGCAGCCGCCCCCGGCACGCAGCCATGCCAGCGAGCTGTTCGCCCACTGGCGCAGCCAGAGCGCCTACCGCGGTGCCGATGGCGCGCCGGCCCCGCTGCCGCGCCAGGGCCCGGCGCCCAGCTTCGAGAGCCTGGCCCAGGCCATCACCCGCGACGTGCACCCCCGCAGCCTGCTGGACGAACTGCTGCGCCTCGGGCTGGCCCGGCTGGATGCCGACACCGACACCGTGCGCCTGGTGCGCGACGGCTTCGTGCCGCAGGGCGACAGCGCCCGCATGCTGCAGGTGCTGGGCCGCAACGTGGGGGCCCACCTCGAAGGCGCGGTCGACAACGTGCTGCACGACAGCAGCATGGCCGCATCCGCCGGCCTGGATGGCGCACCGGCAGCCGCCGACCGCAACCAACCCGCGCCTGCGCGCCACTTCGAGCAGGCCATCTTCGCCAGCGGGCTCAGCGAGGCGTCGCTGGATGATTTCCGCCAGCTCGTCACCGGCCAGTGGCAGGCCACGCTGCAGGCGATGGTGCCCGCGCTGGAAGCCCTGATCGCCCGCGACGCCGCCCAGCTTGGCGGCGATGACCCACCCCAGGCCGCGTATCAGCAGGTGCGCCTCGGCCTCTACACCCATGCCCGGCCCCAGGCTGCACCGCCCCCGGCGGTGCCTGCGGCCCCCCCGGAGCCCGACGATGACCCCGATGCTGCACCCTGAACCGCCCCGTGGCCGCTGGCTGCGCCGGGTCCATCCTTGGCTGCCCGATGTCGGTGCCTTCTGCGGCGCGCTGCTGACCGCGGTTCTGGCTGCGCTGTTGGTGAGCAGCATCGGCGGCTGTGGCGGCGGCGTTGGCACCGAGGGCACCGGCACCTTCAGCTCGGTGGGCAGTGGGCCGATCACCGGGTTCGGCTCGATCGTGGTCAGCGGCGTGCGCTACGACGACAGCGCCGCCAGCGTCAGCGACGACGACGGCAACGGCCGCAGCCGCGACCAACTGGCGCTGGGCATGGTGGTGGACGTGGAAGGCGGCGCGGTGACCACCGCCGCCGACGGCGTCACCCTGAGCGCCACCGCCACCACCGTGCGCACCCGCCGCGCGCTGCTGGGCCCGGCTGGCGCCATCCACCTGGCCGGCGCCAGCCTGCGGGTGCTGGGCCAGCAAGTTCTGGTGACCGGCGACACCGCCTTTGCCAGCAGCCTGACCGGTGGGCTCGCGGCGGTGGCCGACGGCCAGCTGCTGGAAGTGTGGGGGCTGTATGACGCCAGCCGCACCGCCTGGGTGGCCACACGCATCGCCCCGGCCGCGGCCGGCAGCGGCTACAGCATCAGCGGCCCGGTGGCGGCGCTGGACGGCGCCCAGGGCTTCACCCTGGGCAGCCAGCGCTATGCCGGCAGCACCACCGGCCTGGCGGTCGGCAGCATCGTGCAGCTGAAGCTGCAGGACGCGCCCGATGCCGGCGGCCGCTGGGTGGTGCGCACCCAGCGCGCCGAGGACAAGCTGCCCGACGAGCGCGACGGTGCGGGCGTGGAAGGCCTGGTGTCGGCCGTGGCATCGGCCAGCCGCTTCACCGTCAACGGCGTCACCGTCGACAGCAGCGGCGCGCGGGTGGACGGCACGGTGCAGCCCGGCGCACGGGTGCAGGTGCGCGGCAGCCTGAAGGCTGGCGTGCTGGTGGCCACCCGGGTGCAGGCCAGCACGCCCGAGACGGTGCGCGGCTTCGAGCTGAAGGGCACGCCCGCCCAGCTGGACACCGTGGCCCGGCGCTTCGTGCTGCGCGGCGTCACCGTCAGCTATGCGAGCGCCAGCTTCGACAAGGGCACTGCCGCCACCCTGGTGGGCTACACCGGCACGGTCGAAGTGAAGGGCCAGCTGTCGGCCGACCGCCAGGTGCTGGAGGCCAGCACGGTCGAGTTCAAGGACTGACCCGTGGTCGACGGCCCTCGCTGAATGTGGGGCCGCCGGCACGCCGATGCGCCATGGGCACCGGCGGGGCCGGCGTCACGGGTTGGTGGCTTGCACCTGCCGCCGCGCCTCGGCGTACCCGCTGCGCACCGCGGCGGTGGCGTCGGGGCAGCTGGTGGCGCTGTTGCAGGCCACCGCGTCGATGGTGAACATGCGCACCGTCTGGTCGGCGCCAAGGCTGTCCTTGCCTTCGTTGTAGACGGTGGAACTGCAAGACACCGTCACCCGCATGCCGCCGTCGGCCGACAGGTCCAGCGTCTGGCTGGCGCCGCTGCAGGTCGTCCAACTGCCCTTGAGGGCCTGGAACAGCCCCCAGTCGATGCCCGACCGTGCCGCGGCCGCGGCGCGCAGGGCCTGCACGTCCTGCTGCACCATGGTCTGGCCCTGCATGCCGAAGCGCACCACCGCTGCGGCCACGGCCGCCAGCAGCACCAGCACCACGATGACGGCCACCGCGCCCAGGCCGCGTGGCGTGCGGCGGATGCAAAGACGATGCGTCATGGCACGTTGCTCACATGGGCCCCCAGCAGCAGGCTGGCGGTTTCGTTGCTGCGGGTCAGCTCGATCTGCAACGACACGAAGCCGCTCTGCTGGGTGGCGCCCTGGTTGGCGCTGTAGAGGAAGCGGCAGCTGCGCACGCCGGTGGCCAGCACGTCGGCACCGGCCACCGCCGGGCAGCTGGCCGGCGCGCTGGCGTTGAAGCCGTAGGTCTTCAACCGGACCAGCACACCCGGCGCATCGCCGTTGCCGTCCAGCGTGGTGCTGGCGCCGCTGCAGACGTAGAACACCGCCTGCTGGCTGTTGGGCACCCAGTTGAAGCGGCCGCCGTCGTAGCCGAGCGGAAACTGCAGTGCGTCAATCGTCAGCCGGTGCTTGCCGTGCGCCGCTGCCGGCGTGGCCACCGCGGTGATGGCGCTGCGGTTGGCGCCGCTGTAGACATCGCCCGCGTTCTGGTTGTCCACCACCACCCAGTCGCCCACCGCAGGCAGCGGCGACAGCGTGTTGTAGACATCGAACTGCGCCGTGGCAGCCTGCGGGTCGACCGCAGCGCTGCCGGCGGTGACGAAGTCGGCCGCCTCGCGGTAGCGCCCGCCGCCGCCCGTGGGCACCAGCTCGAAGCACTGCGTGCCGGGCGTGCGGATGGAATTGGGCACCGCCGCGCGCACGTCGCGCAGCATGCGGCGCAGGGCGTGGTCGGCGTCCGACGCCAGCGCCGCGCGGGTGCGCACCGCCAGCCAGCTGTCGACCGCGGGCTTCAGGAACACCACCAGCGTGGCCGCCATCAGGCCGAACAACACCAGAGTGACGATCATCTCGATCAGGGTGAAGCCGTTGGCGGCCTGCCGCGGCCGGGCCGGCGCTCGGCCCCGGGGCGTTGGGTGTGGCATGTGCGTCATGACCCGTAGTCCGTGCGCCAGCCCACCAGCTGCAGCGTCTGGCCGCTGTGCTGCACGGTGACGGTGATCTTCAGCGCGCTGGCCACCCCACTCAGCGTGCCGGTGGCCACGCTGGTGCTCACCTGCAGGCTGGCCAGCGCCGGGATGGCCACGCCGTCCACGGTGCACACGCCGGTGCGGTTGTAGCCGTTGTAGTCGCGCACGTCGTTGTAGGTGTCGCGGGCGCAGCCGGCCGCGGCGGTGTTGGCGGTCACTGCAAACGGCTTGAGCTGGATCTCCTCCATCAGCTCCTGCGCCACCGCGATCATCTGCTTGTGCACCACCGGGTCGGCGCTGTTGCGGGTGACGCTGCCGAAGGCGGCCAGCACGCCGGTGAGCCCCACGCCGATGACGACGATGGCCAGCAGCGCCTCGGGCAGGGTGAAGCCGCGGCGGCGGCGGGGTTGGCGTCGTTCAGCGCACATGGCCGGTCTCCCCGGTGATCTGCAGCGTGGACTCGCCGGCAATGGCCACGCTGGCATTGACGGCAGTGAGCCCGGCGCCGTCGCTGGTGATGCGGCCATCGGGCTGGAAGTGCAGCGTGCCCACCGGGCTGACGGTGACAGCCAGCGGCTGCGGGTCCACCGCCCAGCGGGCGTCGCCGTCGGGGCCGGGCAGGGCGGTGTTGCAACTGGTGGCCGGGTTGGCACTGGCGATGGCCAGGCGCACCTCGCCGGTGGCCACCGTCAGGCACACCAGCCGGCGGTGGCCGGCGGCCAGGCTGCGGGCCTGCAGGGCGGCGGCCTGCACCTGGTCACGCCAGGCCGTGCCGCGCAGGGACAGCAGGCCGTCCATGCGGGGCAGGGCCACCGCCGCCAGCACGCCCACCAGCAGCAGCACGGCGATCAGCTCCACCATGGTGAAGCCTCCGGCCGGACGTTGGGCCAATCGGTCAGAACAGGTCGCGGACATGGACGGTCTTGCGGGTTTCGGGGGCGAAGATGCCGAAGCTGGCCCGGGCGGCGGGGTCGCGGTCGGCGGTGGCGGCGCAGCTGCCGTTCTGGGCGCGCAGCCAGGGCAGGGCAG
>JBBAPL010000070.1:0-25779 GCA_040400895.1 Aquabacterium sp.
CGCAAGCAGTTCGGTGCCATGGTGCATGGCGTCGACCACCTCGGTCACACCCACTACCCCAAGCGCAACGCCTTCAGCGTGGGCCAGCCCGAGCATGGCGCTGAACTGGCCGATGACCTGGAACGCCTCGTGCAGCTGCATGACGCGTCCACCATCGCCGCCGTCATCGTCGAGCCGGTGGCCGGCTCCACCGGCGTGCTGGTGCCGCCCAAGGGCTACCTGAACCGCCTGCGTGAGATCTGCGACAAGCACGGCATCCTGCTGATCTTCGACGAGGTGATCACCGGCTGGGGCCGCACCGGCAACCCGTTTGCGTCGCAGACCTTCGGCGTCACGCCCGACATGATCGTGATGGCCAAGGGCCTGAGCAACGGCGCGGTGCCGATGGGCGCGGTGGCCGTCAAGCAAGGCATCCACGACGCCTTCATGAACGGCCCCGAGCACCTGATCGAGTTCTTCCACGGCTACACCTACAGCAGCCATCCGCTGGCCTGTGCGGCCGCGCTGGGCACGCTGGAAACCTATGCCGACGAAGGCCTGCTGACCCGTGCGGGCGAGCTGTCGGCCTACTTCGCCCAAGCCGTGCACGGCCTGCGCGGCGAGCCGAATGTCATCGACATCCGCAACATCGGCCTGGTGGCGGGCATTGAGCTGTCGCCGATCGCCGGCAGCCCGGCCAAGCGCGCGTTCGACATCTTCCTGGACTGCTACGAGCGTGGCGTGCTGATCCGCACCACCGGCGACACGCTGGCGCTGAGCCCGCCGCTGATCATCGAGCGCAGCCACATCGACCAGATCATCGACACCGTGCGCGGTGCGATCCGCCGGCACGCTGGCTGATCCGATCCCGGCGGTCCTCGCACCCACCCACCGTCACAAGGACACTGCCTAGCGCGCACCGTATGCATTTCCTCAGCGTCGATCGTGAACTCACGCGCCACTCGTACTACGCTGAAACAGCGGTGCGGGCGGCACGGCATCCGGCGCTGCAGGGCGATGCAGACTGTGATGTGGCCATCGTTGGCGGCGGGCTGGCTGGCTTGTCGGCCGCCATCGAGCTGGCCGACCGCGGTTTCTCGGTGCGTCTGCTGGAAGCGCGCGAAGTCGGCTTCGGCGCCAGCGGGCGCAACGGCGGCCAGGCCATCCACGGCCTGGCCTGCGACCAGGGCGAGATCGAAAGCCAGCTGGGGCTGGACGAGGCCCGGCGGATCTTCGGCATGTCGATCGAGGCGCTGGACTTGATCCGCCAGCGCTGCGCCCGCTTCCAGATCGATTGCGACTGGCGCGACGGCTACCTGGGCGTGGCCACCAGCGCCGGCAAGGCACGCGACCTGCTGGCCGGCGCCGACCACCTGGAACATGCCTACGGCTACCCGATGCAGCGCATCGGGCAGGCCGACCTGCCCCAGTGGATCGACAGTCCGCGCTACCAGGCGGCGGTGCACGACCCGCGCTCGGGCCACCTCCACCCGCTGAAGTACACGCTGGGCCTGGCGGCGGCCGCTGCCAGGTTGGGCGTGGTCATCCATGAGGGCACGGCCGTCACCGGCCTGACGCTCGGCGTCCGCCCGGTGCTGCACACCGCCAACGGCCGCCTCACCGCTGGCCAGGTGCTGCTGGCCGGGAATGTCTACCTGCAGGGCGTTGCGCCGGCACTCGAATCGCGCATCATGCCGGTGGGCACCTACATCGTGGCCAGCGCGCCGGTGGATGAAGTCCTGGCGCGCCAGTTGATCCCCAGCGGCGCGGCGGTGTGCGACAACAACTTCGTGCTGGACTACTTCCGCTTCAGCGCCGATCACCGCATGGTCTACGGCGGCCGGGTCAGCTACAGCACCGCCACGCCAATGAACCTGGCCGACAGCATGCGCCAGCGCATGGTCGACACCTTCCCAAAGCTGGCCAGTACGCCGGTCACCCATGCCTGGGGCGGCTTCGTCGACATCTCGATGAACCGCGCGCCCGACTTCGGCCGCCTGCCCGGCTGCCCGCAGGTGTATTACCTGCAGGGCTTCTCCGGCCACGGCCTGGCGCTGACAGGCATGGCCGGCCGGGTGGTGGCCGAAGCCATGGCCGGCGACGCCACCCGCTTCGACACCTTCAGCCGCATCCGCCACCGGGCCTTCCCCGGCGGCCGCCTGCTGCGCATGCCGGCCCTGGTGCTGGGCATGGCCTGGTACCGCCTGAAAGACGCTCTCGCATGACCGCTGCCCCCTCCAAGCCCCTGGTGCTGGTGCCCGCCTGCAACCGCCAATTGGGCGACCACCCGTTCCACATCGCCGGCCAAAAGTATGTGGACGCGGTGCGCCTGGCCGGCTGCACGCCGCTGATCGTGCCCACGGCCGAGCTGGCGGAGATCCCAGCGCTGCTGGCGCTGGCCGATGGCGTGCTGCTGACCGGATCACCGTCGAACGTGCACCCCAGCCACTTCGGCGAAGACGTGCACGACCCCAGCCTGCCGCTGGACCCGGCGCGTGACGCCTGGACGCTGCCGCTGATCCGCCAGGCCCTGGCCATGGGCCTGCCGCTGTTCGCCATCTGCCGCGGCACGCAGGAAACCAATGTGGCGCTGGGTGGGTCGCTGCACCAGGCGGTGCAGGAGGTGGGGCCGTTCGAGGACCACCGCTCGGTCAGCGGCCAGCCGGCGGATGTGCAATACGCCGATGTGCACCCAGTGCAGGTGCTGTCCGGTGGCCGGCTGGCGCAGATCGTCGGCCGCAGCAGCTTTCAGGTGAACTCGCTGCACGGCCAGGCGGTCAACCAGCTGGCACCGGGCTTGCGTGTGGAAGCGGTGGCGCCAGACGGCATCGTCGAGGCGTTCTCGGTCGATGCGGCGCCTGGCTTCAACCTGTGCCTGCAGTGGCACCCCGAATGGCAGGCGGCTGCCAACCCCGTGTCGATGCAGTTGCTGACCGCGTTTGGTGACGCCACCCGTGCCTGGCAGGCGCTGCACCACAGCCCGCACCGCAACCCGATTCCTTAGTGCCCACCCACCCAGGCGCCCACCGCGCCAACCGGGGTGCCGCGCCACAAGCGCAGGCACCCTGCCCCCGAAACCCGACCCGAGGTGTTCCATGGTGAACCGAGAAAACTTCAGCTTCAGCGATCTGGAAAACTGGCTCAACGAACAGCGTGTGACCGAGATCGAGTGCCTGGTGCCCGACCTGACAGGCGTGGCCCGCGGCAAGATCCTGCCCCGATTGAAATTCACCGAGGACCGCGGCATGCGCCTGCCCGAGGCGGTGGTGGCGATGGGCGTGACCGGAGAATTCCCCGAAGAGGGCCCGTACTACGACGTCATCAGCCCCACCGACATGGACATGCACCTGCGGCCCGACCCGACCACGGCGCGCATCGTGCCCTGGGCGATCGACCCCACGGCCCAGGTCATCCATGACTGCTACGACAAGGACGGCCAACTGGTGCCGTTCGCCCCACGCAGCGTGCTGCGCCGGGTGTGCGACCTGTATGCCGCCAAGGGCTGGAACCCGGTGGTGGCGCCCGAGCTGGAGTTCTACCTGGTCGCCCGCAACACCGACCCCGACATGCCGCTCAAACCCCCCATCGGCCGCAGCGGCCGGGCCGAGACCAGCCGCCAGGCCTACAGCATCGACGCGGTCAATGAATTCGACCCGCTGTTCGAGGACGTGTACGCCTATTGCGAGACCATGGGCCTGAACGTCGACACCCTGATCCACGAGGTGGGCGCCGGGCAGATGGAGATCAACTTCTTCCATGCCCACCCGCTGGGGCTGGCCGACGAGGTGTTCATGTTCAAGCGCACGGTGCGCGAAGCCGCGCTGCGCCACGACATGTACGCCACCTTCATGGCCAAGCCGATCGCCGGCGAGCCCGGCAGCGCCATGCACATCCACCAGAGCGTGGTCGACAAGGACGGCAAGAACATCTTCAGCAACCCTGACGGCACGGCCAGCAAGGAGTTCTACTGGTTCATCGGCGGGCTGCAGCGCTACATCCCGGCGGCGATGGCGCTGTTTGCACCGTATGTGAACAGTTACCGCCGCCTGGTGCGCAGCAATGCCGCGCCGATCAACATCCAGTGGGGCACCGACAACCGCACCGTGGGCATCCGCAGCCCGCTGGCCAGCCCGCAGGCGCGGCGCGTCGAGAACCGGGTGATCGGCGCCGACGCCAACCCCTACGTGGCCCTGGCCGCCACGCTGGCCTGCGGCTACATCGGCATCGAGAAGCAGATCGAGCCCACGCCCGAATGCAAGGGCGACGCCTACCTGGGCGACTTCCAGTTGCCCCGCAGCCTGGGCGAGGCACTGGAGTTGCTGCGCCACGAGAAAGACCTGCAGGAGGTGCTGGGCGCGAGCTTCATCACCGTCTACAGCGAGGTCAAGGAAATCGAGTACGCCGAGTTCATGAAGGTGATCTCGCCCTGGGAACGCGAGCACCTCTTGCTGCACGTCTGAAAGACACCACCATGACCACCACACGCACCACCGCCAGCTGGCAGGCAGCGGACTCTGCCCACTTCCTGCACCCCTTCACCGACTTCCAGAGCCTGGCGAAGAAGGGCTCGCGCATCATCACCAAGGCCGACAACATCTACCTGTGGGACTCCGACGGCCACAAGATCCTGGACGCGATGAGCGGCCTGTGGTGCGTGAACGTCGGCTATGGCCAACAGGCGCTGGTGGACGCCGCAGCCAGGCAGATGCAGGAGCTGCCGTTCTACAACGCCTTCTTCCAGACCGCCACGATGCCAGCCATCGCGCTGGCTGAGAAGCTGGCCGAAGTGACGCCGCCGCAGTTCCGGCATGTGTTCTTCTCCGGCTCGGGCTCCGAAGGCAACGACACCGTGGTGCGCATGGTGCGGCGTTACTGGGACGTGCTGGGCCAGCCGGGCAAGCAGGTGATCATCAGCCGCCACAACGCCTACCACGGCAGCACCATGGCCGGCGCGTCGCTGGGTGGCATGTCGGGCATGCATGCCCAGGGCGGTCTGCCGATCCCCGACATCACCCACATCGACCAGCCCTACTGGGTGGAGCACCGCCTGCCGGGCGAAAGCATGGACGCCTTCGGCATCCGCGCCGCCGGCTGGCTGGAAGCGAAGATCCTGGCCATCGGCGCCGACAGGGTGGCCGCCTTCATCGGCGAGCCGGTGCAGGGCGCCGGTGGCGTGATCATCCCGCCGGCCACCTACTGGCCCGAGATCCAGCGCATCTGCGACAAGCACGGCATCCTGCTGGTGTCCGACGAGGTGATCTGCGGCTTCGGGCGCACCGGCCACTGGTTCGGCTGCGAGACCATGGGATTCCAGCCTGACCTGATGACCTTCGCCAAGGGCGTGACCAGCGGCTACATCCCGCTGGGCGGCGTGATGGTCGGCGACCGCGTGGCCAAGGTGCTGATCGAGCAGGGTGGCGAGTTCGAGCACGGCTACACCTATTCAGGCCACCCGGTGGCCTGCGCCGTGGCCCTGGCCAACATCCAGATCATCCAGGACCAGAACCTGGTGGGCCACGTGCACGACGACGTGGGCCCGCATCTTGCTCGGGCCTATGCGCTGCTGGCCGAGCACCCGCTGGTGGGTGCCGCCGAAACCTGCGGCCTGATGGGAGCCCTGTTGTTGGTCAAGGACAAAGCCAAACTCACACCGTTCGATGCCGCCGTCGGCATCGGCATGGTGTGCCGCGGTCACTGCTTTGCCAACGGGCTGATCATGCGGGCTGTGGGCAACCGGATGATCATCGCGCCGCCTCTGGTCATCACCCGCGACCAGATCGACGAGATGGTGGCGCTGATCCGCCGCTGCCTGGACCTGACGCTGGCCGATGCCCGCCGCCACGGCTGACTGTGACGACTTGGCGCAGGCGCCCTAGGCATCCCCTGATGAGCGCGGCCCGACAGCCTGCTTAGACTCCCACCACCACTGACATTCCACATCCCTCGGAGGTTGCTTCATGAATCGGAAGTCCCGGCTCTCGACGGCCACGCTCGGCGCGCTGGCGCTGGCAGCCCTGCTGCCGCTGGGCGCGGCCCAGGCGCAGGAGGAGGAGAAAGTCCTCAACATCTACAACTGGTCCGACTACATCGCCGAAGACACGATCAAGAACTTCGAGAAGGAAACCGGCATCAAGGTCCGGTACGACAACTTCGACAACAACGAGATCGTGCACGCCAAGCTGGTGGCGGGCAAGACGGGCTACGACATCGTCGTGCCCTCTTCGAACTGGGGCAAGCTGCAGATCGACGGTGGCCTGCTCGCCAAGATCGACAAGAGCAAGATCCCGAACCTGAAGTTCCTGGATCCGGCCGTGCAGGGCCAGCTGGGACGGATGGACCCGGGCAACGAGTACATGGTGAACTGGCTGTGGGGCTACACCACCGTGGGCATCAACGTCGACAAGGTCAAGGCGGCGCTGGGCAGCATGCCGATGCCGGCCAATGTGTGGGACCTGGTCTTCAAGCCCGAGTACATCAGCAAGCTCAAGGGCTGCGGCGTGTCCTTCCTGGATTCCGCCTCCGAGGTGGTGCCCGCGGCCCTGCACTACCTGGGCAAGCCCTCGTTCAGCAAGGTGTCTGCCGACTACACCGCCGCGGCACAACTGCTGAAGTCGATCCGTCCGCATGTCACGCTGTTCAGCAGCTCGGGCTACATCAATGACATGGCCAACGGCAGCATCTGCGTGGCGCTGGGCTGGTCGGGCGACATCAACATCGCCCGCCAGCGTGCCATCGACGGCAAGACCGGCCAGAAGATCGAGGCGCAGATCCCGAGCACCGGCGGCCTGCTGTTCTTTGACGTGATGGTGATCCCGGTGGATGCCGAGCGCCCGGGCAATGCCCACAAGTTCATCAACTACCTGCTGCGCCCCGAGGTCCATGCCGCGCTGACGAACAAGGTGTTCTATGCCAACCCGAACCTCGAATCCCGGAAGTTCGTGAAGCCCGAGGTGGCCAGCAACCCGTCGGTGTTCCTCAGCCCGGAGAACTTGGCCAAGATGAAGGCCCCCGACGCCCTGAACAACGATCTGCGCCGCCTGATGACCCGCACCTACACCGCCTTCAAGACGGGGCTATGAGCGCTTCCGCACGGCCGCTCCGACGGGAGCGCGTTCCTTCCTTGGGGAGGTGGTCACGCAGCGACCGGAGGGTCAACCAGTGAACACCATGGCCGGCCCTGCCGGCGGCGATGCCGCCTACCTGTCCATCCAGGACGTGGTGAAGGACTTCAGCGGCTACAAGGCCGTCAACCATGTCAGCCTGGACATCGCCAAGGGCGAGATCTTCGCGCTGCTGGGGTCATCGGGCTGCGGCAAGACCACCCTGCTGCGCATGCTGGCAGGGTTTGAATCGCCGACCAGCGGGCGCATCGTGCTCAACGGGCAGGACATGGCCGGCCTGCCGCCCTATGAGCGGCCGATCAACATGATGTTCCAGAGCTATGCGCTCTTTCCGCACCTCACCGTGTGGCAGAACATCGCCTTCGGCCTGCAGCGCGACAAGCTGCCCAAGGACCAGGTGGCCGCGCGCGTGGACGCCATGCTCAAGCTGGTGCAGCTGGGCAAGTTCGCCCAGCGCAAGCCGCACCAGCTGTCGGGCGGCCAGCAGCAGCGGGTGGCGCTGGCGCGCAGTCTGGCCAAGCAGCCGCAGATGTTGCTGCTGGATGAGCCGCTGGGCGCACTCGACAAAAAGCTGCGCGAGGAGACCCAGATCGAGCTGGTCAACATCATCGAGCAGGTGGGCGTCACCGTGGTGATGGTGACGCACGACCAGGAAGAGGCCATGACCATGGCCAGCCGCATCGCCATCATGAGCGAGGGCAGCTTCCTGCAGGTGGGCGCGCCGGCCGACATCTACGAGACACCGGCCACCAAATTCGTGGCCGACTTCATCGGCAACGTCAACCTGATGCCGGGCACGGTGGAAGTCGACGAAGTCGACCACGTGGTGATCGGCAGCCCCGACTGCAAGCACTACGTGGGGCACGGCATCACCGGCACCGAAGGCATGGCCGTCACCGTGGCGCTGCGGCCCGAAAAGATCCACGTGTCGCGGCACAAGCCCAACGACGACTACAACACCGCCCACGGCACCATCAAGGAGCTGTCGTACTTCGGCAGCTTCACCGTCTACCACGTCGAATTGGCCAGCGGCGCGCGGCTCAAGATCAGCCAGGCCAACACTGCCCGCCACAAGGACGACGAGCTGACCTGGGGCGACGCGGTGAGGGCGCACTGGTCTCGCTCGGCCCATGTGGTGCTGACGCAGTAAACCGCCACCATGGCCAACGTCAGCCTGTCACCGCCCTGGTTGCGCCGCCTGCTGTCGGGCCGGTCGGCGGTGATCGCCATTCCATATGGCTGGCTGCTGCTGTTCTTCCTGCTGCCCTTTCTGATCCTGGCCAAGATCAGCGTGTCCGAGATGGAGAACGTGGTCTTCAAGGACCTGATCTCCTACAAGGACGGGCTGCTGCAGCTGCAGCTCAAGCTCAGCAACTATGTCTTCATCACCGAAGACCCGCTGTACATCAAGACCTACATCGCCAGCCTGCAGTACGCCGCCGCCACCACGGTGCTGTGTCTGCTGATCGGCTACCCGTTCGCGTACTTCATGGCGCGTGCCAGGCCCGAGCGCCAGCCCATGCTGCTGCTGCTGGTGATGCTGCCGTTCTGGACCAGCTTCCTGCTGCGCGTGTACGCCTGGAAGGGCCTGCTCAGCGAGCATGGCTGGGCCTACGACGTCATCGTCGGCCTGGGGCTCGACCAGGTGTTGCTGGCCGCGGGGATGATCAGCGCGCCGGGCAAGCTGATGAACACGCCGTTCTCGCTGGTGCTGGGCATGACCTACACCTACCTGCCCTTCATGATCCTGCCGCTGTTCGGCAACCTGGCCAAGCTGGATGTGCGGCTGCTGGAGGCAGCGGCCGACCTGGGTGCGTCACCCTGGGTGGCCTTCTGGAAGGTGACGGTGCCGCTGTCCAAGGCGGGCATCATCGCCGGCAGCATGCTGGTGTTCATCCCCTGCGTGGGCGAGTTCGTCATTCCTGAACTGCTGGGCGGGCCCGAGACGCTGATGATCGGCCGCGTACTCTGGGACGAGTTCTTCAGCAACAACGACTGGCCGATGGCCAGCGCCGTGGCGGTGGTGATGGTGCTGCTGATCATCGTGCCGCTGGCGCTGTTCAACAAGTACCAGGCCGAAGCGCAGGAAGCCGCTCGATGAACACTGCGGCCTTCAACAAGCTGTTCGCCCGCGGCTGGCTCAGCCTGGGCTTCGCCTTCCTGTACCTGCCGATCGTGGCGCTGATCGTCTTCTCGTTCAACGATTCGCCACTGCCCAATGTGTGGCGTGGCTTCACGTTGAAGTGGTACGCCATGCTGCCCGATGACCACGAGATGCTGGCTGGCCTGTGGCTGAGCCTGCGCATCGCGTTCTTCACCGCCTGTGGGTCGGTGGTGCTGGGCACGCTGGCCGCCTTCACCCTGGTGAAGTACCGGCGCTTCACGGGCCGCACCGCGTTCTCCGGCATGGTCAGCGCGCCGCTGGTGATGCCCGAGGTGGTGGTGGGCCTGTCGCTGCTGCTGATGCTGGTGTCCATCCAGCGGGCCACGGGGTTCCCCGACCGCGGCATGTTCACCATCTGGCTGGGCCACCTGCTGCTGGGCATGGCCTATGCCACCGTGGTGGTGCAGGCCCGTCTGCAGGACCTGAACCCGCAGTTGGCCGAAGCGGCCATGGACCTGGGCGCGCGCCCCTGGCAGGTGTTCACCCTGGTCACGTTGCCGATGATCACGCAGAGCCTGGCCTCGGCCTGGCTGCTGACTTTCACCATCTCGCTCGACGACGTGGTGCTGTCGGCCTTCCTGTCCGGCCCCGGTGCCACCACCATGCCGCTGGTGATCTTCTCGCGCGCCCGGCTGGGCCTGAACCCCAGCGTCAATGCCGTGGCCACGCTGATCGTGCTGGTGGTGGCCATCGGCGTGGTCGTGGCCAGTTACATGATCGCCCGCGCCGAACGCAAGCGCGCCCAGGAACTGGCCGCTGCCGGCCATGCCTGAACTTGATGACACACTCCACAACATCTGCCAGAGGAGCCCCTCGATGAAGCTGTTTCCCGCCACCGCCCTTGCCCTGGCCCTGGCCACGGCATTTCCGGCCCAGGCCCAGAGCAATGCCGACATCCTGCGGGAGTTGCAGGCGCTGAAGGACAAGGTGTCCGAGCTTGAAGGCAAGCTCAAGGCCCAGGAAGCCAAGCTGCCGCCGGCCGCCGGCCAGTGGGGCATGACCGCCGACCAGGCCAAGGAGTTGAACCGCGCCACCCTGAAGGCCGAGGCCACCGAGGACGCGCTGGAATCCCAGGGCATGAAGATGCTGAAGATCAGCGGCTTCATGGACCCGGTGTGGCTGGTCAACCAGCGCCAGAACCGCGCCGGCTTCCAGTTCCTGAACCCGGTGTCGCTGGGCGGCTACAACTACGACAACAGCTACTTCGGCGGCGTCACCATCGACTTCCAGAAGGAGATGGAAGGCGGCACCAAGTGGCGCCTGACCCTGGTGCCCAACCGCGGCACCGGCAGCGTGATCGGCGACGCATCAATCGTGCAGGAGGCGTCGGTGTCGGTGCCGCTGGGCGACCTGCAGACGCGCATCATCGCCGGCCAGATCCCGGACTGGTCGGGCTATGAATACCAGCAGAGCACGCTGAACAAGCTGATCACCCACAACCTGCTCTATGACTTCACCCTGCCCACGCTCTACACCGGGGTGGGCATGGAATACGTGCGCGGCAAGTGGTGGAGCCGCTGGATGCTGGCCAACGTCAACACCAGCGCCCGCAACCCTGGCGAGCGCGCGCCGGCTTTCGTCTACCGGGTCGACTATTCGCGCGGTGAATTCCAGGGCTTCGGCTTCGCCGGCCTGCATGGCAAGGGCGCCAATTTCCGGTCCGACGACGTGAACCCGTTCACCCAAGACCCGTACAAGACCGCCGACACCCGGCTCGACCTGTTCGAGGTCGACGGCTACTTCGTCCGCGGCGACTGGACCGTGCAGGGCCAGTTGAGCTACGGCCAGCAGAAGAACGCAGCCATCACGGCCGACCCGGTCACCGGCGACATGCGTGATTCGCGCTGGTGGGGTGCCTCGGGCCTGGTCGCCTACAAGTTCGACCCACGGCTCGAAGGCATCGCCCGGTTGGATTACGTCAACAATCGCAAGAACGGCGGCGGCCTGCTGGGCTACACCTTCGCGGACGACCGCAACGGCATCGGCCCCGACGCAGCGGGTGATGCCGAGCGTGGCGCCAACCGCATGGCGCTGTCGCTGGGCGCCAGCTACCGCTACAACCTGAGCACGACGTTCAAGGCCGAGGCCCGCTTCGATCGCGCCGATCTGCCGGTGTTCCTGGACGTCAAGAGTGGCACCTACCGCAAGACCAACGCGGTCTTCGGCACCTCGGTGGTCGTTGCGTTCTGAAGTGAAGCGGCCCCCTGGCTCGCTGGGCTCGCCTCCCCCCAAGGGGGAAGGCAGTCCCTTCGGAACGGCCGTGCGGAACTGACCTGCCGCGCCCGGTACAGTGCTGGGCGCGGCAATGCCGCCCCGCACTGCACTGGAGCGCACCATGAAAGACCTTCGCGAACGCCTGGCGGCCCAGGGCGTGCACACGCTGATCGCGCAATTCACCGACCTGCATGGCGTGGCGCGCGGCAAGTTCGTGCCGCTGGCGCACCTGGACGACCTGCTGACCGACGGCGCCGGCTTCTCCGGGCCGTCCATCGCCGGCACCGGCCTGCCGCGTTGCGGCCCGCGCAGTGAATACTGGGGCCGCGGCGCCGCCAGCACCGCCACCGCCCTGCCCTGGCTGCCCGGCTACGCCAGGGTGGCATGCGACGGCTTCGTGGCCGGCGAGCCGTTCGACGCCTGCCCGCGCCAGGTGCTGCGCCGCCAGGTGGCGCGCCTGGCGGCCAGGGGCTGGCACCTGCGCACCGGCATCGAGCCTGAGTTCTTCCTGCTGCGCCAGACCGACGGCCGCTGGCAGCCGGCCGATGCGGGCGACCGGCTCGACAAGCCCAGCTACGACCTGAAGAGCCTGCCGCGCCAGCGTGCCTTCCTGCAGGGCCTGCAGCAGGCGCTGGAAGGTTGCGGGCTGGACGTGCTGCAGCTCGACCATGAAGACGCCCACGGCCAGTACGAGGTGAACTTCGGCCACGACGAGGTGCTGGCCAGCGCCGACCACCTGATGCTGTTCAAGATGGCCGCGCATGCGCTGGCCGAGCGTGATGGCATGGTGTTCTCGATGATGCCCAAGCCGTTTGCCAACCAGCCGGGCAGCGGCATGCACTTCCATGTGTCGCTGTGGAGCGGGCCGGTGCATGACCGCCACGGCAATGCACGCAATCTGTGCGTGCCGCACCAGCCTGATGGCGCCGTGGACGCGGCGGGCCTGCTGTCACCGTTGGGCCGGCAGTTCGCGGCCGGTGTGCTGGCCCATTCGGCGGGTCTGTGCGCGCTGGCGGCGCCCACGGTCAACAGCTACAAGCGGTTGACGGTGGGCGAAAGCCTGTCGGGCACCACCTGGGCGCCGGCCTACATCGCCCAGGGGCCGAACAACCGCACGGCACTGGTGCGCACCCTGCACGGCCGCTTCGAGTGGCGCCTGCCCGACGCCAGCGCCAATCCCTACCTGGCCAGCGCGGCGCTCATTGCCGCCGGCCTGGACGGCATCGACCGCCAGCTGGACCTGCCTGCGGCCGTGGACGACGACCTGTTCGCCTTGAGTCTGGCGCAGGTGCGTGCGCGCGGCATCGCCCTGCTGCCGCAACACTTGGACGAGGCGCTCGAGGCCCTGGCCGCCGACCGTGTGGTGTGCGACGCGTTGGGCGAGACGCTCACGGCCCAGTTCATCGCCCTCAAGCGCGACGAGCACACGGCGCACGCGCGCCATGTCAGCGACTGGGAACTGGCCCGCTATGCCGCCACCTTCTGACAAGCCCGCCAGGTGCCGGCCATGATGGCGGCATGACGGGCCAGCGCCCACCGCTGATGGCCTACGCCTGCCTGGCCGCCAGCATGGCGCTGGTGGGCAGCTATGTGGGCACCTCACGCCTGCTGGTGGCGGCGCTGCCGGTGTTCCTGCTGGCCTGGCTGCGCTTCGGCATCGCGGCGGTGGCCATGCTGCACTGGGTGCGGCGCCGACCCGGTGACCTGCCGCTGTCGCCGCAAGACCGAAAACTGCTGTTCTGGGAGAGCTTTCTCGGCAACTTCCTGTTCTCGATCTGCATGTTGTACGGCGTGCTGCTGACATCGGCGGTGTCGGCCGGCGTGGTGATGGCAGCCATACCGGCGGCGGTGGCGCTGCTCAGCCGCTGGTGGCTGGGCGAGCGCATCAGCCGCCGCACCCAGGCGGCGATTGCGTGTGCGGCGGTCGGCATCGGCGTGCTGGCGCTGGCGCGGGTGCCCACCGGCAGCCCGCAGCCTGCCGCGCCGCCTGACCAGGCCCTGCTGGGCCATGCACTGCTGCTGGGCGCGGTGTTCTGCGAGGCAGCCTATGTGGTGATCGGCAAGCGGCTGACAGGCAGCGTGTCGCCACGGCGCATCAGCGCGCTGATCAACCTGTGGGGTCTGGCCCTGGTCACGCCGCTGGGCCTGTGGCAGGCCTGGCGCTTCGACTTCGGCGCGGTGCGGGTCGACACCTGGGGGCTGCTGGTGTTCTATGCGCTGGCTGCCAGCATGGCCACGGTGTGGCTGTGGATGAAGGGCCTCACCCAAGTGCCGGCGCCACAGGCGGGGGTGTTCACCGTGCTGTTGCCGATCACGGCGGCGGCCGTGGGTGTGCTATTTCTCGGTGAGCCGTTTGGCGCCGGCCACGGGCTGGCGTTGGTGATGGCGCTGGCGGGGCTGCTGCTGGCCACCTGGCCGGTGGCCGAGCGTGCAGCACGTTAGGCGCAGTCGTTGATTTTGACGATTCGGCGGCAGTGCAACGGGCCTATCCTGCGGCGCTTCTGGTGGTTGGAATCCTCCAACCCAGGCACGCAGGATGACCCGCATGATGATCCCACCCGATCAACCGACGACGCACTGGCGCGCTGTCATCCTCGTCCTCTTGCTGTGCTGGGTCGGCCCGGCGGTCGCGCAACAAGCAACCAGTCTGGCGGCAATGGCGCCATCCGCCAGCGCCCCTCCACTGCACGCGGTGCAGCGCACACATGCAAGCCGGTTCAACGTGCCGTCCGATCACACTGTCGACATCGCCAGGGCCGTGCTGCCCTATGCCGCGCTGGCGACCGAGGTGTACTGCTACCTGCGGTCGGACGAGACCCGGCAGGTGGCCCATCGCCGTGACGAGGACTGCCCCAGCGATGAGATGCACCACGACCACGGCTGGCAGCGCCTCACCGTGTATCCCACCAACACGACGCCTCCGAAGGACCGCAGCGACCGCGGCCTGCGCTTCGCCGTCTACTTCATGGACAACGGACCGCAGGCGCCGGTGACGCTTGCCATCGCATTCCGCGGAACCGAATTCACCAGCTGGACCGACTGGCACAGCAACCTGCATTGGTTTCTGCCCGGTCGCGATCAGTACCACGTGCTGCGGGACATCACCCAACAGGTGATCGCCGAGAGCAAGGACCAAGTGCAGCGGGAACTGCGCCGCGCAGTGGCGCAGTGGCAGATCGTGACCACCGGCCATTCGCTGGGCGGAGGTCTGGCCCAGATGATGGCGTACAAGAGCCGTGATGTGTCAGCCGTGGTGGCCTTCGATTCGTCGCCAGTGACAGGTTTCTACACCTGCGTGGAGGACCATGAGGTGAACTGCAACGTGCCGGTCTGGCGGGTCTATGCCCGTGGCGAGGTGCTGTCCTACCTGCGGTCACTGATGCGCAAGGGCTACCAGCTCAGCGAGAACATCACCGAGCTGGAATTCGACGGCGTGGCCGGCAACCTCATCAGCAAGCACAGCATGCCCAGCTTCTACCAACTGTTGCTGCGCGCCAAACAATTGCCGACAGCGTCGGCGTGGCCCGCTGCCAACCTGTTCAGCGGCACCAGCGACTGCGCCTGCATTGCCCAGCGTCAGGCAGTCGACTGGACGGCGCACGCGCACCGCTGCGCCACCATGTGGGCCGACCTGGCACCCACGGCGACTGACTGGCTGGCAGCCCGCGAGGACGGGCTGCACGCCGATGCACTGCAGCGCCGCTTCCATCGCCTGCCACCGCCTGTCAGGCAAGCGCAGCAGCTCAGCCTGCGCTGACCGTCAGCGCTCCACGCCCCAGGACGTCATGCGCACTGCCAGCACGGTCGACAAGCCGTAGGCTGCCATGCCCAGCGCCGTCAGCGCAAAGATGGTCCAGGGCGGCGTTTGCGCCCAGGCCAGCGCCGCGCCGCCGGCGGCCACCAGCACCAGGCGCACCGTGCCCGCCATCACTGGGCCGAAGGCTTTGCCTGCGCCCAGCGACGAGAAGTACAGGCTCAGCCCCAGGCCGAACAGCCCGTAGCACGGCCCGGCCCACAGGAAGTACAGCGCGGCCGACGCCAGCACCGCCGGGTCCTTTGTGAAGTGTTGGGTCCACAACCCCGGCACCAGCGCCAGCACCAGACCCAGCGTGCCCAGCAGGCCGGCGGCCAGGGCCGAGGCTGTCCACGCGGCGCGGCGCGCGCGCGCCACCTTGCCCGCGCCGATGGCCATGCCCACCAGCGGCACCGACGCCACGCCCACCGCAAACGCGATCGGCACCAGCAAAAATTCAAGCCGCGTGCCGATGCCGTAGCCGGCCAGCGCATTGGTGCCGAAGTGCGACACCAGCCGCGTCAGGATCAGGATGGTCAGCACCGTCTGCAGCGGCGACAGGCAGGCCACCGCGCCCACCCTCAGGATGTCGCGCGCCAGCGGCCATTGCAGCGGCGTGCGGCGCACGCGCAACTGCACCTTGGCCCGGCCGCTGGCCAGGTAGGCCAGCAGGAAGGCCGCACCCAGGAAGTTGGCCACCACCTGCCCGGCTGCCACGCCGCCCATGCCCAGCCGGGGGAACGGCCCCCAACCCAGGCCCAGCGCGCCGCCGATGCCCACCTGCGCCACCGCCACGATCAGCAGCGTGGCCGACGGCACCTTCATGTTGCCCGAGCCGCGGATCACCGACGAGAAGGTGTTGACCAGCCAGATGAAGATCGACCCGAGGAAGGCCACGTTGGCATAGGCCACAGCCTGTTCCAGCGCCTCGCCCTGCCCACCCAGCGCGGCAAACAGCGCCCGGCCGAAGACCAGCATCACCACCATGTAGACGCTGCCGATGGCCACGCCGATCCACATGGCGTGCACCGCCAGTGCGCTCGCGCGACTCGGGTCACCGGCGCCGAACGCCCGGCTGACAGCAGACGACACACCGCCGCCCATGGCGCCTGCGGACATCATGGCCTGCAGCATCACCATCGGGAACACCAGCGCCATGCCGGCCAGCGACGCCACGCCGAAGCTGCCCACATAGGCCGTCTCGGCGATGGCGGCCAGCGCGGTGGCCACCATCGCCAGCATGTTGGGCAGCGCAAAACGGAGCAGCGTGGGCAGCAGCGGCGCGCTCAGCAGCGGGTCGGGCGGACGGGCGGCGGCTGGGCTGGGCGGGGACGGGTTCAGGGCGGCTGCGGTCACGGTGGTATCCTGCGGCGGGGTTGCCTGCAATTGCAATCATTGCATCTACAAGTGTGACATGGAATCCGACGATCCACAGCCGCAGGGCTGCACCAACTTCAAGCTGCGCCAGCTGCTGCGCAGCGTGTCGCGGCTGTATGACGCCGAGATTGCCCAGGCCGGGCTGAAGGGCACGCAGTTCTCGTTGCTGTCCCATGTGCTGTTGATGGGGCCGGCCGCGCCATCGGCACTGGCAGACCGCATGGGCATGGACGCTTCCACCCTCACCCGCAACCTGCGCCCGCTGATCGACAAGGGCTGGGTGCTGCAGGGCCCGGGCGCCGACGCCCGCGGCCGGTTGGTCACCATCACCCCCACTGGCAGCGCCAAGCATGCCGAGGCGCGCCAGCACTGGAAGCGCGCCCAGCAACTGCTGACCCAGCGCCTGGGCGCCGACCAAGTGGTGCAACTGCACCAGCTGATGGACGGAGCCCAGCAGCGCCTGCACGACCTGCCCGCGCCGGAAGCGCCCGAGGCGGCCTAAGCGGCCCCCACAGCCGCCAGCGCAGCGGCCGTCGCTGCCAGCACGCCCCGCTCGGTGATCAGGCCAGTGACCAGGCGGGCCGGTGTCACGTCGAAGGCCGGGTTCAGCGCCGGGCTGCCGTCGGGCACCAGCTGCACTTCAGTCAGTCCGCCCTGGGCGTCGCGACCGGTGATGTGCGTCACCTCGCGCGGGCTGCGGTGCTCGATCGGGATCTCGGCCACGCCGTCGTGCACCGTGCGGTCCAGCGTCGACAGCGGCAGCGCCACGTAGAACGGCACGCCGTTGTCGTGCGCGGCCAGCGCCTTCAGGTAGGTGCCGATCTTGTTGCAGACATCGCCGCGCGCCGTCACCCGGTCGGCGCCGACGATCACCACATCCACCTGCCCGTGCTGCATCAGGTGGCCGCCGGTGTTGTCGGCCACCACGGTGTGGGCCACGCCCTGCTGGCCCAGTTCCCAGGCGGTGAGGCTGGCGCCCTGGTTGCGCGGCCGGGTCTCATCCACCCACACATGCACGGCCAGGCCAGCCGCCTGCGCGGCGTAGACCGGCGCCAGCGCCGTGCCCCAATCCACCGTGGCCAGCGCGCCGGCATTGCAGTGCGTCAGCAGGTTCAGTGGCCGCCCCGGGTGCCGGGCGGCCAGCGCCTGCAGCAGCCCCAGGCCATGCTGGCCGATCGCCGCATTGGTGGCCACGTCTTCGTCGGCCAGATCAGCGGCCAGTTGCCAGGCCGCCGCCGGGCGGGCGGTCAGCGGCAGCGGCAGCAGGGCCTGCAGCAAACGCTGCGTGGCCCAGGACAGGTTCACCGCCGTGGGCCGCGCGCTGTCGAGCCAGGCCTGGGTCGCGCGCAGGCTGGCGTCGTCGGCCGCCACGCGGCATTGCAGCGCCATGCCGTAGGCGGCGGCGGCGCCGATCAGCGGCGCGCCGCGCACCCACATGTCGACGATGGCAGTGCGCACCGCCGCCACGCTGACCAGTCGCTCCACCACCAACTGGTGCGGCAGCAAGCGCTGGTCGATCACCAGCACCGCGTCGCCTTCCGGCGCCGGCCACAGGCTGCGGCGGCCGGCGCGGCCGGGGTTCACAACGGCACCCTCACGCTGCGCGTGGTCCCGCCAGGCGGAACGCGAGCGCCCCCTTCGGGCGGCCGGGCGGCGCCGCTCACAGCACCCGCCCGGCCACGCTGCGCAGGCGGTCGACCATCGCCGGGTCGCGCACGGCGGGCGCGGTGATCAGCGCATGGTCCAGCGCATGGCGGCAGGTGCAGGCGGGGCCGTGGCTGTCATGGCTGACGGCGCCGGCCGCGGCAGCCACCAGGCTGCGGCCGGTGTCGGCATTGCGCAGCAGCACGCCGACGATGGCCTCGACCGTCACGTTGTCGTGCCCGGGATGCCAGCAGTCGAAGTCGGTCACCATGGCCACGGTGGCGTAGCACAGCTCGGCCTCGCGGGCCAGCTTGGCCTCGGGCATGTTGGTCATGCCGATCACGTCGCAGTTCCAGCTGCGGTACATGCGGCTCTCTGCCAGGGTGCTGAACTGCGGGCCTTCCATGGCCAGGTAGGTGCCGCCGCGCACATGCGGCACGCCCTGGCCGGCCAGCGTGGCCTGCACATGGTCGCCCAGGCGCGGGCACACCGGGTGGGCCATCGACACATGGGCCACGCAGCCGGCGCCGAAGAAGCTTTTCTCGCGCGCAAAGGTGCGGTCGATGAACTGGTCGACCACCACGAAGGTGCCCGGCGGCAAGTCAGCGCGCAGGCCGCCCACGGCGCTGAGCGACAGCACGTCGGTGGCGCCCAGTTGCTTCAGGGCCGCGATGTTGGCGCGGTAGTTCAGGTCCGACGGCGCCAGGCGGTGGCCGCGACCATGGCGCGGCAGGAAGGCCAGGCGCGCCGGGCCGGCGGGCGTGGCCAGCGTGCCGGTCAGGATCTGGTCGGATGGCGCGCCCCAGGGCGTGTCGACTGTCACCCAGGCGGTGTCGGTCAGGCCCGGCAGCTCATACAGGCCGCTGCCGCCGATGATGGCCAGCAGGCCGTTGCCAGAGGGGTTGTGCATCTTGGGTGCTCCGAGGATTGCGGCGGATTTGCGCCGGATTCTGCCGCCTGCGGGCCAGGCGCTGGCGGCTCAGACGCTGGCCGGCGGGTGTGCGTCGCGGCGGATGTCAATGCGTGCGGCATGGGCCTGCTGGGCCACCTGCCGCACCGGCAGGGCCTTCATGCGGTGGTCGCTCCACACCTGGCGCCAGCGGCGGGCGCCAGGCTGGCCGTTCCACAGGCCCAGCATGTGGCGGGTGATGTGCGCCCAGGGCGTGCCGTGGGCGGCTTGCTGGGCGGCGATGTAGGCCAGCATGCGGTCTTCGATGCCCAGGCGCCAGGCATCGTCGACCACCGGCGCCGTGCCGTCGCCCCAGAAGCGGGCATCCCAGTCGGCCATCACCACCGGCTCGTGGTAAGCGGCGCGGCCCACCATCACGCCGTCCACCAGGGCCAGGTGCTCGGCCACCTGGTCGCTGGTGGTGATGCCGCCGTTGATGGCGATGGTGAGTTGCGGGAAATCGCGGTTCAGCTGGTGCACCAGGGCGTGGCGCAGCGGCGGGATCTCGCGGTTTTCCTTCGGGCTGAGGCCTTGCAGCCAGGCATTGCGCGCATGCACGATGAACACGGTGCAGCCGGCCTCGGCCACCGTGCCGATGAAGTCGCGCACGAAGTCGTCGCGCTCGATGCGGTCGATGCCGATGCGGTGCTTCACCGTCACCGGCAGGTCGTTGCCCAGCACGTCGCGCATCGCGGCCACGCCGTCGCGCACCAGCGCTGGCTCGGCCATCAGGCAGGCACCGAAGGCGCCGCGTTGCACCCGCTCGCTGGGGCAGCCGCAATTGATGTTGATCTCGTCGTAGCCCCACTGCCGCGCCAGGCGTGCCGCCTGCGCCAGATCGGCCGGCTCGCTGCCGCCCACCTGCAGGGCCAGCGGGTGTTCTTCGGGGTTGAAATCCAGGTGGCGCGGCAGGTCGCCATGCAGCAGCGCGCCGGTGGTCACCATCTCGGTGTACAGGCGGGTGTGGCGGGTGATGAGACGGTGGAAGAACCGGCAATGCCGGTCGGTCCAGTCCATCATCGGCGCGACCGACAGGCGCCAGGCGCCAACCTGTTGATTTGAAATTGACTTTTGAACCACTGGAAACCTGACGTCCGCCCGTGTGCAGCGTGTTTTGCACACGTTGGGCTGCACAACTGGCCGCATTGTCCCAGTTGCCCGGCGGCAAGTGGCGCGCCCGGGTGCGCCACGCTGGCCATGCTGGTGCGTGGATGCGGCAAGCTGCGCTTGCCGGCCCTGTCTGCCTTGGTGTTGCGAGGCAACTGCGGTCATCACGCAAACAACCCCTGCAGGAACCACCCCGGTTCATCCCCCGCCACCGGCAGCCGCTGCCGATACACCCACACCAGCGCACCGCTGGCGGCCTGGGCGATGAAGTAATCGCGCAGCACCAGGCCACCGTCCCACCAGCCGCATTCCAGCCGCTGCGGCCCGGCCAGCAGTTGCAGCGGGCGGCCGCCCAGCAGGGGCAGACGGTCGCGCTCGACCAGCACCTGGGGTTGCGGCAACAGCCACAGCGGCTGGGTGGCCAGGGTGCGGGCACCGGCCTGCACATCGGCCACCCCGGATGGTATGGCACCCAGCCGCGCCGGATCAGCCGGCTGCCAGTGGGTGCCGCGCTCGGGCCGGTAATCGGCCACCGGTGACAGGCACTGCACCTGGGCCGGGCCCAGCCGGGCCTGCAGCCGCTCGACCAGCCGGGCCAGGCCGTCGCGCTGGCTGTCGGGGCTGGCGTGCTGGGCGCCGAACAGCTCGGCATTGGGCGGCGCGGCATCCACCCGCTCGTCGCACAGCAGGCTCAAGTCGAGCACCGGCGCGGGCAGCGGCAGCCGGCCCAGGCGCTCGGCCAGCAGGCTGTGCAGGTGGGCGGCGTCGGCAGACGGCCGGGCCGGGGCGATGTCCAGCGGGGTGTGGGTGGGCGTGGTGCTGTCGTCATCACCCCGGCCGCGGCGGCGCGGGTCATGGTGCATCACCAGGCTGAAGCGCGCCACGCAACCCTGGCTGGCTTGCGCCCAGGCCACCAGCCGCGCCAGCAGCACCTGGGCGCCGGCCAGCACCTGGGCGCTGGTGTCGGCCCGGTGCATCAGTTCCAGCTGGCTGGCAAAGCGCGGCGGCAGCGTCAGCCAGGCATGGGCCTCGGGCGCATGGCCGCGGGCCTGGTCGATGCGCTGGAGCAGCCCGGCGCCGAAGCGGCGGGCCAGGCCATCACGCGGCAGCCGGCGCACATCGGCCAGGCGGTGCAGGCCCATGCCGGCCAGGGCCTGCAGCTGCGCCGCATCGGCCACCAGCAGGTGCAGCGGCAGGCGGTCCAGCAGGTGCTGCAGGGCCTCGCGGTCTTGCGTGTGCGGGCCCTGGTCCAGGCCATCACGCCAGCCGGCCAGCAGGGCCGCACCCAGCGCGGTGGGGGCGCAGGCCATGCGCAGCTGGTGGCCCAGCGGCGCCAGCACCTCTTGCAGCTTGTCCAGCAGCCTGGGCAGGCCGCCCCAATAGCGCAGGCAGGTCTGCACTTCGAGCCGCACGCCCACCAGGGCGGCGGGGTCGTCGGCACTGGCGGCCGGCAGCCAGGCCACCGACGGGCTGAAGCCCAGCGCCACATGGGCCACGGCGCGCAGCGCGCGCGCATCACGCCGGGCATCGGCCTGGCCCAGTTGCAGGTCAGGCGCCAGCGCCAGCGCGGTGGCGCGCTGCATGCCCACGCGCACGCCACACGCCAGCGCAGCGGCGTCGGCATGCTGCACGCGATGGTCGGCGATCAGAACGGCCGGCCGGGCATCGGCCGGCGCGCCGACCCGCCAGGATTCCAGCGACAAAGCCGGCAGATGCAGGGCAACCCACAGCATGGTGAAGGATGAAGACGGCGCGAGGGGACACGTCAGCGCGGGGCGGCGGCGGCCATGCCGGCCAGACCCTGACTGAGCTGCCGCACATCGGCCTGCGCCTGCAATCTGGCCTGCAGATGCGTGGGCAGCACCGGCGGCAGCGCCAGGCGCAGTGACTGGGTGGCCTGCGGGCCGCGGCGCTTGAGCAGGCGCAACGTCAGATGGTCGGCCCCCGCCGGCTGCAGCAGCAGGCGCAGCGGTGCCGGGCTGGGCCGGCCGCGGGCCAGTGCATCGCGGAACAGGAACACCGGCCCGGCCTGCGCCTGCGCCGCCAGTTGCAGACGGCGCAGCGCATCGGCACGCAGGTTGACCGGCAACCAGGCCAGCACAGCGCCCACCTGACCGCTCTTGAGCGCCTGCTCCAGCGCCCACAGCACATCGGCACCCGGCAGCAGCGGTGCCAGCCGGCTGGCACCGCGCGGCACACCGGGGGCGGTGTCGGGCTGCCAGGCCAACGGTGCGGCGGCCGGCGCGCCGCTGCCCTGCCGGCCTTGGCCACCGGGGCGTGACCGCACCACCAGCCAATGCCGGCTGTCCAGCCCGCACTGGGCCAGCGCCCAGGCGCTGAGCGCGGCCGGCGGGTCGAACAGCATCACGCAGCGGGCGGTGTGAGCGGGCGCGGGTTGGCGCACCGCCCGGCCCGGCCGTTGCGCTGGTGCGGCCGAAGGTGCGGCCGGCAGTGGCGGCGACAGCGCTGCCAGCGTGGGCGCCAGCAGGCGCAGCTCACCGATGCCCGGCTGCGGCAGCAGCAGTTCGGTCAGCACGCCGTGGGGCCAGCCGCCGCCGGGCAGCTCTGCGTCCAGCGCGGCAAAGCCGCTGGGGCTGGTGGCCTGCGCGCCGCCACCCAGCTGGCTGGCACGCCACACCGCCGGGTGCAGTGCCAGGTCGAGGCCGGGCGGCTCGTGGGAGGCATCGTCCGCGGCGACTGACCCCTCTGACGGCGCGGGGTCCGACAACACGCCAGGCAGAGTCAACGCCAGCGCAGGTGCCTCTGTCACCACGCCAGACACCAGCGCGGCCGCCCCCGACGCAGCCGGTGCGTCGTCCTGCAGGTCGTCGTCGAAATCGAACAGGGGCAGCGACAGGTTCACAGGATAACTGTACGTTCATACAGTCTTTGTCGCAACAACAGCCAGACCACCACGCCCATGGCGACGATGCTAAAGTAAGGATTCCTTGTTTTCTGGAGATGGCCGTGCTCGCCAAACTGACCGCCAAGAACCAGCTCACCCTGCCCAAGAGCGCCACGGCCGCCGTCGGGCCGGCCGAGTACTTCGACGTGCAGACGCGTGACGGCCAGATCATCCTGACCCCGGTGCGCATCCAGCGCGCCGATGCGGTGCGCGCCAAGCTGGCTGCGCTGCACCTGGCACCGCAGGACATCGACGATGCCGTGGCCTGGGCACGCGAGGCCGGCACCCAACCGTGACACCGCCGCCGCGGGTGGTGTTGGACACCAACATCGTGCTGTCCGCCCTGGTGTTCACCGGCGGCGCCACGGCGCGCCTGCGCCAGGCCTGGCAACAGGGCACCTGCCTGCCCCTGGTGAGCACAGCCACCACGCAGGAACTGATGCGGGTGCTGGCGTACCCGAAGTTCAGACTCAGCCGCGCTGAGCAGGCCGAATTGCTGGCCGACTACCTGCCCCATGCCGAGGTGGTGGCCGTGCCCACACCGCCGCCTGCCGTGCCGGATTGCCATGACCCGCACGACCTGCCATTTCTGCATCTGGCCGTTGCCGGGCAGGCCCAGGCGCTGATCACCGGCGACAAGGACCTGCTGGCGCTGGCAGGCCGCGTGCCCTTCGCCATCACCCCCTGCGAGGCCTGGCTGGCTGGCACCAGATAATCCGCCATCCAACCCGGCGCACCCCCGACCGCACCGCAGGCCCACCTGCCCCCATGCCCAGCCTGCTGCAGCGCTTCGCCCGCATCACCCCCTACTTCCGCCACAGCCGGCTGGCGGTGGGCGTGGCCTTCCTGGCGTCACTGCTGGGCGCGCTGACCGAGCCGCTGATCCCGGCCATGCTCAAGCCGTTGCTCGACCAGGGCTTCACCGCCGGCGCGCTGCCGCTGTGGCTGGTGCCGGTGGCCATCATCGGGGTGTTTGCGGTGCGCGGGGCCGCCGGCTTCGTGGCGCAGTACGCCCTGTCCTGGGCGGCCCACCGCGGCGTGCAGGACCTGCGCGAGGCGCTGTTCCAGCGCATCCTCACCGCCCAGCCTGCGATGTTCGCCCGCCATTCGGCCAGCAGCCTGACCAACACCCTGGTCTATGAAGTGCAGAGCGGTGCGCTGCAACTGGTGCAGTCGGTGTTGATTCTGCTGAAGGATTCGCTCACCCTGCTGGCGCTGCTGGGCTACCTGTTCTGGCTGAACTGGAAGCTCACGCTGTTCGTCGGCGTGCTGTTCCCGGCGGTGGCGCTGCTGATGCGCACCGTCAGCAAGCGGCTGCGCCGCCTGGCGCGCGAAGGCCAGGACGCCACCGACGGTCTGGCTTATGTGGTGGAGGAAAACGTGCTGGCCTGGCGCATCGTGCGGCTGCACGGCGCGGCGCCGGCGCAGGCCAAGCGCTTCGAGCGCCACGCGCTGACGCTGCGCCGGGTGCTGCTGAAGGCCGCCGCGTCGGCCGGGATCATGACCCCGTTGACCCAGCTGTTCACCGCGGTGGCGCTGTCGGCGGTGATCGTCGTCGCGCTGTGGCAGAGCAGCGCCACCGGCAGCACCGTGGGCGGCTTTGTCGCCTTCATCACCGCCATGCTGATGCTGGTGGCGCCAGTCAAGCACCTGTCGGACGTGATGGCGCCCATCACCCGTGGCCTGGCCGCCATCGAGCGTGGCATGGAACTGCTCGACACCAGCCCGGCCGAGGTGGGCGGCACCCACGCCAGCGCGCAGGACGGCGCCCTGCCCACCCGCGCCCAGGGCCGGCTGCAGCTGACCGATGTGGTGCTGCGCTACGCCCAAGACCAGGCCCCGGCACTCGACGGCCTGACGCTGACCGTGGCCGCCGGCGAGACGGTGGCCCTGGTGGGCCCATCAGGCGCCGGCAAGTCGTCGCTGATCAACCTGCTGCCGCGCTTCGTGGCGCCCACCGGTGGCCAGATCGCGCTGGACGGCGTGGCGCTGGGCGACTGGCAGATCGACACCCTGCGCCGGCAGTTCGCCCTGGTCAGCCAGGACGTGGTGATGTTCAACGACAGCATTGCCGCCAATGTGGCTCTCGGGGACACGAACGACGTCGACCCCGCCCGGGTGCGCGCCGCGCTGGCCGGCGCCAACCTGCAGGACTTCGTCGACGGCCTGCCGCAGGGGCAGGACACAGTCATCGGCCACAACGGCAGCCAGCTGTCGGGCGGCCAGCGCCAGCGCCTGGCCATCGCCCGCGCGCTGTACAAGGACGCGCCGATCCTGATCCTGGACGAAGCCACGTCGGCGCTGGACAGTGAAAGCGAGCGCGCCGTGCAGACCGCGCTGGACGCGCTGATGCGCGGCCGCACCACGCTGATCATCGCCCACCGGCTGTCCACCATCGAGCATGCCGACCGCATCGTGGTGCTGGACGCCGGCCGGGTGGCCGAACAGGGCACCCACGCCGCCCTGCTGGCCGCCGGTGGGCTGTATGCCCGTCTGCATCCCATGCAGTTCTGGACCTGACCCCCA
>JBBAPL010000071.1:0-25429 GCA_040400895.1 Aquabacterium sp.
ATACAGCATGACGAACAGCACCGGCAGGACAGCCACCAGGGCCAGCAGGCCCAGCGCTGCCGTGCCCACCAGGCCCGCCGATGCGGTGTGGCTGCGGCTCATGGCGCGGCCCCCAGGCCCCCGGTCCGGCGCGCCAGCCAGCCCGCCAGCAGGCGCCCGCCCAGCATGGCGGCCGACAGCAGCACAAACATCTCCAGGGCCAGCAGGGCCGGCAGGCGCGGGTCGGCAAACAGGTCACCGCTGACCAGGGCCGTGAGTCGCACCGCCAGCACGTTGGCGCTACTGCCGGCCAGTGCGAAGGGCGTGGCATAGGCGGCGGCGGCATTGGCGAACAGCAGCACACCCACCTCGACCAGGCTGGGGGCCAGCAACGGCAGGGCCACCCGCCGCCAATACAGCGCGCGGCTGGCGCCCAGCGTGGCCGCGGCCTCCTCCCACTGCGTCTCCAGCAACTGCACCGGGGCCAGCATCAGGATCGCTGCCAGCGGCAGCTGAAAACACCAGTAGGCGGCCAGCAGGCCGCCCATTCCATCCAGACGGAACGGCAGGGCACCGGCCAGCTGGGTGATGACACCCTGCACGCCAAACATCAGCGTGAAGGCCAGGGCCAGCGGCACCCCGGCGAAATTGGCCCCCAGGCTGCCCAGCAAGCGCAGCAGCGACGCCCAGGCCGGACAGCGCGCAGCGGCAGCGCAAGCGGCCACCGCCACCGGCAGCGCCAGCAGCGTCGAGAGCAGGGCGATCCACACGGTGTTGACCAGTGCCTGGGTGTGGTACTGCGACAGCAGCGCCTCGCAGCCGACCTCGCGCCAACAACCCAGCAGCGCTGCGGCGCCGCGCCAGAGGAAGGGCAGCAGCACGGTGGCCGCCGTCAGCAGCAGCAGGGGCGCAGCCAGCTGCCATGCCACCCGACCCAGTCCGCCGGCCGGCACCACCGCATCCGCTGCGGACCGCGAGGCCGTGCGCTCAGCCACCGCTGGCCTGGGCCTGCACCAGCCGCCGATGGCTGCGGATGAAGTCGCGCAGACCCGTGGAACCCACCGGCAGGGGCAGGGCCAGCTGGGCGGCCAGGGCGTCGGCAGGCCGCCCGGTGTGGGGCATCCAGACAAACGGCACCATGCGCTCGCTGGGCTCGGCACCACCATGCATGCGGTCACGACCCATCCCGTGGTCGCTGGTCAGCAGCACGTCGTAGCCCGCCGCCTGCCAAAGGGGCACCGCATGCGCCAGCAGGACGTCCAGCCGGCGCGCACAGAGACGGTAGGCGTCGGACTCACCGCCATGGCGGTGGCCGGCATCGTCAGGCCCCATGGGGTGCACCAGCAACAGCTCGGGTTGGTGTTGCTGGCGCAGCGCCTCGGCATCGGCCAGGGTGTGGCTGTCGGGGTAGGCATCCTCGAAGTACCAGCATGCGCCGGCGATGCCGGCCCCGTCCGGCACGGCATGCCGATGCAGCAGTGGGTTGAAGCGCTCACCGGACAGCAGCTCGTAGAACCAGTGGTACGCCACCACGCCGCTGCGCAAGCCCTCGGCATGGGCATCGTGCAGCCAGGTGGTCGGGCAGGCCTGCACCGCCTCGTTGGTGACGATGCCGTGGTCCACCGGCAGCAGTCCGGTCAAGAGCGTGGCATACAAGGGCCGGGACAGCCCGGGCAGCGCACAGGCGTAGCGCGTGGCTGTGGCCCGGCCGGCCTCGACCCGTGCCCAGACATAACCCATGGCCTGCTCGGCCACATCGGCGCGCAGGCCGTCGGCGATGACGACGGCCAGGCGGCAGGGCGTTGACGCGCTCACTTGCCGCCAGCCAGGACCACGGCCTGCCAGCGGCTGCCCAGGGTCTTGGTGGCCTCGGTCCATTCGGTGTTCTGGATCGGGCGGGCCGCCTTGTACTGGGCCGACTCGAGCAGACGAGACTGCAGGTCGGCCGGCAGGCGCAGGTGGTCGAAGCGCACCGGCCTGGCATAACCACGCGCCAGGTTCAACTGGCCGGCGTCGCTGAAGATGTACTCGCGCGCCAGCCGGGCGGCATTGGGGTGCGGCGCATGCACGTTGATGATGGTGGTGTAGCCGCTGGTGACGGCGCCATCGCTGGGGATCAGCACGGTGTAGTCGGCCTTGTTGGGCAGCTTGTCGCGGTAGGCCAGCGCATTGAAGTCCCACATCACGAAGATATCGGCCTCGCCCCGCTCCATCAGCGCAGGCGACGGGTTGACCGACACCAGGCGGCCTTGTTTGGCCAGTTGGGCGAAGGCGGCGAGCGCGGGGTCCAGCCGCGTCTCGCTGCCACCCAGCGCCACCGCGGCCGCCAGCACGCCGGCATTGGCCTGCGCAGCACGGCCGACCTCGCCGATGGCAACCCGGGCACTGCTGGCCAGCAGTTCCTGCCACGACCGGGGCGGCTTGGTCAGGCGCTTGGTGTTGACGGCGAAGGCAATGGTGCCGGTGTAGGCCAGCGCCCAGTGGCCGTCGGCGTCCTTGGCCCAGGCGGGGATCTGCGCCCAGGTGCTGGGCTTGTAGGCCGCCGTGATGCCACGGGCGCGGGCGATGGCGCCGAACTCGAAGCCCACGTCGCCGATGTCGACGGTGCCGTTCTTGCCCTCGGCGATCATCTTGGCGATCTCCTCGGCGCTGCTCATGTCGGTGTCCACATGCGCCAGCCCATAAAGCTTGCCCAGGTCGGCCCAGGTGTCCTTCCAATTGGCCCAGTCGTCGGGCATGCCCACGCTGGTGATCTTGCCTTCGGCACGGGCAGCACGTTCCAGGGCGGCCAGGGGCTGCGCCTGTGCCTGCGGCACCAGCGTCAGGGCGGCGGTGGCGGCGGCGCCTGCCAGCATGGCACGGCGGGAGAACAGGGGAATGTGGGGCATGTCGGAGTTCCGAGTTGAGGGACGGGGGGGCCGGCAGCGTCAGGTGTTGCACCTTGCACGCCCGCGGGCCGGTGGACAGGGTCAGGACGGCGGCAGGCGCAGGCTGTCCAGGTTGAGGCGGTGAACGAGGCGAGGCGCACCTTCGCCACCGCGGACGGCCAGCGTCAAGGTGCCAGCCGCCCAGTCGATCTCGATGCTGCCGAAGTTGGGCTCAGCCACCACGCCCTGCACGCGCCGGTGATTGGGGGTGGGCACGGCCCAAACCTCGGTCAGACCGCTGGCGGTGAGGTCCCACAGCGGATAGAGACCCGGCGCATCCAGGCGTGACAGTTCGCCATAGTGCATGTCGCCGCTGACGACGACCAGGCCCTGGGCGCGGCGGCGGCGCAACAGATCCAGCAACCGCTGGCGTTCGGCCGGAAAGTTCCACCAGCACTCCCAGCCGCTGCCCTCGGCGGCGAACTGCACCGACGAGGCCAGGATGCGCACATCGGCGGGCTGGGCAAACTGGGTATCCAGCCATTGCCACTGCGCCTCACCCAGCAACGCGGCCGCGGGATCGGGGTTGGGCAGATACCAACCCGGCACGGGCGTGGTGTCGCCGTTCCTGGCGGCCCGCATCATGCCCTCGTAGCCACTGCGCCGGCTGGGGTCTGCCAGCAGCGGCCCGCGATTGAAGCGCAGGTCCGGCAGGATCAGCTGCACCGTTTTGCCGCGGGCGCGCAAGAGGTAGGACTCGAAGATGCCGCTGCGCTGGCGCCGCGGCGCATCGGCCGGCTCGCCCCAGGTGTCGCAGAACAACTGCTGCGACAACTGCTTGTGCGGATAGTCGGCACCCGCATCGTCGACGCCGAAGTCGTGGTCATCCCAGATCGCCACGTGCGCATGGTCGCGGCGGAATGCCTGCAGGGGACCGAGCGCGGCGAACTCGGCGTGACGCGCACGCAGCAGGTCCGGCGTATCAGCGTCGGCATAAAAGTTGTCGCCGAGAAACACAAAGAGGTGCGGCCTGAATGCGGCGATGGTCGACCAGATCGGCTGTGGCCGTGACTGCCGGGCGCAGGAGCCGAAGGCCAGACGCCAGACACCGTCTTCCTGCGCCAGCAACGCCGATGCGGCCTCGGCGCCACGCGGTGCAGCAGCTTGCGCGGCCGCCATGCCGCCGGCGCCAGCCAACGACAGCAGACCGCCGGCACGCAACCATGTCCGGCGGCTGAGCGACATCGAAGGATCCAAGGGGTTCACGGAGACCATGCCTCAAATGCACGACGTTAAATAAATTGCGTTAAACGCTTGTGACGATGTTTAAAAGTTGAAAACCAAGCACGTCACTGTTCTGCCACAGCAACTGCCTATCGTCCATTCGACGTTGCCATGGCCCGGGATCCACCCGGGCCGCGTGGCGCGCACGCTGCGGCGTACCGCTGCCAACGCCACCACTCCAACCAGATCCGCCCCCAAGAGACGACCAGCATGTCCAAGACCTTCAGCCCTCGCCCCCACACCATCGCCGCCGTCGTGGCCGCGCTGTTCCTGCCCGCGGTGTCGTCCGCCCAACAAGCACAGGCCGCCGACGTGCAGCAAGTCACGGTCAGCGGCAATGGCCGCGGCCAGTCGCGCCAGGTCGAAGCCATCTCGTCGGTGGAACTCAGCCAACTGCCCCCCGGCGCCAGCCCGCTGCTGGCGGTGGCACGCCTGCCCTCGGTGAACTTCCAGTCGGCAGACAGCTTTGGGGCCTATGAGTGGTCGACCCGCATCACCGTTCGGGGCTTCAACCAGAACCAGCTCGGCTTCACGCTGGACGATGTGCCGCTGGGCGACATGTCGTATGGCAACTTCAATGGCCTGCACATCAGCCGCGCCATCGCCACCGAGAACATCGGCCGCGCCGTGCTCTCGGCGGGCACGGGCTCGCTCAGCACGGCCTCGTCCAGCAACCTGGGCGGCACGCTGCAGTTCTATTCCAACGACCCGACCGACAAGTTCGGCGGCAGCGGCGCCATCGGTTTCGGCAGCAACAAGAACACCCACCTGTTTGCGCGGCTGGAGACCGGACAGACCGGCTTCGGCAAGGCCTACCTGAGCGTGAGCGACCAGAGCTCCGACAAGTGGAAGGGCAGCGGCCAGCAAAAGCAGCAGCAGCTCAATGCCAAGTACGTGCTGCAGACCGGCGACACCAAGGTCAGTGCCTTCGCCAACCTGTCCAAGCGCCAGGAGATCGACTACCAGGACATGTCGCACGAGATGATCGCGCGGCTGGGCGAGAAGTTCGACAATACCTACCCTGACTTTGCAGCGGCTCTGAAGATCGCCACCAAGAACTGCGGCAACACTGTCGACGGCATGCCCAGCACCTACAGCGGCGCGTGCGACGACGCTTACTACGCCGGCTCGGGCCTGCGCAATGACGAGCTCTTCGGTGCCAGCGTGGCCACCCGCGTGGGCCAAGCTGCACAACTGAAGGCCACCGTCTACCACCACCACAACAAGGGCGCCGGCCTGTGGTACACGCCTTACACGGCATCGCCCAATGGCACGCCGATTTCGGTGCGCACCACCGAGTACGGTATCAACCGGGACGGCGTGGTGGTCACCGGCGACTACGCGCTGGGCCAGCATCAGCTGCGTGCCGGGCTGTGGCTGGAGACGAACAAGTTCGAACAGGCGCGCCGCTTCTATGCCACATCGGCCGCCAGCGTGCCGTCTCCCGACGCGTTCCCGTCCAACCCGTTCTACACCCAGTGGCAGTACGGCTTCAAGACCAACACCAGCCAGTTCTCGCTGGAGGACGCGTTTGCACTGAGCGCATCCACCAACGTCAACATGGGCTTCAAGTCGGTGGACGTCAAGACCACGGCCAGCCGCGAGATCGGCGCCGCCGACAGCAACCCGCAGGGCACGATCCGCGCGCGCAAGGCCTTCCTGCCGCAGTTTGGCCTGACGATGGCGCTCGACGCCAACAGCGAGCTGTTTGCCGGCTACGCCCAGAACATGCGCGCCTACCAGTCGGCACGCACCGCCGGGCCGTTCAGCACCACGCAGGTCGGCTTTGACGCCATTGCCAACCAGCTCAAGCCCGAGACCTCGCAGACCCTGGAGGCGGGCTGGCGCCTGAACACACGCCAGGCCGAGGCCGTGGTGGCGGTGTATGCGGTGAAGTTCAAGGACCGGTTGCTGGCGGTGCAGCAAGGTGCCGGCATCGTCGGCAACCCGGCCGTTCTGAGCAACGTGGGCGATGCGCAGATGCTGGGCCTGGAAGCCTCGGGCGCGCTGCGCCTGGGCGGCGGTCTGTCCTGGTTCAACGGCATCAGCCTGAACAAGAGCCAGTACAAGAGCGATACGGTCAGCAATGGTGTGACGGTGGCCACCAATGGCAAGACCATCGTCGACACGCCCAGCATGCTGGTCAAGTCGGTGCTGAGCTACGACAACGGTCCGCTCTTCGCCAACCTGGGCATGGAGCACATGGGCAAGCGCTACTACACCTACCTCAATGACGGCGCGGTGGATGCGCGCACGCTGTTCAACGCCTCGGCTGGCTACCGACTGGGGTCGGCTGGTGGCTTGCGCGACCTGACTGCACAGCTCACCGTCAGCAACCTGAGCAACCAGCGCCACATTGCCACCATCGGCAGCAACGGCTTTGTCAACAGCGACACCACAGGCACGAACCAGACCATTCTGCCGGGTGCGCCACGCGCGATCTTCCTGAGCCTCTCGGCCAAGCTCTGAAGCCTGCAGGCCGGCCCGGGTCAAGCCGGGCTGGCACTCACGCGGCCGGCGGTGCGGCCGCGTCCACTTTGGCCGACAGCGCCGCGCGCAGTTTCTTCAGCCGCTCGCGGGGGTCTTCCTTGGCACCGCCTTCGCCCAGCTTCATTTCGGCGATGAAGCGGCTGGGCACGCCCTGGATGGTGTCGCGGCCCTTCTTGCGCCGGCGCAGCGTGCTCACCGCCAGCGTGGTGCGGGCGCGGGTGATGCCCACGTACATCAGGCGGCGCTCTTCTTCGATGCGCTGGCCCAGCACCTCCACGGACATGTCCTCGGCGTCGACCTTGAACGGCAGCAGGCCTTCGTTGATGCCGGCCAGCCACACATGCGGCCATTCCAGGCCCTTGCTGGCATGCAGGGTGGACAAGGTCACCACGTCGGCGTCATCGCCGCGGTCGGCCAGGCTGATGATCACGCTGATGGTCTGCGCCACCTGCAGCACCGTCTGCTTCTCGGATTCAAACGTGCCACCCTCGTTGCGCAGTTCGCCGCCACAGCGGCGGCTGATCCAGTCGATGAAGTCCAGCACGTTGGTCCAGCGGCTGGCGGCCAGCTTCTCGCTGTCTTCGCTGTCGTACAGGTGCTGCTCGTAGCCGATGGTCTTCACCCACTCCAGCAGCATGGCCTTAGAGTCCTCGGCGCCCTGGGTGTGGGCGGCGCGGTGCTGCAGGTCGTTGATGTAGCGGCCGAACTCATGCAGGCTGCCGATGGCCTTGGCGCCCAGCTGCGCGGCCAGGCTCTGCGAGAACAGCGCCTCGAACAGGCTGCTCTTCCACTTGCCCGAGAACTCGCCCAACTTGCCCAGCGTAGCGTGTCCGATGCCGCGCTTGGGCGTGGTCACGGCACGCAGGAAGGCCGGGTCGTCGTCCTGGTTGACCAGCAGGCGCAGCCAGGCGCACAGGTCCTTGATCTCGGCGCGGTCGAAGAAGCTCTGCCCGCCGCTCACCTTGTACGGGATCTGCGCGGCGCGCAGCTTCTGCTCGAACACCCGCGCCTGGTGGTTGGCGCGGTAGAGGATGGCAAAGTCGCCAAACTTGGTCTGGCCGCTGCCGCGCTCGTCGGCGATCGCCCCGCCCTGCGCGCGCAGGCTCTGGATGAAGGCCACGGCGCGCTCGGCCTCGTGCTCCTCGCCGTCACATTCGACCAGGCGCACCGGGTCGCCGTCGCCCAACGCGCTCCACAGCTTCTTCTCGAACAGCTTGGGGTTGGCGGCAATGACGTTGTTGGCCGCGCGCAGGATGTGGCCGGTGGAGCGGTAGTTCTGCTCCAGCGGGATCACCTTGAGGTTCGGCCAGTCCTGCGGCAGGCGGCGCAGGTTGTCGATGGTGGCGCCGCGCCAGCCGTAGATGCTCTGGTCGTCGTCGCCCACGGCGGTGAACAGGCCACGGCGGCGTGGGTCGTCGCCCGAGACCAGCATCTTCAGCAGCTCGTACTGCACCGCATTGGTGTCCTGGTATTCGTCGACCAGCACATGGCCGAACATGGCCTGCCACTTGGTGCGCGCTTCCACATCGCGCTGCAGCAGCTTCAGAGGCAGGCCGATCAGGTCGTCGAAGTCCACCGCCTGGTAGGCGGCCAGGCGCTCTTCATAGAGCTTCATCACCCGGGCGGCCACCTGCTCGTCGGCGTCCTTGGCCACGACAGCGGCGCTGGCGCTGTCGTGGCCCTGGTTCTTCCACAGGCTGATGGTCCATTGCCAGCTGCGCGCCAGCTTGTTGTCGGTGGCGCCGCCGGCATCGCGCAGCACGCCCATCACGTCGTCGGCGTCCAGGATGCTGAACTGCTCCTTCAGGCCCACCTTGGTGCCGTCGCTGCGCAGGATGCGCACGCCCAGGCTGTGGAAGGTGGCCACCACCAGGTCTTTCGCCGCACGCGGGCCGACCAGGGCCTTGCTGCGCTCACGCATCTCCTGCGCCGCCTTGTTGGTGAAGGTGATGGCGGCGATCTCCTTGGGCGCCAGGCCGGCTTGCAGCAGGCGGGCGATCTTGTGGGTGATCACCCGCGTTTTGCCCGACCCGGCGCCGGCCAGCACCAGGCAAGGCCCGGCGAGGTGGTGCACCGCTTGAAGTTGCGCAGGATTCAGACTGTCAGGGGGCGAGGGAGCGGTGGCCATGGGGCGGCGCCAGGCGGCGCGGAAGCGGTCTGATGTTAGCGGGCTGGCCGCAGCACCCGCGCCGTCCGCCGCCGGGAGGACGGCGCGGGCGCGCCGTCCCCCCTTGACGTGATGGCCGCACGGAGCGCACTGCCTAGAGTGCAGCCAGCGCCAAGTCGAAGGACCGCCGACGGCGCTGCATGGCCCGGGCTGGGTGCATGCAACCCGGTCTGCCGAGGAGCCCCCATGGCCACCACACCCAAGACACTCAAGCCCGCCAAGAACGACCCGCATGCCACCACCAGCAACGAGATCGACGAAGCCGCACTGGTGGTCAAGCGGTCGGTGATGAAGGCCCCCTCCGAGGGCCTGAACCCGAAGAGCAGCAAGCCCGCCAACGATGGCAGCGAGGCGGTGACCGGCTTCAAGCTGATCACGGCCGCGGCCATGGCGGGCGACGCCTTCACCGCGCCCGATACGTCCAAACTGAGCGACATCGGCGCTGCCAGCTTCGGTCCCACGGCCGAGACGGTGCATGGCCCCGACAACCGGGTGAAGATCAACGCCACCAGCACCTACCCCTGGCGGGTGCATGCCTCGCTGCTGATCACCGCGGCCGACAACTCGCAGTGGATCGGCACCGGCTGGTTCATCGGCCCGCGCACCCTGGTGACGGCTGGCCACTGCGTGCACATCAAGAACAGCGGCGTGCCCGGCCGCGACGGCTGGGTGCGGCGCATCCAGGTGATGCCGGGGCGCAATGGCAATGCCCTGCCCTACGGGTCGGTCACGGCCACCAGCTTCAAGTCGGTGACCGGCTGGACCGGCAGCGGCAATGCCGAATTCGACTACGGCGTCATCATCCTGCCGACCCCGCTGGGCAACTCGACCGGCTGGCTGGGCTTTGGCAACTTCAGCGACGCCGATCTGCTGGCGTCGGTGGGCAACATCTCGGGCTACCCCGGCGACAAGCCTGGCGGCACGCAGTGGTACGACGCGCGACGCATCGCCTCGGTGTCTGCACGCAAGGTGCATTACGACATCGACACCGCAGGCGGCCAGAGCGGCAGTGCGGTCTACCGCATCGTCAACGGCCAGCGCTACGGTTTTGCGGTGCACGCCTATGGCGGCGGCAGCACCAATTCGGGCACGCGCATCAATGCGGCCGTCTTCAAGAACCTGGTGGCCTGGAAGGTCTGACACACTGCCGGGCACGCCGCACCCAGCCAGCCACCACAGACGCCATGGCCACCCACCCAGCCGCCCTGTTGATCACTGGCCATGTGCTGGACGCCCGTGGCCGGCCGGTGGCGGGTGCCCGTCTGGACTGGGTGCAGGCGCCGGTGGCCCTGCCCGATGTGGCCCTGCTCAGCGGCCCAGATGGCGGCTTCACCCTGGCCGTGCCGGCAGCCGGCCGCTACCGGCTGCGGGTGTCCAGCGACGCCCATGGCCAGGCCGAGGCCGACCTCGACGCCCGGCCCGGCACGGTGGGCCTGGATTTGCACCTGCCGCGCTGAGCACAGCCTGGCGCAAGCAGGGCCCGCCTGATGCTGCAGCCCTGCAGCGCCAGGCGGCAGGGCTGCGGCCACCAGCGCCGGGTGCGCCGGGGATACTCCGCCCCCAGCATGCAGGCCATCCTCGCCGTCACCGTCCCGTTCTTCGCCCTGGTCCTGGCCGGTTGGCTGGCGGCGCGCCGCGGCGTGTTGCCCGAAAGCGCCATCCCGGGGCTGAATGCCTACGTGCTGTACTTCGCCCTGCCCTGCATGCTGATGCGCTTCGGCATGCACACGCCGGTGCTCGACCTGCTGAACCCGTTCGTGCTGGCGGTGTATGTGCTGTGCGCGCTGGTGGTGGTGGGCTTCACCATTGCGGTGTCGCTCAACGCCACCATCGGCTTGAAGGACGCCAGCTTCGGTGCGCTGGTGGCCGCCTTCCCCAACACTGGCTTCATGGGCGTGCCGCTGCTGGTGGCCCTGCTGGGGCCGGCGGCGGCCGGGCCGGTGATCTGCACCGTGCTGGCCGACCTGTTCGTCACCAGTTCGCTGTGCATCGCGCTGTCGCAACTGCAGGGCGCCGCCGGCGGGGCGCGTGCCGCCGCCATGCGGGCGGTGCGCGGCGCACTGTCGAACCCGCTGCCTTGGTCGATCGCACTGGGCGCGCTGCTGTCGGCCACCGGCGTGAAGACCACCGGCCCGCTGGACACCGCCCTGCGCATGCTGGCCGACAGCGCCACGCCGGTGGCGCTGTTCACCATCGGCGCGGTGCTGTGGCGCGCAGGCCAGCATGCCCACACCCGCACGCCGCTGGCGCACTACCTGCCGGTGGCGGCGATCAAGCTGTTCTTGCACCCGCTGCTGGTGCTGGTGGTGGGCGCCGGCGCCCAGCAGTTGGGCGCGCCGCTGTCGGGCTTCCAGCTCCTGGTGCTGACCCTGGCCGCTGCGCTGCCCAGTGCCAGCAATGTGTCGCTGCTGACCGAGCGCTACGGCGCCGATTCCGGCCGGGTGGCGCGCATCATCCTGGCCAGCACGGTGGGCGCTTTCGCCAGCTTCAGTGCGCTGGCTTGGCTGTTCGGGGTGCAGCCGGCGGGCTGACGCCACGGCAGCGGCGGCTCGTCAGGCCGGGATGACGAACAGAACAGCCGTGGTGTAGTCCTGCTGGCTCGGCACACCGGCAATGCTCTGGAAGGCGCCCGCCTCGACCGTCAACTGGAGCAGGCCCGAGGTGGCGGCCGGCAACGTGAGCAACACGGTGTAGCGTGTGGCCGATACCTTGGTGAAGTTGCTCAAGGTGCCCGCGTCCGGCTCGATGTCGTCGATCGAGAAGCTGTCGCCCACGTCCAGGCTGAAGTCGAAGGTGAAGGTCACCGGCCCGGTGGCAAAGTTGCCGTTGGTGTTGTTGCTGATGGTCAGCACCGGCTCGTTGTTGACCACCACCGTGTCGATGCGCTGGCCGAAGCGATAGGCCACCAGGCTGGACGCGGTGCCGGTGGCGTCCTTGAACGCGCCGGTGAGCACCTCCACCGTCAGCACATCCTGCCGGTTGGCCGCGGGGGTGACACGCAGGGTGTAGAGCGTGTCGCTCAGCTTGACGAGCACCGCACCGCCAAGGGCGCCGTTGGTGATCAGGATGCGGTTGGTGGCGAAGTCGCTGACCGCCGCGCTGAAGGTGAAACGCACGGTGAACGGTCCAGTGGCATCGCCGGGCGTGTCGCTGCTGATCGTCAGCGTGGGCGCCACGGCCGGCTCGTCCCTCTCGGTGTTGCCGCCGCCGCAGCCGGCCAGCAGCAGCAGCGATGCGCCGGCCAGCGTGCGGCGCCGCAAGCCGTGCCCGTCCAGGCTGTGGGTCATGGTGTGGTCGTCCTTCCCGCGTGGTGTCGTGGTTCCCCGGGCGGGAGGATACCAACGCCAGCCGGCATGAGCCGAACGGATGCAGGGGCCCTGGGTGGTCTGTCAATTGCCATCCGCAGAATGGTGCTCAGCACGCCGGCACCCCTGGCTGCGCCCACCACCAGGATGCCACCATGGGACGCCCCACCAAGCTTCAGCCCGCCCAGCCCGCACGCACCGGCACCAACCGGCGTGACTTCTTCAAGCGCACCGGCGCCACCACGGTCGGCATCGCTGCCGTCTCGCCCCTGCTGGCCACCACGGCCGACGCAGCGGCGGCCGTGTTCCAGCACGGCGTGGCCAGCGGTGACCCGCTGTCGGACCGGGTGATCCTGTGGACCCGCGTCAGCGTGGTCAGCGCCAAGGCGCTGGTGCCGGTGACCTGGGTCGTGGCCACCGATCCCGGCCTGCGCAGCGTGGTGCTGCGCGGCGCCACGACCACCAGCGCCGCCAAGGACTTCACCGTCAAGATCGACGCCGCCGGCCTGCGCCCGGGCACCACCTACTACTACCGGTTCAACGCCGGTGGCATGGCCAGCCCGGTGGGCCGCACCCGCACGCTGCCCGTGGGCCAGGTCGATCGGCTGCGCATTGCGGTGGCCAGCTGCTCGAACCACGCGGCCGGCTACTTCAACGCCTACGCCCGCATCGCCGAGCGCGCCGACGTCGATCTGGTGCTGCACCTGGGCGACTACCTGTATGAGTACGGGCCCGCCCAGTACGGCAGCCTGCGCACGCCCGAGCCGCCCACCGAGATGGTGACGCTGGCCGACTACCGCATGCGCCATGCCCAGTACAAGCGCGACGCCGATTCGCAGGCCGTGCACCGCCAGCACCCGTTCGTGTGCATCTGGGACGACCACGAGATCACCAACGACACCTGGAAGGACGGTGCGCAGAACCACCAGAACGCCACCGAAGGCAACTACGCCGACCGCGTGGCGGTTGGCATGCAGGCCTACTACGAGTGGATGCCCATCCGCCAGGTCGATGCCGACCAGCGCAAGAACTTCCGCCGCTTCCAGGTGGGCGACCTGATCGACCTGCTGATGCTGGAAGAGCGGCTGAGCGGCCGCTCCGAGCAACTGACGGCCACCATCCCCACCCAGTTCGGCAACGGATTCCTGCAGACCGGGGCGTTTGCCGACCCCAACCGCACCTTGCTGGGCGCCGAGCAGGAAGCCTGGCTGTTCAACCGGCTGCAGACGAGCACGGCGCGCTGGAAGTTCCTGGGCCAGGGCGTGATGTTTGCGCAGCTGAAGCTGCAGGGCGCGCCCAACGCCCAGGGTGGTGGCCTGTTCCTGAACACCGACCAGTGGGACGGCTACAACCCGGCCCGCAACCGGGTGTATGCCGCGATCAAGGCCTCGGGCAACCGCGCGCCAGTCGACAACGTGGTGGTGCTGACCGGCGACATCCACAGCAGTTGGGCGGCCGACCTGGCCCAGGACCCGAACAACCCCAATGTGGCCGCAGGCGGCTACAACCCGGCGACCGGCGCGGGCGCCAGCGCGGTCGAGTTCGTCGGCACCTCGGTGTCGTCGCCCGGCGTCGACACCGACACCAACGGCAGCATTGCCGGCACGCTGCGCTTCATCAACCCGCACTTCAAGTACATCAACCTGCACAAGCGCGGCTACATGCTGCTGGACGTGACCCCCGCCAAGGTGGTGTGCGAGTTCTGGCAGGTCGACACCGTGACCAGCATCAGCAACCAGCAGATCTTTGCCGCCGCCTTCGAAGTGCAGGCCGGCACCAACCGGTTGGCGCCATCGGCCCAGACCACGCCGCGCGCCAACGCGCCGCTGCTGGCGCCCTGAGCGTCGCCCACTCCCACACCGGACACCACCATGCACAACTTCACTTGGGCCCGCAGCGCGGCCGCCTTCACCCTGGCCCTGGCCAGCCTGTCGGTCCAGGCCGATGTGGCCGCATTCAGCCAGTCGGGCCGCTTTGCCTTCGACAGCGATGTGCACAGCTTCAACCTGGACATCGACAGCGCGTCCGACTTGCGGCTGTGGACCACGTCGGACGCAGCGGGCCAGCTGGACCCGGTGCTGGCGTTCTTCGACATCCAGACGGGCACGCTGCTGAGCCTGTCGGACGACGTGGACAGCCCGTTCGCCCAGGTCGACCCGACCCAGGGCGCGCTGGACGCGCGCATCTTCATCACCGACCTGGCGCCGGGCCGCTACCAGGTGGCGGTGAGCCTGTCGCCCAACCTGCCGGCAGGCAGCACATGGGCCGAGGGCTACTTGCTGCGCACCAACGCCGGCGTCGCAGCCGACAGCCGCTGGAATGTTCAGGTGGCACTGACCAACGCCGCACCCATTCCCGAACCCACGACCACCGCCCTGCTGCTGGCAGGCCTGGCCGCCATCGGCTGGCTGGCGCGCCGCCGCAGCTGACTGGCTGCTGGCCGCGGCTGGCGGTCAGATCGCCAGCGGGTCGACGTCGATGGCCCAGCGGGCCAGGCCCCGGTGGCGGCTGCGCAGGCCGTGCAGCGCCGGCACCCAGGCCGCCAGCAGCTGCTGCAGCCTGGCGCGTGACGGCGCCTCCACCAGCATCTGCAGCCGCTCGATGCCGGCCACCTTGCTGACCGAGGGCGGCACCGGCGGGTAGACCGTCACGCCATCACCGCCCGGCAGGCTGGTGGCCAGGACTGCCGCGTCCTGCAACCAGGCCAGGGCGATGGCCGCGTCGCGTGACTCCGCCCGCAGCAGCGCCAGGTGGCTGTAGGGCGGCAGGCCGGCGGCCTCACGCTCGGCGAGCTGGCTGGTGGCGAAGGCCGCGAAGTCGTGCTTCTTCAAGGCGGCATACAGCGGGTGCTGCGGGTGCCAGGTCTGCACCCACATCTCGCTGGCGCTGGCCTGGCCTGCATCGCGCCCGGCGCGACCGCCGGCCTGCATCAGCAAGGCAAACAGCCGCTCGGGCGCGCGGAAGTCGCTGGCGAACAGCGCGCTGTCGGGGTTGACCGCCACCACCAGGGTGATGCGGCGGAAGTCGTGCCCCTTGGTCACCATCTGCGTGCCCACCAGCACATCCACGTCACCGGCATGCACCTCGGCCAGGCGCGCTTCCAGCTGGCCCTTGCCGCGCGCGGTGTCGGCGTCCAGCCGGGCGATGCGGGCGCCGGGCAGCAACTCGGCCAGCTGCTCTTCCAGCTTCTCGGTGCCACGGCCCAGCGGTGCGATGTCGAGGTTGCCGCAGTCGGGGCAGGCGCGCGGCACCCGCTCAGTGAAGCCGCAGTGGTGGCAACGCAGCGTGCGCTCACCCTTGTGGAACACCCGCCAGGCGCTGCAGTGCGGGCAGCCGCTCTTCCAGCCGCAATCGGCACAGTGCAGCACCGGGGCATAGCCGCGCCGGTTCAGGAACACCAGGCTCTGCTCACCCGCGGCGATGCGCTGGCGCAGGCTGTCGATGACCATCGGCGCCAGCACCGGGCTCTGGCCGTTGACCTTGGGCAGCACGCCCATGTCGAACAGCCGCACCCGCGGCAGCGCGCCGCCGCCCACGCGGGCGTCCAGCGCCAGGCGCTGGTAGCGCTGGCGCGGGCCGGGCAGCGCGTGCTGCCAGGTCTCCAGCGACGGCGTGGCCGAGCCCAGGATCACCGGCACCCGCTCCAGGTGAGCGCGGTAGACGGCGAGATCACGTGCCGAGTAGCGCGCGCCCTCCTGCTGCTTGTACGACGGGTCATGCTCCTCATCAACCACGATCAGCCCCAGCCGGGGCAGCGGCGCAAAGACGCCCATGCGCGTGCCCAGCACGATGTCGGCGCGGCCCAGGTGGGCCATTAGCCAGTGGCGCAGCCGCTGCACCGGCGTCAGGCCGCTGTGCAGGCTGACCAGCCGGTGCTGCGGAAAGCGGGCCGCAAAGCGGGCCTCCAGCTGCGGCGTCAGGTTGATCTCGGGCACCAGCACCAGGGCCTGGCGGCCGCTGTCCAGCACTTCTTCTGCGGCATGCAGGTAAACCTCGGTCTTGCCGCTGCCGGTGACGCCGTGCAGCAGCAGCGGCGCCGGCCGGGGCGTGGCGCCGGCCTGGGTGAAGGCAGTGTGGAAGGCGGCCAGCGCCGCCTGCTGCTCGGGGCCGAGCTGCGGCCGGTCCACTGGCGTGGCCGGTTGGGTGGCGTCGCGCGGCGGCGCAGCGTCCAGCTTCTTCAGCAGGCGCGCCAGGCGCTTGGCCAGGCCGGGCGCGTCCAGCTTGCGCAGTTCGGGCGGCAGCACCGCCAGCGCCAGCTCGCCCACGCTGCGCTGGTAGTAGCTGGCAGCAAAGTCCACCAGCGCCAGCCAGGCAGGCGCCATCGGCGGCAGGCCGGCGAACACCTCACCCACCGGGCGCAACTGGAGCGGGGCGGTGTCGGCGCCAGCAGCCGGCGCCGCGGCGTGCCAGACGATGCCCAGCAGATCGCGCTTGCCCAGCGGCACCCGCAACAGCGTGCCGGGCGGCAGGTGCTGCACATGGCTGTAGTGCAGCGCGCCGGTCAGTCCACTGTGCTGCGGCGCCTCCACCGCCACCGCCAGCGTGACGGTGGTCACCGCGCGGCAGCCGAGATTGGCGACGTGTTTTTCGTCTTCACATCAAGAATCGGCGTTAAGTCGATGATTGAAAACGAGTTTTTCAACTGTCCCCGACTTCTGTGGATAACTTTGTGGGAAAGCTGCCGACGGCCGCGCTAAGTGCTTGATCTGGCGAGGCTCTGCCTGGATTGCTCAAGTTTTTAGCAGCTTGAAAAATATGTTTGACATCAACCACTTAGCACGAATCTTCAGGCAATTCGATGTTGCGCTGCACATCTGTACCCGGTGATTTGTCGCAGTCCTGTTTTTGGGGATAAGTCAAGCCCTGAGCATGCACTCACCCTCTCCGTGCATCCCCCAACTTGTCCGCACTGTCAACCCGCCACAACACCTCGGCGCAGCGTCGGCGAATGGGCATGCACCGCCTCCACCAGGGCCTGCACATGCTCCAGCGGGGTGTGCTGGTTGATGCCGTGGCCCAGGTTGAAGATGTGGCCGCCCCAGCGACCGTCGGCCCGCTGCGGGCTGCCGAAGCTGTCGAGCACGGCGCGCGCCTCGGCGGCCACCGCCTCGGGCGTGGCAAACAGCGCCATCGGGTCGAAATTGCCCTGCAGCGCCACCCGGTCGTCGACCCGGCGGCGGGCGTCGCCCAGGTCGCAGGTCCAGTCCAGGCCGACGACGTCGGCGCCGGTGGCCGCGATCTGCTCCAGCCACAGGCCACCGCCCTTGGTGAACACGATGGCCGGGATGCGCTGGCCGTTGTGCTCACGCTTGAGCTGGTTCAGCACCCGCTGGGTGTAGGCCAGGCTGAACTGGTGAAAGGCACGGTGCTCCAGCACGCCGCCCCAGCTGTCGAACACCATCACCGCCTGGGCACCAGCGTCGATCTGGGCATTCAGGTAAGCCGCCACCGCGTCGGCGTTGATGGCCAGGATGCGGTGCATCAGATCGGGGCGGGAATACAGCATGGTCTTGACCAGGCGGTAGTCGTCCGAGCCGCCGCCTTCGACCATGTAGCAGGCCAGCGTCCAGGGGCTGCCCGAAAAGCCGATCAGTGGCACCCGGCCATTCAAGGCCTTGCGGATCGAGGTCACCGCGTCAAACACATAGCGCAGCTTGTCCAGATCGGGGACCGCCAGCTTCGCCACGTCGGCCTCAGTGCGCAGCGGGTGGGCGAACTTGGGGCCCTCGCCGGCGCCAAAGCTCAGGCCCAGGCCCATGGCGTCGGGCACGGTGAGGATGTCGGAGAACAGGATGGCCGCATCGAGCTGGTAGCGGTCGAGCGGCTGCAGCGTCACCTCGGTGGCGTAGTGCGGGTTGGTGGCCAGGCCCATGAAGCTGTTGCCCGCAGCCACGCGCGTGGCCTTGTATTCAGGCAGGTAGCGTCCGGCCTGGCGCATCAGCCAGATGGGGGTGTGGGTGGTGGGCTGGCGCAGGCAGGCCCGCAGGAAGGTGTCGTTTTGCAGCGGTGCGTTCATGCCCGGATTATGGTCGGCACCCCGGCCGCCAAAGGCCCTCCGGCACCCGGGCAACTACCAGCGCCGTTGCGCTGACAGGGCCTGGGGCGCCTGCCCGGACAGCCAGGCGTCGACCACCGCGTCGCCCGCCGGCGTCTGCGCCGCCGCCCACAGCACATCAGGCGGCAGCACACGGGTGCCGGGCGTTGCCTGCGGCAGGGCCAGCGCCAGGCGGGCAGCCACCCGGGCCACGGTGTCGGTGCGCACCGGCTGGTCGCCTTGCGGCACCACCCAGTGCAGTTGGCCCAGCAGCCAGCGCGCCAACCGCGCCGGCGCAGTCCCCGAAGCATCGGCAGCCGGAGCCGCCTGGGCTGAGCGCATGAACACCAAATGGTCGAAGCCCAGCGCCGCCACCGCGCCTTCGTCCAGCGATGCCAGGCCCGCCTTCAGTGCCTGCGGCAGCAGACCAGGGGCATGCGGCACCACCACCACCAGCGCAGTGACACCCAATTGGCGCAGATTGGCAGCGATGGCCGGCAAATCAGCGGGCCGGGGCTGACCGAACGCCGCCTCACGGCCGTTGGCATGGCGCGCCCGGTCGAACACGATGACGGCGGTCTTGGGCTGGAAGCCGGCCCAGTCGGCATCGGCCAGCGGCACCAGGCCGCGCATGGCCGCCCGCAGCGGTTGCACCGTCCACACGCCCACGGCGTGGAAGTGGCGACCGGCCAGCAGCCGCTCGACCACCCGGGCACCGAGCGCGCCGCCAGCGCCCAGCACCAGCACCCGCGACAACGCACCGTGCGCTCGTGGTGCAGGGCTGGCAGCAGCGGCCAGGGCCTGCGCGGGATCCGTCATGGCCCGATGCTAAGCTGATGAGATTGAAAACCTGCCGGCGGCCCCATCTGGTGCCTTCCATCTGCCCTACGGAGAACCCCATGCTGTCCACCCTGCGTCGCCTTCTGCCTGCCCTGGGCTTGGCCGTCCTGTTGACGGGCTGCGGTTACAACGACTTCCAGCGCCTGGACGAGCAGGTCAAGAGCGGATGGGCCGAGGTTCTGAACCAGTACCAGCGCCGCAGCGACCTGATCCCCAACATCGTGGCCACCGTCAAGGGCGAGGCCAACTTCGAGCAGGAGACGCTGACCAAGGTGATCGAGGCGCGCAGCCGGGCCACGTCAATCCAGGCCACGCCCGAGCTGGTGAACGACCCGGCCGCCTTCCAGAAATTCCAGGAAGCGCAAGGCCAGTTGACCGGCGCCCTGAGCCGACTGATGGTGGTGAGCGAGCAGTACCCCAACCTGAAGGCCAATCAGGCTTTCCAGGACCTGCGGGTGCAGCTCGAAGGCACCGAGAACCGCATCACCGTGGCCCGCAACCGCTACATCAAGACGGTGCAGGACTACAACGTGCTGACCCGCAGCTTCCCCACCAACCTGACGGCGATGGTCTTCAGCTACAGCGTGAAGCCCGGCTTCACTGTGGCCAACGAGGCCGCGATCAGCGCGCCGCCGGCGGTCAGCTTCGACAAGCCCGCCAGCAAGTGAACTGAGCATGCATGCCGTCCGCCCGCGGGCGCCGCGCTTGGGCTGGCTGCCGGCCCTGGGCTGGTTGCTGGCGCTGGCCGCACTGCTGCTGGGCGGCACGGCCGCGGCGCAGGACCTGCAGGCCATCCCCACGCTCACCGCCCGGGTGATGGACCAGGCCGGCGTGCTGCAGCCCGACCAGCGCGCCGCACTGGAAGCCAAGCTGGCAGCCTTTGAGGCCCAGGCCGGCCCGCAGATTGTGGTGCTGACCGTTGCCAGCACCGGCATCGAGGACATCGCCGACTACGCCCAGCGCGCGGGCGACACCTGGAAGATCGGCCGCAAGGACGTGGGCGACGGCGTGCTGGTGGTGGTGGCGCGCGACGACCGCAAGCTGCGCATCCAGGTGGCCAAGGCGCTGGAAGGCGCGGTGCCCGACCTGGCCGCTCGGCAGATCATCGCCAACCAGATCGGCCCGGGCTTCAAGCGCGGCGACTACGCGGCCGGGCTGAACGCCGGGGTGGACGCGCTGATGGCCCGCATCCGTGGCGAGAACCTGCCGGCACCCGCCGCCAAGGGTGGCGGCCGGCCCGACGCAGGCTTTGATTGGGGAGAGCTGGCGGTGTTCTTCTTCATCGCCGTGCCGGTGCTGGGCGGCGTGCTGACCAGCGTGCTGGGCCGCAAGCTCGGGTCGGTGCTGACGGCCGGTGGCGCCGGCACCCTGGCTTGGTGGTTGAGTGCCAGCCTGCTGATCGGTGGCCTGGCCGGCGTGGTGGCCATGGTGCTGGTGGGCGTGATGGGCGTGGGCGCCGCGCGTGGCATCGGCCGTGGCCGCAGCGGTGGTGGGGCGCCGGTCATCTGGGGCGGTGGGGGCGGCGGGGGTGGCTTCGGCAGCGGGGGCGGCGGCTTCAGCTCTGGCGGTGGTGGCGACTTTGGCGGCGGCGGCGCGTCAGGAGACTGGTGATGGTCAACACCCCCACGCCACGGCGCCTGCGTCGCACCCTCTGGCAGCGCCTCGCCCGCATCCTGCGGCACCGCTGGTGGGACGAGCGCGACGCTGCGCATGCGCTGCCTGAAGCCGCGCTGCAGCGCATCGAAGCGCGCGTGGCCGCCAGCGAGACCGGCCACAGCGGCGAGATCCGCGTGGTGGTCGAATCCGGCCTGCCGATCTCGTACCTGTGGCAGGACCTGTCGGCTCGCGACCGCGCCATCACCCAGTTCGGCAAGCTGCGGGTCTGGGACACCGAGGCCAACAACGGCGTGCTGATCTACCTGCTGCTGGCCGAACATGCCATCGAGATCGTGGCCGACCGCGGGCTGAACCAGCATGTCGACGCCGCCGCCTGGCAGGCGTTGATCACGCCGATGCGGGCTGCCTTCCGCGCCAGCCGCTTCGAAGACGGCCTGCTGCAGGCGGTGGACGCCATCGACGGCCTGCTGCGCCGCCACCACGCGGTGGACGCCGCCCACGCCAACCCGAACGAGTTGCCCAACCGGCCTCTGATGCGCTGACGCAGCCGGGCGCCTGCCGGCTCAGATCGGCCGGAAGCGTTTGGGCAGGTCTTCCTGCAACGGCGGTCCGGGCAGCGGGGCCATCTGCAGCGGCTCGGGCGCCACATGGGTGTCGGGCACATGGGCCAGCAGATGTCGGATCAGCGCCAGGCGGCCGCGGCGCTGGTCATTGAAGTCCACCAGCGTCCACGGCGCATGCCGGGTGTGGGTGGCGGTCAGCATCGCGTCGCGCGCGGTGGAGTAGTCGGCGTACTTGTTGCGCGACTGCAGGTCGATCGGCGACAGCTTCCAGCGCTTCAGCGGGTCTTGCAGGCGCTCGGCAAAACGGCGTTCCTGCTCGGCCTGGCTGACGGTGAGCCAGTACTTGAACAGCAGGATACCGTCGTCGACCAGCATCTTCTCGAACTTGGGCGCCTGGTCCAGGAACGCCAGCGCCTGCGCCTCGGTGCAATAGTCCAGCACCCGCTCGACACCGGCGCGGTTGTACCAGCTGCGGTCGAACAGGGTCAGTTCGCCAGCGGCCGGCAGGTGCGGCACATAGCGCTGGAAGTACCACTGCGTCTGCTCGCGCTCGCTGGGCTTGGACAGCGCCACCACATGCACCTGGCGCGGGCTCAGCGTGTCGGCGATGGCGGCAATGGCGCCGCCCTTGCCCGCCGTGTCCCGCCCTTCGAACACCACGGCCACGCGCCGGCCGGTGTGTTGCAGCCAGCGCGCCAGGTTGTTCAGCGCCAGCTCCAGCGGCTCCAGTTCGGCCAGGTACTGTGCCTTGGACATGTGCCCGTTGCTGCTGCTTGCAGCGCCGGCACTGGTCTTGGTCTTTGTCTTGCCCTTGTCCTTGCCCATCGTTCACCCCATCAGCGACCTGTCTGCAGCTTAGCGCAGCCAGCGGCTCGCCCATGAAGAAAGCCTGCGCGGCATGGCCGGGCAGGCTCTTGGCGGGCGGGCCGTCAACGGCCGCCTGGCTCAGCGCTTCTTGCGCAGCTTCGAGATGGCGGCGATCTGCGCGGCCATGGTGGCGAACTCGCCCTGGGCCTTGGCGAAGTCGATGTCGGTCTTGGCGTTCTTCATCGCCTCTTCCGCCAGCTTCTTGGCTTCCAGCGCCTTGGCCTCGTCCAGGTCATGGCCGCGGATGGCGGTGTCGGCCAGCACGGTGACCGTGCCCGGCTGCACTTCCAGAATGCCGCCAGCGACGAAGACAAACACCTCTTCGCTGCCGTCGGCCGGCTGGATGCGTACCGCGCCCGGCTTGATGCGGGTGATCAACGGCGTGTGGCGGGGCAGGATGCCCAGCTCGCCGTTCTCGCCCGGCAGGGCGACGAACTTGGCCTGGCCCGAGAAGATGCTCGACTCGGCAGAGACAACGTCGACTTGGAGGGTGGCCATGCCGGCTCCTTAGTTGATCTTCTTGGCCTTCTCGAAGGCCTCGTCGATGGTGCCGACCATGTAGAAGGCCTGCTCGGGCAGGTGGTCGCATTCGCCGGCCACGATCATCTTGAAGCCGCGGATGGTTTCCTTCAGCGGCACGTACTTGCCGGGCGAGCCGGTGAACACCTCGGCCACGTGGAACGGCTGGCTCAGGAAGCGCTGGATCTTGCGCGCACGGGCCACGGCCAGCTTGTCTTCCGGCGACAACTCGTCCATGCCCAGGATGGCGATGATGTCGCGCAGCTCCTTGTAGCGCTGCAGCGTCGACTGCACGGCACGGGTGGTGCTGTAGTGCTCTTCACCCACCACGTTCGGGTCGACCTGGCGGCTGTTGCTGTCCAGCGGGTCCACGGCGGGGTAGATGCCCAGCGAGGCGATGTCACGCGACAACACGACCGTGGCGTCCAGGTGGGCGAAGGTGGTGGCGGGCGACGGGTCGGTCAGGTCGTCCGCAGGCACGTACACGGCCTGGATCGAGGTGATCGAGCCGACCTTGGTCGAGGTGATGCGCTCCTGCAGGCGGCCCATTTCCTCGGCCAGCGTGGGCTGGTAGCCCACGGCCGACGGCATCCGGCCCAGCAGGGCCGACACTTCGGTACCGGCCAGGGTGTAGCGGTAGATGTTGTCGACGAAGAACAGCACGTCCTTGCCTTCGTCACGGAACGACTCGGCAATGGTCAGGCCGGTCAGCGCCACGCGCAGACGGTTGCCCGGGGGCTCGTTCATCTGGCCGTAGACCATCGACACCTTGGACTCTTCCAGATGCTCCAGGTTGACGACACCCGACTCGGCCATCTCATGGTAGAAGTCGTTGCCCTCGCGGGTGCGCTCACCCACGCCGGCAAACACCGACAAGCCGCTGTGCGCCTTGGCGATGTTGTTGATCAACTCCATCATGTTCACGGTCTTGCCCACGCCGGCGCCACCGAACAGACCCACCTTACCGCCTTTGGCGAACGGGCAGATCAGGTCGATCACCTTGATGCCGGTCTCGAGCAGCTCTTGCGAGGGGCTCAGCTCATCGTACGTCGGGGCCTTGCGGTGGATGGACGCGCTCAGCTCCATGCTGACCGGGCCGCGCTCGTCGATCGGGTTGCCCAGCACGTCCATGATGCGACCCAGCGTGGCCTTGCCCACTGGCACGGTGATAGCCGCGCCGGTGTTGCTGACCATCAGACCGCGGCGCAGGCCGTCGGACGACCCCAGCGCAATCGTGCGCACGACGCCATCGCCCAGCTGCTGCTGCACTTCCAGCGTCAGCGCCGAACCGTCGAGCTTGAGGGCGTCATAGACGCGGGGCATGGCGTCACGCGGGAATTCCACGTCCACCACGGCGCCGATGCACTGAACGATCTTGCCCTGTGCTTGTGTATTGGCCATTTTGATAATCCTTCAAACAGTGTTCTTTGCGTGCGGCAATCAGCCGCTGATGGCGGCGGCGCCGCTGACGATCTCGGACAGCTCGGTCGTGATGGCGGCCTGGCGGGTCTTGTTGTAGACCAGCTTCAGCTCACCGATCAGGCTGCCGGCGTTCTCGGTGGCGGCCTTCATGGCCACCATGCGGGCCGACTGCTCCGAGGCCATGTTCTCGGCCACGGCCTGGAACACCAGCGCCTCGATGTAGCGGGTCAGCAGTTCGTCGATCACCGTGGCGGCGTCGGGCTCGTAGATGTAGTCCCAGCCGTATTGGGCTTTCTCGGCGGCCGTCTGCTCCAGGCGGTGGGCCGACAACGGCAGCAGCTGCTCGATCACCGCTTCCTGCTTCATCGTGTTGATGAAGCGGGTGTAGCAGAGCTGCACCTTGTCGACCTTGCCTTCGACAAATGCGTCCAGCAACACCTTGACCGGGCCGATCAGCTTCTCGAGCAAAGGCGCGTCACCCAACTGGGTGGCGTGGCTCACCACCTTGGCGCCGATGCGGTTCAAGAAGCTGAAGCCCTTGTTGCCGATCGCCACCGCCTGCGCGGTGCCGCCGGCGGCCTGCACGTCGCGCAGTTCGTTGGTGACGGCACGCAGCACGTTGGTGTTCAAGCCGCCGCACAGGCCCTTGTCGGCGGTGACGACGATGAAGCCGGTCACCTTGCTGTTGCCACCCTGGCGCATGTAGGCGCTCTTGTACTCGGGGTTGGCCTGCGACAGGTTGGCCGTGATGTTGCGGATCTTGTCGGCATAAGGCCGGGCCGCACGCATGCGGTCCTGCGCCTTGCGCATCTTCGACGCCGAGACCATTTCCATGGCCTTGGTGATCTTCTTCGTGTTCTCGAAGCTCTTGATCTTGCCGCGTATCTCTTTACCGACTGCCATGCAGTGCTCCTTGTGGCTGTCGGTGATCAGGCGAACGACTTCTTGAAGGCCGTGCAGGCAGCAGTCAGCTCTTCCTCGGCTGCCTTGTCCATGGCCTTGTCCTTCTCCAGCTTGGCCAGCAGGGCAGCGTGGCTGCTCTTGAGGTGCTGGTGCAGGCCGTGCTCGAACGCCAGGATCTTCTTGACCTCGACCGTGTCCATGAAGCCCTTGTTCACCGCGAACAGCGTGGCGCCCATCAGGCTGATGGGCAGCGGGCTGTACTGGGCCTGCTTGAGCAGTTCGGTCACGCGGGCGCCGCGGTCCAGCTGCTTGCGGGTGGCGTCGTCCAGGTCGGAGGCGAACTGCGCGAAGGCAGCCAGTTCACGGTACTGGGCCAGGTCGGTCCGGATGCCACCCGACAGGCTCTTGATCAGCTTGGTCTGGGCCGCACCACCCACCCGCGACACCGAGATGCCGGCGTTGATGGCGGGGCGGATGCCGCTGTTGAACAGCGACGTTTCCAGGAAGATCTGACCGTCGGTGATCGAAATCACGTTGGTGGGCACGAAGGCCGACACGTCACCGGCTTGCGT
>JBBAPL010000072.1:0-25189 GCA_040400895.1 Aquabacterium sp.
GCTACATCGAGATCTGGAACAACGTCTTCATGCAGTTCAACCGCACCGAAGACGGTGTGATGCACCCCCTGCCCAAGCCCAGCGTGGACACCGGCATGGGCCTGGAGCGCTTGACCGCGGTGCTGCAGCATGTGCACAGCAACTACGAGATCGACCTGTTCGCCCACCTGCTGCAGGCGGCGAAGTCCGCGGTGGAAGCCGCTGGTGGTGTCGACGTGGACCCGCACAGCCCCAGCCTGAAGGTGATCGCCGATCACATCCGTGCCTGCGCCTTCACCGTGACCGATGGCGTGATCCCCGGCAACGAAGGTCGCGGCTATGTGCTGCGCCGCATCGCCCGCCGAGCCATCCGCCACGGCTACAAGCTGGGTGCGCGCAAGCCCTTCTTCCACACCCTGGTGGCGGCGCTGGATGCGGTGATGGGCGAGGCCTACCCCGAGCTGCGCCGCGGTGCCGCCCGCACCACCGACGTGCTGAAGGCCGAGGAAGAGCGCTTCTTCCAGACCATCCAGCACGGCATGGAGATCCTGGAAGCGGCCCTTGCCGGCGGCACGCAGCAGATCGACGGCGACACCGCCTTCAAGCTGCACGACACCTTCGGCTTCCCGGTCGATCTGACCGGCGATGTCTGCCGCGAGCGGGGCGTCACGGTGGATGTGGCCGGCTTCCATACCGCCATGACCCGCCAGCGGGAACAGGCCCGCGCGTCGGCAAAGTTCAAGATGGCCGCCGGCCTGTCCTACGACGGCACGCCCACCACGTTCCACGGTTACGCGCACCTGGTGTGCGAGACCAGCCGGGTCACCGCGCTGTATGTGGATGGCGTTGCGGTGCCCAGCGTCAAGGCCGGCGACGACTGCGTGATCGTGCTCGACCACTCGCCGTTCTATGCCGAGAGCGGCGGCCAGGCCGGCGACAGCGGCGAGCTGCGCAACGCCGTGGCGCGCGTGCTGGTGGAAGACACCACCAAGATCCAGGCCGACGTGTTCGGCCACCAGGGCCGTGTGGTCGAAGGCACGATCGCCGTGGGCGACAGCCTGGCCGCCAAGGTCAACGCCGAGCAGCGCGCCAAGACCGTGCGCAACCACAGCGCCACCCACCTGATGCACAAGGCCCTGCGCGAGGTGCTGGGCGGCCACGTGCAGCAGAAGGGCAGCCTGGTCAACGCCGAGCGCACCCGTTTCGACTTCGCCCACAACGCGCCGGTGACTGACGACGAGGTGCGCCGCGTCGAGGCTCTCGTCAACGCCGAGATCCTGGCCAATGCCGCAGCCAGCGCCCAGGTGATGGCGCTGGACGACGCGCAGAAGAGCGGCGCGATGATGCTGTTCGGCGAGAAGTACGGCGACACGGTGCGCGTGCTGAGCATCGGCAGCAGCAAGGAGCTGTGCGGCGGCACCCATGTGCAGGCCACCGGCGACATCGGCCTGTTCAAGATCGTGGCCGAAAGCGGCGTGGCCGCCGGCATCCGCCGGGTGGAGGCGGTGACCGGCGACAACGCGCTGGCCTACCTGCAGCAGCTGGAAGACACCGTCGGCCAGGTGGCCGGCGCGCTGAAGGCCACGCCGGCCGAGCTGCCTGCCCGCCTGGGCGCGGTGCTGGACCAGGTGCGCGCGCTCGAGAAGGAAGTCGCTGCGCTCAAGGGCAAGCTGGCCAGCGCCCAGGGCGACGAGCTGATGGCCCAGGCGGTGGACGTGAAAGGCCTGAAGGTGCTGGCTGCCGTGCTGCAAGGCGCCGACGCCAAGACCCTGCGCGACACGCTGGACAAGCTCAAGGACAAGCTCAAGACGGCGGCCATCGTGCTGGCGGTGGTCGACGGCGGCAAGGTGCAGCTGGCCGCCGGCGTCACCAACGACAGCATCGGCCGGGTCAAGGCCGGTGAACTGGTGAACTTTGTCGCCCAGCAGGTCGGCGGCAAGGGTGGTGGCAAGCCCGACATGGCCATGGCCGGCGGCACCGACCCGTCGCGCTTGGCCGACGCCCTGGCCAGCGTGGCCGGCTGGGTGGCTGACCGGGCCTGAGGCCGATCAGGCCAGCCCGCGCGCCAGCAGTTCGGCCACCAGGCCGTTGATGCCGCCGGCATGCCCAGCCGAGCGCTCACGCAACTGCTCGGCCAATGGCGCCGGCAGCTTGCAGGCAAACGGTACCAGGCCGGCGGCGGCGTCGGCCTTGCGCTGGGCCTTGCGGTCAGGCAGGGCAGCGGCAGCTTCGCCGAAGCGGCCGGGCACGCCCGCGGCCTTGCGCTGGTTGTCGAGCTTGCTTTCAAGCTGGCGCACCAGTTCGAATTTCTTGGAGGGCATGGTGGATGTCCTGGGGCTGGTGGGCAACGGCTACATTGTCGGTCCCTGTGCTGAGCCCTTGTGACCAATGACGCACCGCCCTGTTCCAATTCGCCGCGCCAGCCTGGGCGACGCCGCTGCGTTTGCCCGCGTGATGGGCCACCCCGAGGTGGTGCCCGGCGTCCTGCAACAGCCCCACACCACCGAGGCGCTGTGGCACGCCCGACTGACCGACACCCTGGCGCTGGGCAAGCCCGACCTGCTGCTGGTGGCCGAGCTGCCCGATGGGCGCGGCCAGCCGCAGGTGGTGGGCGTCGCCGGACTGCACCCCGTTGGTGCCACGCTGAGACGCCGGCATGCCATGAACCTGGGCATCGCCGTGCACCCGGATGGGCAACGCCAGGGCGTGGGCCATGCGCTGGTGGGCGCACTGTGTGATTGGGCCGACCGCTGGGGCCAGGTGCTGCGCACCGAGCTGACGGTCTTCGTCGACAACGCCCATGCCATCCGGCTGTACGAACGCCACGGCTTCGTGCAGGAGGGCCGGCACCGCGGCTATGCATTGCGCGACGGGCATTACGTCGACGTGTTCTCGATGGCCCGCCTGCACCCCAACCCGCCGCGCTGGCATGGCGCGGCCCCCATGGAGAACCCCGCATGAGCCGTGTCGCCCGCCAGAGCCCAGAAGCAGAGATCGCCGCGCTCGAGCAGGTGTGCGAACGCCTGGCCAACTTCGGTGTCGATGTGTCGCTGGAATGGGTGGACGGCTACCTCACCGCGCTGCTGGCCAGCCGGCGCGCCTTCACCCCAGACGAGTGGTTGCCGACCTTGTTCGGTGACGACTTCGGCCGCGTGTTTGCCGACCCCGACGACGTGCAGCAGGCCATGGCCGCGCTGATGGCGCGCTGGAATGTCATCGCCAGCCAGCTGGACGTGGACAGCCTGCTCGACGACCCCGAGACGGTGCGTCTGTCGCCGCTGATGGTCAGCTTCGACGACACGGCGCGCGCCGAGGTGGTCGAAGCTGGCCACATGACGGCCGAGGAGGCCGACGACCAGTTGCAGACCGGTGCGCTGTGGGCCGAGGGCTTCATGCAGGCGACCGACGACTTTGCCGACGACTGGCCCGACCTGGACGTCGAGACCGAAGACGGCCGCTGGCTCGACGACTGCTTCAGCCGGCTGCTGGCGCTGACCATGGGCCGTGCCGATCTGGGCGAACACATGTCGGTGCACTACCCGGGTGAGACGCTGGAACGTGACCAGCTGGTCGACGAGGCCCTGTTCGCTGTCCAGGACCTGCGCCTGTTCTGGCTGGACCACGCGCCCAAGCCCGAAACCCGCCGGGTGGCGCCCACGCCGGGCCGCAACGATGCCTGCCCCTGCGGCAGCGGCAAGAAGTTCAAGAAGTGCCACGGCGCCTGAGCCGGCGCGCACTGCATCCTCAGGCGTAGCTGAGCGGCCGCGCCTTGCCGCCGAATACCCGGTAGGCAAAGATGCTGTAGCCCAGGATGGCCGGCACCGCAAAGCAGCAACCCACGGCGATGACGGCCAGCGCCTCGGTGCTGCTGGCGGCCTGCCACACGGTGAGCCGGTCCATCACCACATACGGATACAGGCTGTAGGCCAGGCCCAGCCCGCCCAGCAGGAACACCGCCACCACCGCGGCCATCGGCAATGCGCACCAGCGGCCCAGCACCTGCGGCTGCTGCAACAGCCATCGCAGGCCCAGCAGCGCGGTGGCGGTGGCCAGCGGGATGGGCAGCAGGGCGATGAACTCGGGCATGGCGAACCAGCGCGCCCGCACCGTGTCGCTGACCACGGGCGTGGCCAGCGACACCGCCGCCAGCCCCAGCACCAGCGGCCACCAGGCCCGCTGCGCCCAGGTGCGTGCGGCCTGCTGCAGCGCGCCTTCGGTCTTCAGTACCAGCCAGCAGGCGCCCAGCAGCACATAAGCCGCCGGCAGTGCCACCGCGATGGCGGCGGCGAACAGCGTGGCGCCCCAGCCTTCGGCCAGGCCGGTGACGTAGCGGCCCAGCATCCAGCCCTGGGCGGCGGATGCCAGGAACGAGCCGCCCATGAACACCCGGCTCCACAGCCGCTGGCGCGCCGCATCCTTGGCGCGGAACTCGAACGCCACGCCGCGCAGCACCAGGCCCACCAGCATCAACGCCACCGGCAGGTACAGCGCGCCCAGCACCATGCCGTGGGCCTTGGGGAAGGCGATCAGCAGCACGCCCACGCCCAGCACCAGCCAGGTCTCATTCGCGTCCCAGAACGGGCCGATGCTGGCCACCATCATGTCCTGCTGGGCAGGGTCGGCATGGTGCATCAGCATGCCCACGCCCAGGTCGTAGCCGTCCAGCACCACATAGGCCAGCATGGCCACGCCCATCAGCACCAGAAACACCACCGGCAGGGTGTGTGCCCAATCGATCATCGCCATCCTCCTCAGGCAAACGCCCGGCTGGGCAGGGCGCGGCCGGTGGGCAGCAGGCTGGCCTCGGGCTTCTCGGCCAGGTGGCGCACCACTGCCACATAGGCCACCAGCAGGGCGCCGTACAGCGTGCAGTACAGCGCCAGCGTCAGCGCGATGTGCGGCGCCGGCACGGCGCTGGCCACATCCGCCGTGCGCAGCAGGCCGTGCACGATGAAGGGCTGGCGGCCGATCTCGGTGACATACCAGCCCGCCAGCGTGGCCACCCAGCCCGAGAAGGCCATGCCCGCCAGCGGCCACAGCAGCCAGCGCGGCAGCGCATTGGCCGCCCAGCGGCGGCGCCACAGCAGCCCCAGCCCGACAAAAGCCGCCACGCCCATCAACACGCCGGTGCCCACCATCACCCGGAAGCCGTAGAACACGGGCTTGACCGGCGGGTGCGCGCCCTTGAACTCGTCGAGCCCGCGGATGGTGCCGTCCAGGTCATGCGTCAGGATCAGGCTGGCCAGCTTGGGGATGCCGATTTCCAGGTGGTTGCTGCGGGTGGCTTCATCGGGCACGGCGAACAGCAGCAGCGGCGCGCCCGACTCGGTCTGCCACACGCCTTCCATCGCCGCCACCTTGGCGGGCTGGTGTTCCAGCGTGTTCAGGCCGTGCAGGTCACCCACCAGCACTTGCAGCGGCACCAGCAGCGCGCCCATGGTCAGCCCGGTGCGCAGCACCCGGCCGGTGCTGCGGTTGGCTGTGCCGCGCAGCAGTTGCCAGGCGGCCACGCCGGCCAGCAGAAAGGCCACCGTCAACGCCGAGGCCAGCAGCACATGCGCCAGCCGGTACGGGAAGCTGGGGTTGAAGACCACCTGCGCCCACGAGGTGACGTGAAACACGCCGTCTTCGATGCGGTAGCCGGCCGGCGTCTGCATCCAGCTGTTGAGCGCCAGGATCCAGAACGCGCTCATCGTCGTGCCGAAGGCGACCAGGAAGGTGGCCAGCAGGTGCAAACGTTCGCTGAAGCGACCGTGGCCGAACAGCATCACGCCCAGGAAGGTGGCCTCCAGGAAGAAGGCGGTGAGCACCTCGTAGCCCAGCAGCGGTCCGGCGATGTTGCCCACCCGCTCCATGAAGCCCGGCCAGTTGGTGCCGAACTGGAAGCTCATTACCAGGCCGCTGACCACGCCCAGCGCAAAACTCAGCGCGAAGATCTTGGTCCAGAAGCGGTAGGCCAGCAGCCAGGCGGTCTGGTGGGTGCGCAGCCAGCGCCAGCGGAAGAACAGCAGCACCCAACCCAGCGCGATGGTGATGGTGGGAAACAGGATGTGGAAAGAGATGTTGGCGGCGAACTTCAGCCGCGCCAGCACGAGGGCGTCCATGGGGGTCCGTTTTGTGGGAAGAGGGCAGGGCGGGGAGCGTCGGACGGTCAGGGTTTGCCGCCGGCCACCACCTTCACCTTGCCGGTGAATTCCAGCAGCCGCTGCACCTTGCTGCCCATCTTCATCAGCTGCTGCAGCGTGGCCGCGTCCATGCGCTGCACGTCGTCGAACCAGGTCATCAGCATCTCGATCAGGTCGTGCATGCCACGCATGCGCTCTTGCGCGATGCGGTCGTCGTCGCTGGCCGGTGTCTCCAGCAGCGCATTGCGCAGCATCGACAGCGTGGGCTCGATCTCGCGGCGGCGGCGCTCCTCGGCCAGGGTGCGGAAGATCTCCCAGGCGTCGGCGGGCGCCTCGAAATACTCGCGCCGGTCGCCGGCCAGGTGCTTGAGCTTCACCAGCCGCCAGGCCTGCAGTTCCTTCAGCCCCATGCTGATGTTGCCGCGGCTGAATTCCAGGTGCGCGGCCAGGTCATCGGCATTCAGCATCACCGGCGAGACAAAGATCAACGCATAGATCTGGCCGACCGTGCGGTTGATGCCCCAGCGGCTGCCCATCTCGCCGAAGTGGCCGATGAAACTGCGCATCAGGGGGGACAGGGTGTTCATGGTGTTGTCCTAGGGTTTGACCTAGGTCAGATTCTGCTTTGTTTTCAGAAAAGACTGAAACTTCAGAACAACAAAGACCGCACATGCACCGGGGCGGCAGCGTGCCAGAGCCGTGCGCTACATTGCGCGCCATGTCGATCCCCGTCCCCCACCCCACGCTGCCGCTGGGCGGCCGCCACATCGTGCTGGGCCTGTCCGGCGGCATTGCCTGCTTCAAGAGCGCCGAGTTGGTGCGCGCGCTCACGCAGGCAGGCGCCAGCGTGCAGGTGGTGATGACCGAGGCGGCCTGCCAGTTCATCACCCCGGTGACGATGCAGGCACTGTCCGGTCAGCCGGTGGTGCTGAGCCAGTGGGATGCGCGCGAACCCAACAACATGGCGCACATCAACCTCAGCCGCGAGGCCGATGCGATCCTGGTGGCGCCGGCGTCGGCCGACTTCATTGCCCAACTGGCCCAGGGCCGGGCGAACGACCTGCTGGCCTTGCTGTGCCTGGCCCGCCCCATTGCCACCTGCCCGCTGCTGCTGGCACCGGCGATGAACCGCGAGATGTGGGACCACCCCGCCACCCGCCGCAACTGCGCCCAGGTGGTGGCCGATGGCGCCATGCTGCTGGGTCCCGGCAACGGCAGCCAGGCCTGCGGCGAGACCGGTGACGGCCGCATGCTGGAAGCCGCCGAGCTGTGCGAGGAGCTGATCGCCTTCTTCCAGCCCAAGCTGTTGGCCGGCCGCCGGCTGCTGATCACCGCCGGCCCCACATTCGAGGCCATCGACCCGGTGCGCGGCATCACCAACCTGTCGTCCGGCAAGATGGGCTTTGCCATCGCCCGCGCGGCGCACGAGGCCGGCGCCGACGTGACCCTGGTGGCTGGCCCGGTGCATCTGCCCACGCCACGCGGCGTGCGCCGCATCGATGTGCAGAGCGCGCAGCAGATGCATGACGCGGTGCTGCCGCTGGCGGTGCAGCACGGCGTCTTCATCGCCACCGCGGCGGTGGCCGACTGGCGGCCGGTCGCGCCCTCGGGCGAGAAGATCAAGAAGGACGGCTCGGGTGACGTGCCGGCCATCGCCTTCACCGAGAACCCCGACATCCTGGCCGCCGTGGCCCGCCTGCCTGGCGGCCCTTACTGCGTGGGCTTTGCGGCAGAGAGCCACGACCTGGCCCGCCATGCGCGCGAGAAGCGCCTGCGCAAGGGTGTGCCGCTGATCGTCGGCAACCTGGGCCCGGCCACCTTTGGCCGTGACGACAACACCCTGCTGCTGGTCGATGCCGATGGCGAGCGTGCCCTGCCCACCGCCGACAAACTGACCCTGGCCCGTGCCCTGGTGGCCGAGATCGCCCGCCGCCTGGGGGCTGCCGCATGACCACTGCCACCATCGACCTGAAGATCCTCGATCCCCGCATGGCCAGCCAGTTGCCGGCCTATGCCACGCCTGGCAGCGCCGGGCTGGACTTGCGCGCCTGCCTGGACGCACCATTGGTCATCGACCCTGGCCAAACGGTGCTGATCCCCACCGGCCTGGCGGTGCACATCGCCGACCCCGGCCTGGCCGCGATGATCCTGCCGCGCTCGGGCCTGGGCCACAAGCACGGCATCGTGCTGGGCAACCTGGTCGGCCTGATCGACAGCGACTACCAGGGCGCGCTGATGGTCAGCTGCTGGAACCGCGGCGGCACCGCCTTCACCGTGCAGCCGATGGAGCGCATCGCACAGATGGTCATCGTGCCGGTGGTGCAGGCGGCCTTCCGGGTGGTCGACGACTTCGGCGCGTCGCAACGCGGCGGCGGCGGGTTCGGGTCCACCGGGCGCGGCTGAGCGCGCCGCGCGCAGTGCAGGCTCAGTGCAAGTGCTGCGACGTTGGCGCCGGTGACAGGATGCTGACCGCGCCGTCGTCGACCGAGTTCGAAGCGACTTCGTCCTCCGTGGCCTCGCGCACCGCCCGCACCTGCACCGTCAGGCGCAGCGCCATGCCAGCCAGCGGGTGGTTGCCGTCCAGCACCACATGCTCGGGATACACCTCGGTGATGGTGTAAATCAACGACAGGGGCATGTCTTTGGTGACGGCACCCTCGGGCAGGCCGTCGAACTGCATGCCTTCCTCGATGTGCTCGGGGAACACGCTGCGCGCCTCGAAGCACACCAACGCCGGGTCGTAGTCGCCGAAGCCGTGCTCCGGCTCCAGGTGCAGGTCGCACTCGAAGCCGGCTTCCTGACCGGCGATGGCGTCTTCCAGCTTGGCCAGCAGGTCGTCACCGCCGTAGAAGAATTCCACCGGGTCGGTCAGTTCGTCCAGCGTGGCGCCTTGGGCATCGGCCAGCGTCCAGGTCAGGCTGACGACGCAAGGGGAGGTGATCAACATCCGGGAATGATCGCACAAGGCCCGTGCGGGGCCGCCGGGCAGGGCGGGTGCGCAGCGACAATCCGGGCCCATGGATGTCACCCTCCCCACTCCGTTGCTGGGCGGCCTGTCGCCGGCCCAGTTCATGCGCCGCCACTGGCAGAAGAAGCCGCTGCTGGTGCGCCAGGCCTGGCCCGGCGTGCAGCCGCCCATCGGCCGCGGCGCGCTGTTCGACTTGGCCGGTGCCGAGGGCGTGGAATCCCGCCTGCTCACCGCCTTCGACGGCGGCTGGAAGCTGCGCCACGGCCCATTCAGCCGCCGGGCGCTGCCGCCAGTCAAGAAGCCGAACTGGACACTGCTGGTGCAGGGGCTCGATCTGCACTGGCAGCCGGCGCACACCCTGCTGCAGGCGTTCCGCTTCGTGCCCGAGGCTTGCCTGGACGACCTGATGATCTCGTACGCCACCGACGGCGGTGGCGTCGGCCCGCACCTGGACAGCTACGACGTCTTCCTGCTGCAGGTGCATGGCAGGCGGCGCTGGCGCATCGGCCCAGTGGCCGACCGCACGCTGCAGCCCGACCTTCCCGTGCGCATCCTGGCCAACTTTCAGCCCACCGAAGAATGGTTGCTGGAACCGGGCGACATGCTCTACCTGCCGCCGCTGTGGGGCCATGACGGCGTGGCCGAGGGCGAATGCATGACCTGCTCGATCGGCTTCCGTGCCGCCACCGAGACCGCCCTGGCGCAGGAACTGCTGCACCAGCTGGCCGACGACCTGGAACCGCCGGCGGCCGATGCCACCGGGCGCGCGGCCGAGCGCATCTACCGCGACCCGCGCCAGCCGGCCACCGCCACGCCCGGCCGGCTGCCCGATAGCATGCGCCAGTTCGCGCAGGCAGCGCTGCACCGAGCGCTGTCCGACCCGCAGGCCCTCGACCGGGTGCTGGGTGGCCTGATGACCGAGCCGAAACCGCAGGTGTGGTTCGACGCGGGCGCGCCGCTGCCGCCGGGTTGCGGTGCGGTGCTCGACCGCCGCACCCGCATGGCCTACGACGACGCCCATGTGTTCATCAACGGCGAGGCCTTCCGGGCCAGCGGCCGCGATGCCCGGCTGATGCGCCTGCTCGCTGACCGGCGTGCCCTGTCTGCCGCAGAGGTCGCCCGGTTGAGCGCTGACGCGCACGGCCTGCTCGACGACTGGGCCGATGCAGGCTGGGTGCAACCCCTGCGCTGAGGCGGCCGCCATGACGCCGCCTCCGCCATCCCCCTGGCCTCAACCGGGCGTGCATCTCGGACGCCAGGCCTGCATCGCCCTGCTGCGCCAGGCGTTGCAGGGCCTGGCGCCCGATTCGCCCGACAGTGCGCTGCCGTTGTCGGGCACCCGGGTGCTGTGGCTGGCTGACCCGGACTTTGCCGACTGGCCGCTGGACGACTCCGCGGTGCTGTCGGCGTTGTCTGCCTGGCTGCGCCAGGGGGGGCGGCAACTGCGCCTGGCTGGAGAGCAGTTCGATGCCACCGCGCGCCGCCATCCGCGGTTGGCCCGCTGGCGGCGCGACTGGAGCCACGCCATCGAGATCTGGACGCCTGTCGAAGGCGGCATACCGCTGCCTTTGCGTGGCTTGTTGGCAGCACCACTGTGGCTGCAGTGGCTGGATGCACCGGACTGGCGCATGCGCTGCGTCACCGATGCGGTGCATGCGCGCGCCATCCAGGCACAGATTGCAGACTTTTTACAACGCTGTGAGCCTGCGTGGCCCGCCACCACATTAGGTTTATAGGTGGCTTCCCTAGGCTTGCTATAATTTTTGGCTAGCTTCAGATGTGCTCGAGCTTTCTGAATCTGGTTTCTGAACACTCGGCTCCGCTGAATGACTCGGATCCTGTTTCTTTCGCAATTGTTGACCAACACTTCTCACTGAGGACACACACATGAACAAGTCGCTTCTGCTGGCCGCCCTGATCTCCGCCGCCGCCCTGACCGCCTGCGGTAAGAAGGAAGAAGCCCCCGCCCCGGCGCCGGCCCCGGTCGCTGCCCCGGCTCCCGCTCCCGCCCCGGCTGCTGACGCTGCCGCTTCGGCTGCTGCCCCGGCCGCCGACGCTGCTGCCTCGGCCGCCGCCGGCGCCGCTGCTGCCGCTGCCAGCAAGTAATCGGTTTTCAACCGATGCGAAAAAGCCGCCTTCGGGCGGCTTTTTCATGGGTATTTCCGGCGCTGGCTGGTGTCAGTTGACCACGTCGACCGAGAACAGCGCCGCACCGTAACGGTCGCAGCCAGCGGCGCTGCACTGGGCCTTGCCGGCCATGACAGACCCGGGCCCGGCATGGCCGCCGGCGAGCGCGCTGCCCGCCGCCCCGGTGGGCAGATTCAGGAACCAGGCCACACGCTCCTGGCTGAGGTGCGAGAAGTCGCGCGGATGCTCCGAGACGATCACGGCGAAGTGTTCCGGCCCCGCGGGCTCGGCGGTGTCCAGCGGCCAGGTGGGTTGGGGCAGCGACACCGTCTGGCCGGCGCGGATGCGGCTGTCGACTGCCATGTTGTTGGGGTACAGCAGCAGCAGCGAGCCATCCGGCCCGCCCACCAGCACATAGACATGGCCGTCGCGCGACGACGTGACCTTGAAGCCCAGGCGGTCCTTGCCGATGCGCAGACGCGCGGCATTGGATGTGGCGCGTACCTCGATGTCAGTCGCGCGCGCCTGCATCAACCGGTCGAATTCGCCCTGGACCGAAAACGGAGCGGGTCGCGTTGTGGCGGCAGGCGCTGCAGCGGGCACTGCAGCACCTTGCACCGGCGCGGCGGGCGCAGGTTGCTGGCGCTGGCCGGCCCAGAAGGCGGCGCCTGCCAGCACCAGCACGGCCATGCCGATGCCGCCGATCACCACCGGCCGGGACATGCCGCCGGCCTTGGGCATCGGCAGTGGTTGCGGCGCCAGCGCTGCCGGTGTGGCTGCAGCCGCGCGCAGAGCTGCGACTGGCGGTGGCGGTGGCGGCATCGGCACGGTGCCGGCGGGCAGATCGTGCAGTCCCAGGGCCTGCCGAAACGCCTGCACCGACTGCGGCCGTCCGTCGGGCCGCACGCTCAGCCCGGCGTCGATGGCGCGCAGAAACCGATCCGAGTAACGCCCCGCGGCCGCCTGCGCCAGCGGCACGCAGCTGTCCGACACCGTGCGTGCCACCGACACCGGCGGCTTGGCGCCCATCACCGCCGCATAGACGACCGCGCACAACGCATACAGGTCGGTCCACGGGCCCTGCTTGAGCGACGGCACTTCGGCGTACTGCTCGACCGGCGCGTAGCCAGGTTTCAAGATGGCGGTGAGCGCCTGCGTGGCGTCGCCGATCACCTGGCGAGCCGCGCCGAAGTCCAGCAGCAGCGGCCGGCCGCTGTCGGCCAGCAGCAGCACGTTGTCGGGGGCAATGTCGCGGTGCAGGCAGTGCTCGGCATGGATCACCGCCAGCGCTTCGGTCAGCGACGCCAGCAATGCCATCAGCCAGCGCTCATCGGGCGCACTGCCCATCTGGCGCAGGGTCTCCTTCAGCGTGTGGCCTTCGTAGAACGGCATCACCATGTAAGCGGTTCCGTTGGCGCGCCAGAAGCGGTAGACCTTCAGCAGCGACGGGTGGTCGAACTGCGCCAGCAGGCGGGCTTCATTGATGAAGCTGTCCAGCCCGGCATCGAACACCGCCTGGTGCTTGTCGGTGGTGACCACCACGTCGAGCGGACCCGACCGCATGGCCAGCGTCGACGGCATGTACTCCTTGATGGCGACCCGGCGCTGCAATGAGTGGTCCTGCGCCAGGTAGACGATGCCGAAGCCACCCTCGCCCAGCACCCGCAGCAGTTCGAACTCGGCCAGATGCGCACCCGGTGGCAGCGCGTTCCCGCGCCCCGGGCTGGGCCAGGGCATCAACTGGGTTGCCTCCCAGCCGGGGCCGGCCGGAGGCGGGGCAATGGTGGACCGTTGCGGGTCGGGCGGAGGGCTGCTCATGGCGGCGTGGGGCGGCAGGGTGCAGCATTGTCGGGCACGCAGCAAGAAGTCCATCCCCCGGGAAGTCGAGCTGTGCCATCAACACGTGCGAGGTGGCCTGGCGCCGCCACCGCGTGTTGCGCCCTCCGGGGCGACTTCGACAGGTTTCGCACAGTCGGTGCAGCGCCGCGCGCGGATCTGGCGTCGGCCAGGACCCCGCCGTCAGCAGCCGACGCATACACTTTGAGCATCTGACACCTACGCTGCGCGGCCACCAGGCTGCTGCCCACCCACACCATGCTGAAGACCTTGCGCCGGTTGATCTCCGGGCCGTCCAAGCAGGCCGACCCTGCCGAACTGAGGCAATGGGCGCTAGAACATGGCCACGGGTGGCGGCGTGTGCGGGACGCCGAGGGCTGTGTCATCGACGGCAAGATCGGCCACCAGGACTGGCGCATCGAGTGGGGTGCCCCGCAGCGCGACTACATCCCCGGCATGGAACTGCGCCTGATGGCCGAGCTTGACCTGCCGAAGGAACTGATGGCCATGGTGCTGAACCGCCAGCTCATGGAGGCCATGGAGAAGGCGGTCTACGAACGCTACGTCGACGATGTGCAGACACGCATCGAGACCGACACACCGGCCGAGATGCGCTGGTTGGTGATGTTTTCCAAGATCACCGCCCAGGACATGGGACGGCTCAAGGATCGCTACGGCGCTGTCTGCAGCATCGAGCCCTGGATGCTGCAGTGGCTGCAAAGCCCGCTGAACGACGCGTTGGCCGCCACGCTGGAGATGGCGGCACCCGATGAGCCGGTCGTCCTCAGCATCGGGCGCGGACGTCTGACCCTGCGAACCACGCTGCCTGAGCCGGACGCCAAGCGTCTGGCGCAGTGGTTCTCCGTGTTCGAGCATGCGGTGCGCGAGGCCAAGCGCCTGGGCGCTGAATGGCGCGACGTGGCAGGCGCGGGCCTGACCACCCAGCCCAGTGCCTGGGCCCAGAGCGAACTGCCTGCCAGCAAGACGCCCGACATCGGGCTTTGATCGGCAGCGCTCGGCGCTGTTCAAGCCCGGCTGGCGAAGCCCCAGCCCAGTTCGGCCAGCGGCCGCGTGGCCGCACCGGTGGCACGGGCCTGCGCACTGGCGGCCGTGCCATCGACCACCCGCTTGGCAATGCCCTGCGTGATGGCGGCCAGGCGGAACAGGTTGTAGGCCAAGTAGAAGTTCCAGTCGGCCAGCAGCGTGTCGGCCGAGCCGCGGCCGGTGCGCTCGCAGTACCGGTGCACGTAGTCCCGCTCCGACGGGATGCCCAGTGCCGCCAGGTCCAGCCCGGCAATGCCGCGGAACACGCCTGGCTGGATGTGCCAGCTCATGCAGTGGTAGCTGAAGTCGGCCAACGGATGGCCGATGGTGCTCAGTTCCCAGTCCAGCACCGCGATCACGCGCGGCTCCTGCGGATGGAAAATGAGGTTGTCGAGCCGGTAATCGCCGTGCACGATGGCCACTTGGGTCTCGTCGAGCGCGCTGGCGGGCAGGTGGGCTGGCAGCCAGTTGATCAGGTGGTCCATCTCCGGGATGGGCTCGGTGACCGACGCCTGGTACTGCTGGCTCCAGCGCTTGATCTGGCGGCCGAAGTAATTGCCGGGCCGGCCGAAATCCTGCAGACCGACGGCTTTGACATCGACGTTGTGCAGCGCCGCCAGCACGCGGTTCATCTCGTCGTAGACGGCGGCGCGCTCGTCGGGCTGCAGGCCGGGCAGCGATTGCTCCCACAGCACGCGGCCTTCCACGAAGTCCATCACATAGAACGCGCGGCCGACGACCGACTCGTCTTCGCAGAGCACATGCATCCGCGCCACCGGCACGCCACTGAGCGCCAGCGCATCCATCACCCGGAATTCACGCTCGATGGCATGGGCCGACGGCAACAGCTTGGCCAGCGGGCCAGGCTTGGCGCGCATGACATAACAACGGCCTGGCGTGACCAGCTTGAAGGTGGGGTTGGATTGGCCGCCGTTGAACTGCTCGACCGTCAGCGGGCCGGCAAAGCCCGGCAGGTGGGCGGTCAGCCAGCGCTCCAGTGCAGCCAGGTCGAAGGCATGCTGCTGGGAGACTGCGCCGCTGCCGGTGAATTGGTCCATCAGATGACTTCCTTGCAGAAATGCCGCGGTGCCCGGGCGCCTGGCCCGGCCCGCATCAGCCTTCGGCGATGTCGAGCAACTTGTCGCGTGACAGCACCACCAGCCGGGTTGGCTCGACCCGCACTGCGCCTTCGCGCTCGAAGCCCTTGAGCTCCTGGTTGACGCGCTGCCTCGACGCGCCCAGCAACTGCGCCAGGTCTTCCTGGGCCAGCTGGAGGCCGATGCGGATTTCCTCGCCCTGCTCGATGCCATAGCTCTTGGCCAGCATGATGATTTGCTTGGCCAGGCGCGCCGACAGCGGCTTGGTGTTCAGGTCCTCGAACTGGTTGAACATCAGGCGCAGGCGCCGGCAGTTCAGCCGCAGCAGGGCGTCATACAACTCGGAATGCTGCGTCAGCAGTTCCTTGAAATCGGCCTTGCGCACACACAGCAACGTGGTCTCGCCATGGGCGTCTGCATCGTGGGTGCGCGGCAGGCCGTCGAACAGCGCGATGTCGCCGAACCACACGCCGGGCTCGCAGTAGGTGAGGGTGACCTGCTTGCCCGACAGCGACACCAGCGACACCCGCACGGCGCCGCGTGCCACACCGCACCATTCTTCGGCCGGTGTGCCGCGGGACGCCAAGGGCCCACCGTCGCTGAGTCTGCGTACGTAGGCCCGGGACAGGATGGCATGTCGCAGGGGTTGCGATAGCTTGGAAAACCATGCACCGGACTCGATGTTTTGGCGCTCTTCGACGGTAAGAACCGGGGTGTTCATGTCTTGTCCCAGGTGCGACAACCGCACCAGCCTGCATTCACCATTGTCGTCCAGCTTCAAGGCGGCGGCAGGCGTGATCACCGGTTGACCTGGATCAACCGCTGCCGCGGTGGACACAGCTGGTCACACATGGCGCGGCCTACCAGAGCAGGCGGTGAGAATTCTGGTGGGTTTCTGCAGGCCAGTGGTGCAGACCTGCATGCTAGAGTCGTTGACGAACTCCAACCCTCGGCCTTCGCTTGGCAGTTGCCCCCATCCGCACCCTGCGACGCCAGCCCGTCCTGACCGCCATGGCGGCGGCCCTGTTGACGTTGGGTCTGCTGTCGGCGGCGCCGGCCCGCACCGCTGGCAATCCACCGGCAACCGGCGAGGACATCCGCGTGCTGGATGCCCAGGTGCAGGTGATCCTGGCCGAGGCGCGGCGTCAGCAAGAACAGTTGTCCGTCCAGCGCGAACGGCTTGAGCGCGCTGAAGCGGCCAATGCCTGGCTGCCCTGGCTGACAGCGGGTCTGGTAGGACTGGGCGGCTTGTCCGGCTGGCTGGGTTGGCGCCTGTGGCGGCTGCGGCGGGACCCGCCGCCGTCGGCCCGGGAGCCGGCTGCCGCAACGCCAGCGCCAGAAGCCGAGCGGCCACCCATCGACATGGCCGCCTTGGTGGCTGCGGCCATGCCCGACAGCGTGCCCGCCCAACTGTCGCCGCGCAGCGCGCTGCCCACGCCAACCCCTGCCCGGCCCACTGCGGTCGCCGCACCGGCACCCATCCCGGCGCCGGCCGCCGCGGTCTCCCAGACCACGGTGGTGCCGCCGCGCAAGACGCCATTGCAGCGTGACCGCGCAGGCGTGCCCCTGTCCACCCGTGATTTCTCCATGGGCACCAACGTGCCACCGCGGCCGGTGTCGGTGGAGGAACTGCTCGACCTGGACCAGCAGGTGGACTTCTTCCTGGCGCTGGGCCAGGCGCATTCGGCCATCGACCTGCTGCTGGGCCATGTGCGTGGCACCGGAGGCACCAGCGCTTTGCCTTACTTCAAGCTGCTGGAGATCTACCGCGAGCAAGGCGACGAGGAGGCCTACGAGCGCACGCGTGAGCGCTTCAACCAGCGCTTCAATGCCCACGCCCCGGACTGGTCGGGTGACCTGGGCAGCGGTCGTCAACTGGAGCATTACCCCGAGGTGATGCAACGTCTGCAGCGTGCCTGGCCGCAACCCATTCGCGCAGTTGCCGAGATGGAGGGCCTGCTGCTGCGCCGCGCCGACCTGGAACCGTTCGACCTGCCCGCCTATCGCGACCTGCTGATGCTGCATGCGCTGGTGCGCGACATGCCGGCGACACCGGCGACCGCGCCGGCCAGTGCGCCGGCCATGCTGCACACGCCACCTGCCGCGGAACGCGCAGCAGTCCCCGGCGATGCGGTCGACCTGCTGCTGCCGCTGGGCGAGGACCCACTGGACATCACCGCGCCACGGCCGCATGTGGCCGAGGAATCCAGTGCCCAGGCCATGCTGGCCGACTGGGTGTTCAGCCGTGCCGTGCATGCACGCCGGGTGACACCGATCGCCGACCGGCTGGACCGGCCAGCAGCACCCATCGGACGGCGCGGCATCAAGCTCGACCTGGACCTGAGCGACCACGCGCCGGCGCCGCGTGAATTCACACGCCCCGCCGCCTTCACCGACATCGACATGCGGTACGACAAGCGCCTGTCGGACCTCGGCGGCCTGGACGAAGCCGACACCGACTCGACGCCAGCGCCGTCTCGCCGTTAGCCGGGCGGTCTACAGGCGGGCCAGCCGCGACAGTGCGGCCTGCAGGGTTTCGTCCTTCTTGGCATAGCAGAAGCGCGCCAGGCCCTGGTTGCGGCCGTCCTCGTAGAAGGCCGACAGCGGGATGGCGGCCACGCCGATCTCGGTGGTCAGCCACTGGCAGAAGTCGCCCTCGGGCAGGCTGCTGATGGCGCTGTAGTCGACCACCTGGAAGTAGCTGCCTTCGCTGGGCAACAGCTTGAAGCGCGTGCCCGCCAGGCCGGCGCGGAACAGGTCGCGCTTGCGCTGATAGAACGCCGGCAGCTCCAGATAGGGCGCCGGGTTGGCCAGATAGCGGGACAGGCCGTGCTGCATCGGCGTGTTGACGGTGAACACGTTGAACTGGTGCACCTTGCGGAACTCGGCCGTCAGCGGCGCGGGCGCGGCCACGGTGCCGATCTTCCAGCCGGTGACGTGGAAGGTCTTGCCGAAGCTGCTGACGACGAAAGCCCGCGCGGCCAACTCCGGGTGGGCGCTGGCGCTGGCGTGCGGTTCGCCGTCGTAGACCATGTGCTCGTAGACCTCGTCGCTGATCAGCAGCGCGTCGGTGGGGCGCAGGATCTCGGCCAGCCGGTCGAAATCCGCCCGGCGCCAGATGGTGGCGCTGGGGTTGTGCGGCGAATTGACCAGGATGGCCCGGGTGCGTGGTGTGACAGCCGCGGCGATGGCGTTGAAATCAGGGCGGAAGGTGCCCGCCTGCAGCGCCACACGCACCACCGTGCCGCCAGCCAGCTCGATGTTGGGAACGTAGCTGTCGTAGTTGGGCTCCAGCACGATCACCTCGTCGCCCGGGCCCACCACCGCCAGGATGGCGGTGATGATGGCCTGGGTGGCGCCGGCGGTGATGGTGATCTCGGTGTTGGCGTCGTAGTGCCGGCCGTACAAGGTGTCGATCTTGCGCGACATCGCCTCGCGCAACACCGGCACGCCGGCCATCGGCGGGTACTGGTTCAGGCCGTCGCGCATGGCCTGGGTCACGGCGTCCAGCAGGGCCGGGTCGCCCTCGAAATCCGGGAAGCCCTGGCCCAGGTTGACGGCGCCGCGCTCTGCGGCCAGGGCCGACATCACGGTGAAGATGGTGGTGCCCACCTTGGGCAGCCGGCTGGGCGGCAGGGGGGTGCGGTGGGTGGCCGGGGCGGTGGTGGCTGACATGGTCGGGGTGCTCGGGTTCAAAGCTCGTAAGCGGTGGGGTTGCTGCCAGGGCGTTCGGCCATGGCCTTTTCGATCAGGGTGCGGTTCAGCCGCTCGCTCAGCAGCTCGGCAAAGGCGTAGACGAAGTGGCGCAGATAGGCGCCACGCTTGAAGGCCACACGGGTGGTGTTGGGGCCGAAGAGGTGGCCCACCGGGCGCCAGGCCAGGTCGCCGCCGGGTGGGTCGTCGCGCACCGCCATCTCGGCCACCAGGCCCACGCCCATGCCCAGGCGCACATAGGTCTTGATCACGTCGGCGTCGATCGCTTCGAGTGCGATGTTGGGCTTGAGGCGGGCGCGGGCAAAGGCCTCGTCGATGCGGCTGCGGCCGCTGAAGGTGGGGTGGTAGGTGATCAGCGGCTCGGCCGCCAGCTGCGCCAGCGTGGGCCGATCCACGTCGGCCAGCGGGTGGCGGGCCGGCACCACCAGCACATGCTGCCACTCATAGCAGGGCAGGGTGACCAGGCCGTCCACATCGGCCAGGGCTTCGGTGGCCAGGCCGATCTCGGCGACGTCGTCGGCCAGCATGCGCGCCACGTCGCCCGGCATGCCCTGGTGCATCTGCACCTGCACCTTGGGGAACATGCGCCGCAGCCTGGCCACCGGCTCGGGCAGCACATAGCGCGCCTGGCTGTGGGTGGTGGCAATGCTCAGCGTGCCGGCGTCCTGCTTGGAGAACTCGTCCCCGATGCGCCGCAGGTTGGCCACCTCGCGCAGGATGATCTCCACCGACTGCAGCACCAATTGCCCGGGCTCAGTGACGCGGCGGATGCGCTTGCCGTGGCGGGCGAAGATGTCCACGCCCAGTTCTTCTTCCAGCTCGAGGATGGCCTTGCTGATGCCGGGCTGCGAGGTGTGCAGCGCCTTGGCCGTCTCGGTCAGGTTGAGATTGCGCCGCACAGCCTCCTGCACGAAGCGGAACTGGTGCAGGTTCATCGCCAGTTCACCGCTTGCCGTGTGGAGTCGAGTGCCACCGCGGCCATGGCATCCACCAGCGCCGGCGCCTCGCCCACGGCCGGGCGCAGGGTGAACTGCACGGACGGGTGCGCCTCCTGCAATTGCGCCAGCAGCACGGGCAGGTCCTTGCGCACGTGGCCGCCCGCACCCAGGAACAACGGCACCACATCCACCGCCGTGCAGCCGTCGGCCACCAGGGCATTGCCGGCGGTCACCAGGTTGGGCGCCATGAATTCCAGGAAGGCCAGCGCCACGCGGGCGTCACCGCGCTGCGCCCGGCAGTGGGCGGCCACGGCCTCGAACGGCCGGGCCCATTGCGGGTCTCGAGCGCCATGGGCAAACAGCAGCAGGCCGGTGTTGGAAGTGGACGTGGACATGGACATGGGCATGGAAGGGGAGCTAACGGAATCTGACGAGCCAGGCAAAGGCGCCCATGGAAATCAACAGGTACAGCCCGCTGGGGGCGGCGGCGGCCATCCAGGGGGTCCACTGCCGCAGCAGGCCGAGGTGGCCGCTGGCGTTGTTCAGCAGCACGAAGCTGATGCCCAGCATGATGCCGCCAAACACCTTGTAGCTGACGCCGCCCGCGCGGGCGTGCAGGTAGGCAAAGGGCAAGGCCAGCGCCACCATCACCACGCAGGCCAGCGGGTACAGCGCCTTCTTCCAGAACTGGATCTGGTGGCGTTGCACCGCCTGGTCCTGGTCGGCCAGGTGGCTGGTGTAGCGCCACAGGTCGAGGGTGGACATGTTCTTGGCCGGCAGCAGGGCGGCGGCCACCACGGTTGCGTCCAGCGTGCTGGGCCAGTCCAGTGCGTCCAGCTGCTGCTGGCGCAATGGCTGGTTGGCCTGCGCGGCCTCGGGCGTGGGCCAGTCGGTGCGCTGCACCTGGCGCAGCTGCCAGTGGCCGTTGGCCAGCACCTGGGCGCGCTCGGCCTCGAGGCGGGTGCGCAGCCGGCCGTCGGCGTCGAATTCGAAGATGCGCACGCCCACCAGCGCACCGCCGACGCCAGCCGCGCCGACGTTGACCGAGATGTTGCGCTCGCTGGTGGCTGCCCCAGGGGCGCCGGCGCCGGGCCGCCGCTCCTTCATCCAGGCGCCACCGCTGCCCAGCGAGATGTTGCCGCGCACCCCGGCCTTCACCGCCACGGCCTCGCGCTCGGTGTAGGGCGCCACGTAGTCGCCGACGACGAAGGTGATCGCCGCGAACACCAGGCCGGGCAGCGCCAGCAGCCGCAACGCCCGGCCCGGGCCGAGCCCGCCGGTGCGCAGGATGGTGAACTCGGAAGACTGCGCCAGCCGTGCCATGGCGTAGATGGTGCCGATCAGCACCGAGATCGGGAACAGCTCGTAGAAGTGGCCGGGTTGCTCCAGCAGCCCGCGCCACACCGCCTGCCCCAGGGTGTAGCCGTTGCGGCCCACGTTTTCCAGCTCGTCGACGAAGTCGATGAAGAAGAACAGGCTGAGGAAGGCCACCGCGACAAACACCACCGACCAGACGATGTCGCGGTAGAGCAGGCGCCGCACCGTCTTCATGCTGCAGCCCTGCGCGGCAGCAGCCGCAGCACCGCAGCGTGATCGCGCCACCAGATCAGCGCCAGCCCCAGCAGCAGCATGCTGCCGTGCAGCCCCAGCAGCACGGCGCCCATGCCCATCTTGCCGCTGGCAATCCAGGCCTGAGACAGGTTGATCAGGTTGAAGTAGACGATGAAGCTCAGCAGCGCCAGCAGCAGGTTCCAGTTGGTGGCGCGGCGCGGCTGGGTGGCCGCCAGCCCCACGCCCAGCAGCAGCAGGTTGGCAGCCGCCAGCAGCATGCCGACGCGCCAGGCCAGCTCGGCCTGGTGGCGCGGGCTGGGGTCGCGGATCAGCGCCAGCGTCGACAGCGTCTTGGGTGCGGCCGCGGTGGCGCTGCGGGCCGCCGATTCCCCCACCACCACCCGGTAGCGCACAAAGCTGGACAGCGTGCGCACGCCGGTCTGGCTGTCGGTCTCGGTGCGCTGGCCGGCGTCGAGCTGCAGCACCCGGTCGGCGCCTTCGGTCAGCAGCTGGCCACTGCGCGCCGACACCACGCTCTCCTGCGGTGGCTGGCGGGTCAGCACGAAGACGTTGTGGCCCTCCACGCCTTCCTGGCTGGCGCGGTCGACGAAGAACACCCGGCTGCCATCGCGCGAGGCCTGGAACACGCCCGGCGCCACGCGTGACAGGTCGCTGCGCTGCTCGTAGCGGCTGCGCAACTCGGCGCTGCTCTGGTTGCCCCAGGGCCAGACGAACAGCAGCAGCGCGCCCACCACCACCAGCACCGGCCAGGCCATGCCCAGCACTGGCCGCACGAAGCGGCCCAGCCCCAGGCCGCTGGCAAACCAGATCGCCATCTCGCTGTCGCGGTACATGCGTCCCAGCGTCACCACCACCGCGACGAACAGGCTCAGCGCCAGCATCGTCGGCAGGTGGCCCAGCGCGGTGTAGCCCAGCAGCAGCACCACGTCTTCGGGCGCCACCACGCCGCCTGCGGCCATCCCCAGGGTGCGGATCAGCATCATCGTGATCACGATGGTGAGGATGACCACCAGGGTGGCACCGAAGCTGCGGGCCAGCTCTCGGCGCAAGGTCGCATCGAATAACATCTTCTGATCTTATGACGAGGCAGAACATGGACTTCCAGACCCAAGTGTTGGCCCCAGGTGCCACGGCCAAGCTGGCCGCCGATGCGTTGCTGCTGGTGATCGTGGGCGACGCCGTCCCGGCCGCGCTGGACGCGCCCTTGGCCACCAGCGTGGCCGAGGCCATCCAGCATGGCGACCTGGCGCTGAAACCCGGCAAGTGCGCCTACCTGCGCCAAGTGCCGGGCGTGAAGGCGCCGCGCGTGGTGGTGGCCGTGGCCAAGGACGGCAGCGCACGCGCCGTGCAGGCCGCCGGTGCTGCCGGCATTGCCGTCGTCAAGGGCCTGGGCGTCAAGCACCTGGCCGTGCTGGTGGCCGGTGCCGACCTGGGCGCCGCCCAGGCCGAGGCCCTGGCCACCGCAGCGGCCGATGCCGTCTACCTGTACCGCACCACCAAGCCCAGCGCGGCCGACGCGCCTGCGCTGTCCAAGCTGAGCCTGCTGGTGGCCAAGGCCGATGCCGCGGCGGCGGCCGCCGGCCTGGCGCGCGGTGCCGCCATCGCCGAGGGCGTGACCCTGGCGCGTGAGCTGGCTAACCGCCCTGGCAACCATTGCACGCCCACCCTGTTGGCGGCCGAGGCCGTCAAGATGGCCAAGGCCCAGGGCCTGAAGATCGAGGTGCTCGACCGCAAGCAGCTGGAAGCCCTGGGCATGGGCAGCTTCCTGGCCGTGGCGCAGGGCTCGGACGAGCCGCCCAAGTTCATCGTCATGCACTACCAGGGTGCCGCCAAGACGGTGGCGCCGCTGGTGCTCGTGGGCAAGGGCATCACCTTCGATTCCGGCGGCATCAGCCTGAAGCCGGGCGAGGGCATGGACGAGATGAAGTTCGACATGGGCGGTGCCGCCAGCGTGGTGGGCACGTTGCGCGCGGTGGCGCAACTCAAGCCCAAGCTCAATGTCATCGGCGTGATCGCCGCCTGCGAGAACATGCCCAGTGGCCGGGCGCTGAAGCCGGGCGACGTGGTCACCAGCATGTCGGGCCAGACCATCGAGGTGCTCAACACCGACGCCGAGGGCCGGCTGATCCTGTGCGACGCGCTGACGTATGTGGAGCGCTTCAAGCCCGCCGCGGTGGTCGACATTGCCACCCTGACCGGTGCCTGTGTGGTGGCGCTGGGTGCGGTGCACTCGGGCATGTTCTCGCCCGACGATGCGCTGGCCGCCGATCTGCTGGCCGCCGGCCATGCCGCGCTGGACACCTGCTGGCGCATGCCGCTGGACGACGCCTACGACGAGGGCCTGAAGAGCAACTTCGCCGACATGGCCAACATCGGCGGCCGCCCGGGCGGCGCCATCACCGCGGCGATGTTCCTCAAGCGCTTCACCGCCAAGCTGCGCTGGGCGCATCTGGACATCGCTGCCACCGCGTGGAAGAGCGGCGCGGCCAAAGGCGCCACCGGCCGGCCGGTGGGCTTGCTGACGCATTGGGTGATGGCACACGCCAAGTAAGACTGTTGCCGGATCGTGCAGATCGACTTCCACACCGGGCTGGGCGACAAGCTGGCCTATGCCTGCCGGCTGCTGCGCAAGGCGCACCGCAGCCGGGCGCGGGTGGTCGTCACCGGTGACGCGGCCCAGCTGTCCCGGCTGGACCAGTTGCTCTGGACCTTCGACGCCGGTGAGTTCCTCCCCCATGCCCGGCTGCGCGCCGGTGAACAGCCGCCGCCACGCCTGGCACCCACGCCGCTGTGGCTGGCTGACCAGCCGGCCGATGCGGGCGCCTGCGATGTGCTGGTGAACCTGGGCCCGGGCGGGCTGGGCGACGTGCCGCTGCCCGCGCGCACCATCGAGCTGGTGGCCCGGGCCGATGACGAGGTGGCCGCCGGCCGGCAACGCTGGCGCGCCCACGTGGCCGCTGGCCGCTCGCCGGTGAACCACCCGCAGGACGCGGCCTGACCAGGCCGAGGCGAACGCGGCACGCCCCTTGCTGGTTGACGCTGCTGCGCCGGTTCTGCGCTAGGGCAAGCCCCGAGGGCCCCTGTGCCGGAATGGGGCAGCAACCGGTGTATCGTTCCGCCGGTTGAGAAACCGCCCGTCGACACAGAGGCAGCGTTTCCACTCTCAACCCATCCATCCCATCCGGAGGTTTTTGCATGCAACTCAAGCTCAATGTGATCGTCGCGGCCGCTGCGGCCCTGCTCACCGGCACCGTCATGGCGCAGGACATGGTCGTCAAGATCGGCCACGTCGGCCCGGTTTCGGGTGCGCAGGCGCACTACGGCAAGGACAATGAAAACGGCGCACGCATGGCCATCGAGGATCTGAACGCCAAGGGCGTGACGATCGGCGGCAAGAAGGTCAAGCTGGAACTGGTGGCCGAAGACGACGCCGCCGACCCGAAGCAGGGCACCGCAGCCGCACAGAAGCTGTGCGACGCCAAGGTGGCAGGCGTGGCCGGGCACCTGAACTCGGGCACCACCATCCCCGCGTCGGCCGTGTACAACCAGTGCGGCATCCCCCACGTCACGCCGTCGGCCACCAACCCCAAGCTGACGCAGCAGGGCTTCAAGACCACCTTCCGCCTGCTGGCCAACGACAACGCGCTGGGCGCCGGCCTGGCCCTGCATGCGGCCAACAACCTGAAGATCAAGAAGGTCGCGATCATCGACGACCGCACTGCCTACGGCCAGGGCGTGGCCGAGGTGTTCAAGAAGACGGCGCTGGCCCAGGGCATCCAGGTGGTGGAC
>JBBAPL010000073.1:0-25113 GCA_040400895.1 Aquabacterium sp.
TGCGCCGGGCGCTGCGGCACCAGTGGCCGCCGTGCCGCCCCCGGCGCCGGGCCAGCCACCACCGTTCGCCACCGTCATCAAGGACGCGCGGCCCACGCACGGGTTGTTTTCCGTCTGGCAGAAGGACGAGCGGGTCTGGATCGAGCTGCGGCCCGAGGATTTCGACAAGCCGTTCTTCCTGTCGCCCAAGCTGCGCACCGGCATCGGTGAAGGCCGGCTGTTCGGCGGGCTGATGCTGTACGCGCCCACGCTGGTGCAATTCCGCCGCCAGCACAACGTGGTGCAGTTGCTGGCAATCAACCAGAGACAGGTGGCCAAGTCCGGCACGCCCGAGGCGCGGGCCGTGGCCGCCGCCATTTCTCCCAGCCTGCTGGCGGCCGGCCCGGTGGCCAGCGCGCCCCACCCCGACCGCAAGGCCGTGCTGGTGGACCTGAGCGCGATGCTGATGTCCGACCTGATGGGCCTGGGCACCCAGTTGCAGCGTGCCTACCGCCAGGGTTACGCCTTCGACCCACGCAACTCGGCGGTGGTGGGTGTGCGCGGCCAACCCGGCCTGCTGGTGCTGGAGACCAACAACCACTTCGCCACCAGCAGCATCGCCGTGCCCCAGCCTGGCGGGCCACCCGGCGCGCCGGCACCCAGCGTGCCCGGCGGCGTGCCCGATCCGCGCAGCCTGTTCCTGGGCCTGCACTACTCGCTGGCGCAACTGCCCGGCAAGCCGATGGCCGGCCGCCCGGCCGACCCCCGCGTGGGCTTCTTCCATTCAGTCACCGATGACTACAGCGACGACCTGGCGCGCAGCCCGCGCCAGCGGGTGGTCAACCGCTGGCGGCTGGAGAAGAAGGACCCGGTGGCAGCGCTGTCCGAGCCGGTCAAGCCCATCACCTACTGGCTCGACCGCAACATCCCGCTGAAGTACCGAGCCGCCATCACCGCCGGGGTGCTGGAGTGGAACAAGGCTTTCGAACCCATTGGCTTCCAGGACGCGGTGGTCGTCAAGCAGCAGCCCGACGATGCCGACTGGGACACGCTGGACGCCGGCGTGGCGTCGCTGCGCTGGATGACCAACCGCGAGCCGGACTTCGGCGCCATCGGCCCCAGCCATGTCGACCCGCGCTCGGGCGAGATCCTGGACGCCGACATCGGCATCGAGAGCCTCAGCTCGCGCAGCCTGCGCAACCTGCGCGCCCGGGTGCTGGGCGGCACCAGCACTGCCGCCGCGGCGCAGGACTGGGCCGAGCTGCTGCAGGTGGCCGGCCCGCCCACGGCCGAACAGCTGGCCAGCGGCCTGGCGCATGACCCGCTGCAGTGCCGCCATGCCGATCATGCGGCCGAGCAACTGGGCTATGCCCTGGACGTGCTGGCCACCCGTGGCGAGGTCGACCCCGACAGCCCAGAGGCGCAGCAGTTCGTGCTCGACTACATCAAGGACATGACGATGCACGAGGTGGGCCACACGCTGGGCCTGCGACACAACTTCCGTGCATCGCAGGCTGTCAGCGCCAGCCAGGTGGCCGACCCGGAGTTCACCCGCCGCGCCGCCTTCACCGGCAGCGTGATGGAGTACGCCCCGATCAACCTGCCCCGCCCGGGCGAGCCCGCCGCCGCGCCCTTCCAGGCCACGCTGGGGGCCTACGACTACTGGGCGATTGCCTACGCCTACACCCCGTTCCCACCCGAGCAGGAGGCCGCCGAGCTGGCCGCCATCGCCGCCCGCAGCGGCGAACCGGCGCTGGCCTACGGCACCGACGAAGACAACTTCCTGGGCATCGACCCCGACACCCTGCAAGGAGACCTGGGCAATGACGTGCTGGCCTTCGCGGCGCGCCGCTTCGACATTGCACGCGACCTGTTCCAGCGCCAGGAGACGCGGGTACTGAAGCCGGACGAGGACTTCGGCATCCTGCGCCGCACGCTGGGCTACGCCGTGCGCGATGCCGGCCGCGCGGCCGGCGTGCTGCTGCGCCAGGTGGGCGGCGTGCGCACGCTGCGCGACTTTCCCAACACCGGGCGCGACCCGCTGCAGCCGCTGCCGGCGGCCGACCAGCGAGCCGCCCTGCAGATGCTGTCGCAGCGGGTGCTGGCGGCCGATGCCTTCGTCGTCAGCCCGGCGCTGCAGCGCAAGCTGGCGCCTGACTTCTTCGAGCGCGGGGAATCTCTGGCCGTGCCGACCGAGTTTCCGCTGGGCCAGACGGTGCTGGACCTGCAACGCGCCATCCTCAACCGGCTGATGGGCGACCCACTGGCCGCACGGGTGCTCGACACCGAGGCCAAGGTCAGCCCGCCGGCGCAGCCGCTGCGGCTGTCGGAGCTGTACGACCAGCTGGAGGCCGACGTCTGGAGCGAACTGGCCGGCAACGCCGACATCCCGCAGCCCCGGCGCGACCTGCAGCGCGAACACATCAACCGCCTGGCCGCGCTGGTGCTGCGCCCCGGCCTGATGACCCGTGGCGACGCCCGCGCGCTGCTGCGCAGCCGCAGCACCGCCCTGGCCCAGCAGCTGGAACGCGCCACCAACCGCAAGGGCCTGAGCGCCGAGGCCCGCGCCCACTTGGCCGACAGCGCCGAGAACCTGCGCAGTGCGCTGGCCGCTGCGCAGCAGCGGGCGGGCGGCTGACCCTGGTCCGCCCGCAGCGGACCGGTCAGCGACCGGGCGCGGCCACCCGGGCATGCTGCAGCCACTGCACCAGGCTGTCGGCCAGGTCGCTGTGGCTGAAGCTGCAGCTCTCTTCGGTGAACAAGGCGCTGGCTTCCAGCGGGGCCAGCAGCTGTTCCAGCACGGCGGCATAGCGTGGCGGCAGGCCGGGCCAGCCGGACACCGCGGTGCGCCAGTGCGCCACCAGTTGGTCTGCCGACAGCCGGCCGCTGCGGAAGGCGTCGATCGACGCGGCGAGAGGGTCGCTGCTCATCCGGTGGTCTCCAGGTCGCGCCCCAGCCAGGCCGCACCGCGCACGCCCGAGGCATCGCCATGCGCGGCTGGCAGCAGCTTGGTGCGCACCGGCTCACGTTGGCCGCCGGCAAACACCCATTGGCCCCACAGCGCCGGCACGGCGGTGTACGTCGCGACCAAACGCGACAGGCCGCCACCCAGCACGATCACATCCGGGTCCAGCAGGTTGATCACACCGGCCAGTGCACGCGCCAGGCGCTGCTGCCAGCGCGTCAGGCTGTCGGCGCAGGCGGCATCGCCGGCGGCGGCCTGCTGCGCGATCTGCAGCGCCGTCAGCGTGCCACCGTGGCGGCGCTGGTGGTCGGCGGCGATGGCAGGGCCGCTGCACAAGGTCTCCACGCAGCCGGCCTGGCCGCAGTAGCAACGGGGCCGCGCTTCGTCGGCCGGCGCCCAAGGCAACGGGTTGTGGCCCCATTCACCGGCCAGGCAGTTGGGGCCGGTCAGCACCCGGCCACCCACCGCGATGCCCGCGCCGCAGCCGGTGCCCAGGATGGCGGCAAACACCACCGGCGCGCCTTGGCCGGCACCATCGGTGGCCTCCGACAAGGCCAGGCAGTTCGCATCATTGGCCAGCGCCACCGGCTGGCCCAGGCGCTGCTGCAGGTCCTGCTGCAGCGGCCGGCCGTTCAGGCACAGGGTGTTGGCGTTCTTCACCAGGCCGCCGGCTGTCAGGCTGCCCGGGGCGCCCACGCCGATGGTGGGCCGGCCGCCGCTGGCCGCGCGGGCCTGGTCGACCAGACCGCACAGGGCGTCCAGGATCGCGTCGTAGCCTTGGGCGGCGGGTGTGGCGGTGCGCTGGCGCCAGCGCTCCTGGCCCGTGGCGTCCAGCGCCACGGCCTCGGTCTTGGTGCCGCCCAGGTCGATGCCCACGGCCCAGCGGCCGGCGCTCACAGCGCGTCGGTGCGCTTGTGCAGCCAGGCCAAGGCAGCGCTGTCGGCATCCGCGCCCAGGCGCGGGGCCAGGCGGTCACGCACGGTGGCGTGGTATTGGTTCAGCCAGGCGATCTCGTCGGGGCGCAGCAGGCTGGCATCGATGCAGCGGGCGTCGATCGGGCAGAGCGTCAGCGTCTCGAATTCCAGCATCTCGCCGAAGGTGCCGTTCTCAGGCGTGGCGGCCGGCACGTTCAGCAGCAGGTTCTCGATGCGCACGCCCCACTGGCCGGGCCGGTAGACGCCGGGCTCGTCGCTGGTGATCATGCCGGGCTCCATCGCCATGTGCGGCTCGGGCTGTGCCTTGCTGATGGTCTGCGGACCCTCGTGCACGTTCAGGAAATAGCCCACGCCGTGCCCGGTGCCGTGGCCGAAGTCGATGCCGTCGGCCCACAGCGGCGCGCGCGCCAGGGTGTCGAGGAAGGGGCTCAGCGTGCCGCGCGGAAAACGCGCCCGCGCCAGGTTCATCATGCCCTGCAGCACGCGGGTGCAATCACGCCGGTGGGCGTTGGTGATGGTGCCCACCGGCCAGACGCGGGTGATGTCGGTGGTGCCGCCCAGGTACTGGCCACCACTGTCGATCAGCAGCAGGCCGTCGCCGTCGAGCCAGGCGTAGCTCTCGGGCGTGGCACGGTAGTGCGGCAGTGCGCCATTGGCATTGAAGCCGGCGATGGTGGAAAAACTCAGGCCCACGAAGCCGGGCATCCTGGCCCGCTCGGCGCTGAGCTTCTCGTCGATGGTCAGCTCGCTGATGCGCTCGCCGCGGGCCAGCGCATCCTCGAACCAGGCATAGAAGCGGCACATGGCCACGCCGTCTTCCACCATCGCCTGGCGCACGAACTGCGCCTCGGCGTCGGATTTGCGGCTCTTGAACAGCGTGCTGGGGTTGATGGCCTCGACCACCGCCACGCCTGCCGGCACTTGCTGGCGAAAGCCCAGCGTGATGCGGCGCGGGTCGACCAGCAGCGTGCTGCCTAGCGGCAACGCCACCAGGGCCGGTGCCGCCTGGGCGTAGTCGGCCAACGCCAGGCCATCGGCCGCCAGCTCGGCCGCCAGCGCGGCCGCCACCTTGCCCGCGCCGACGAACAGCGTGGCACGGGTGGCGTCGATCAGCAGGTGGGCCAGGAAGACCGGGTTGTACTCGACGTCGGCACCACGCAGGTTGGTCAGCCAGGCGATGTCGTCGACGGTGGACACGAAATGGTGCGTGGCGCCATGGCGGGCCATGGCCTCACGCACCCGCGCCAGCCGGGCCGTGCGGGGCTCGCTCGCCTGCGGTGCGGCATGGGCGTACACGGCGGCCACCGGCAGTGCGGGGCGGTCGGGCCAGGCGGCGGTGAACAGGTCGGCATCGGTTTGGAGCGTGATGCCGGCGGCGTCCAGTGCAGCACGCAGCTGCTGGGCGGCGGCCAGGCCCAGCACGTCGCCGTCGACCCGCACCACGCCGCCGCGCGGCGTGTGATCGGCCAGCCACTGGATGTGGTGGGTGGCGGCGCCGGTGGGGATCTTCACCAGGTCAATGCCGCTGCCCAGCAGCTGGTCTTCGGCTTGCTGCCAGTAGCGGCTGTCGGCAAACAGTGCCGCCTGGGTCGGCGTGACCACCAGCGTGCCCATCGAGCCGGTGAAGCCCGACAGCCATTCGCGCCCCTGCCAGCGGCCGGGCAGGTACTCGGACAGGTGGGGGTCGGCGCTGGGCACCAGCAGGGCCTGCGCGCCATGGGCCGCCAGCGCTTGGCGCACGCGCTCGATGCGTTCACGAACTGGGTTGACGCGGGTGTCCATGGCGGGCTTTCAAAGATGCGGTGGGCGATTCTAGGTTTGCCCCAAGCACCGAACAGCCGGCGCATGAATGTCCTGATCTTCCGGCCGACCGGGCACGGGCGCCTACAATCGACGCTGTCAGGGCGCCACCAGTCACGCCCTCGCAGTCGATTCCGACCTTCGCACTGACCCGTCTTCCTCCCCGACTGGGGCCCTTGGCAACAAGCGGCTGCAGGCAGACCGCGACACGCCCCACCCACAACCGGGGCGCTCAAAACTCCATGAAATTCACCGATCTCGGCCTCGCCGAGCCGCTGTTGCGCGCCATTGCCGACCAGGGCTATGACACCCCCACGCCGATCCAGGCGCAGGCCATTCCCGCCGTGCTGCAAGGCGGCGACTTGATGGGCGGCGCCCAGACCGGCACCGGCAAGACCGCCGGCTTCACCCTGCCGATGCTGCAGCGCCTGAGCAGCGAGCCGCCCAAGAAGGACGCCAAGGGTCGCATCTGCATCCGCGCGTTGATCCTCACACCCACCCGCGAACTGGCTGCGCAGGTGGAGGAAAGCGTGCGCACCTATGGCAAGTACCTCAAGCTCACCAGCATGGTGATGTTCGGTGGCGTGGGCATGCAGCCGCAGATCAACGCGCTGCGCCGCGGTGTCGACATCCTGGTGGCCACCCCCGGCCGCCTGCTAGACCACCACCAACAGGGCACGCTGGACTTGAGCCATGTGCAGATCTTCGTGCTCGACGAAGCCGACCGCATGCTGGACATGGGCTTCGTCCACGACATCAAGAAGGTGTTGAGCTACCTGCCGGCCAAGAAGCAGAGCCTGCTGTTCTCGGCCACCTTCAGCGACGAGATCAAGGCGCTGGCCGACAAGCTGCTGAACCAGCCCGTGCTGATCGAGGTGGCACGCCGCAACCAGACGGCCGAGACCATCGCCCAGAAAGTGCACCCGGTGGGCCGCGAGAACAAGAAAGCGCTGCTCAGCCACCTGATCAAGACCGGCAACTGGCACCAGGTGCTGGTGTTCACCCGCATGAAGCACGGTGCCAACCGGCTGGCCGAGTTCCTCAATGAAGAGGGCATCAGCGCCATGGCCATCCACGGCAACAAGAGCCAGGGTGCCCGCACCAAGGCGCTGGCCGACTTCAAGACCAATGACCTGCAGGTGCTGGTGGCCACCGACATCGCCGCGCGCGGCATCGACATCGACATGCTGCCGCACGTCGTCAACTTCGAACTGCCCAACGTGCCCGAGGACTATGTGCACCGCATCGGCCGCACCGGCCGCGCCGGCGCCCAGGGCGAGGCCATCAGCCTGGTGTGCGTGGACGAGGACATCTTCCTGCGCGACATCGAGCGCCTGATCAAGCGCCAGATTCCCAGCGAGGTGGTGCCCGGCTTCGAGCCGCCCGGCAACGAGAAGGCCGAGCCCATCGTGCTGGGCCGCATGACCATCGGCGTGGGCGGCACGCGCCGCAATGCCGGCGGCGGCTTCGGCGGTGGCCGGCCGGGCGGTGGCGGCGGTGGCGGTGGCGGCCGCTCCGGCGGCGGCGGTGGTGGTGGCCAGGGCCGGCGTGAAGGCGGATCGGGTGGCGGCTCCGGCGGCGGCCGGCCCGCAGCCGGTGGCGGCGGCTTCGGCGGCGCGCGACCGGCAGGCAGTGGCGGTGCACGCCCTGCCGGTGGCCCAGGCCGCAGTGCGGGCGGTGGCGGTGGCGGTGGCGGTGGCGGCGGTGGACGCCCCGGCGGCCGCAGCGGCCCGCCCAAGCGCTGAAGCCCGCATTGACGAACACGCTGGCGGCTGAGATGACCGGCACGCCGCCGATGGCTGCGCAGCCTGGTGCCCGTGTGGTGGTGGCCGGTGCCACCGGCCTGATCGGCCGGGCCTTGCTGGCCCGGCTCACGGGCGACGTGCGGGTGGGCAGCATCACCGCCCTGGTGCGCCAGCCCAAGGCGCTGGGTCCGCAGCCGGCCGCGGTTCAACCGCTGGTGGTGGACTACCGCACGCTGGGCCGTCGCCAGGCGCTGCCACCGGTGGACTGGGCCTTCTGCGCCCTGGGCACCACGATCAAGACGGCCGGCTCGCAAGCCGCCTTCCGCGCCGTGGACGTCGACGCGGTGCTGGCCTTTGCCCAGGCAGCCCAGGCGGCCGGTGCCACCCGCCTGGGGTTGGTGTCGGCCATGGGCGCAGATGCCAAGTCGTCGGTGTTCTACAACCGCTGCAAGGGCGAGGTGGAACAGGCGCTGGCCGCCCAGGGCTGGCCGCAGTTGGTGGTGGCGCGGCCATCGCTGCTGCTGGGTGCGCGCGATGCGCTGGGCCAACCCAGGCGGCCGATGGAAGCGCTGGCCCAGCAACTGATGCCGGCCGTGGGCTGGATGATTCCACGCCATCTGCGGCCGATCCAGGCCACGGCCGTGGCCACCGCGCTGGCCGAGGCCGTGGCCACGCCCGCCAACGGCCTGCAGATCCTGCTGTCAGGCGACCTGCAGGCCCTGGCAGACCGCAGCCGCTGACCGCTGGTCAGGAGCTTGCCGGCTTGCAAGCCGGCAGAGCCTTCGCCCGCCACTCGCCAGCCCGCAGGGGCTGACTCGGTGCGGGCTCAGCGTCCGGCGCAGACCGGGCAGCCGCCCTGGCGCGGCAGCCGGATCTCGGTCCATTCCATGCTGCGGGCGTCCAGCATCTGCAGCCGGCCAGCCAGGCTGCTGCCCACCCCCAACAGCAGCTTCAGCGCCTCGGCCGCCTGCATGCTGCCGATGATGCCCACCAGCGGCGCAAACACACCCATGGTGGCGCAGCGCACCTCCTCGAAGGTGGCGTCGGGCGGAAAGATGCAGGCGTAGCAAGGCGCTTCCGCCTGACGGGTGTCGTAGACCGAGATCTGGCCGTCGAAGCCGATGGCAGCGCCCGACACCAACGGCTTGCCAGCAGCCACGCAGGCGGCATTCACGGCATGGCGGGTCTGGAAGTTGTCGCTGCAGTCCAGCACCACATCGGCATCGGCCACAGCCCGGGCCAACCAGGCAGCGTCGGCACGCTGCACCACCGGCAGCACCTGCACGTCGGGGTTGATGGCAGCGATCGTCTCGCGCGCCGACTCGGCCTTGGGCCGACCCACGCGAGACAGGTTGTGGGCGATCTGCCGCTGCAGGTTGGTCACGTCCACCGTGTCGTGGTCGACCAGGGTGATGCGGCCCACGCCGGCCGTGCCCAGGTACAGCGCCACCGGCGAGCCCAGGCCCCCGGCGCCGATCACCAGCGCATGGCTGTCCAGCAGGCGCTGCTGGCCTTCCACGCCGATGGCATCGAGCAGGATGTGGCGGGAATAGCGCAGCAGCTGGTCGTCGTTCATCAGCCGAGCATAAGCTGGCCGGGCATGAAAAAGCCCGCCGAAACGGGCTGTTGGAGACGGCTGAGCCGGGTCAGCGCTTGTCGGCGTCCAACTCGGCCTTGCGCTCGCTCTGCGTCTTGCTGACGGCCACCGGCTTGCCCTTGAGCTGGTTGAGCGCCTGCAGCAACGGGAAGTCTTCGGCGCTGCCGAACTCGGGCAGCGGCTTGGGCGCCTCCTTGGTCTTGGCAGACAGTTCTTCCAGCTTCTTGCGCGCTTCCTCGCGGGCCTTCTCGCGGGCTTCGTCCTTCTTCTCGTCGGCGCCGCCCAGGTGCTTTTCCAGGTCGGCCTCGCGCATGCGCAGCGCGGCGAAGACATTGCCTTCGGCGGTTTCGTCCAGCCAGACATCGGGCACGATGCCCTTGGCCTGGATCGACTTGCCTGCCGGCGTGTAGTAGCGGGCGGTGGTGATCTTCAGCGCGGTGTCGGCCGACAGCGGGCGCACCGTCTGCACCGAGCCCTTGCCGAAGGTCTGCGCGCCCATGATGGTGGCGCGCTTGTGGTCCTGCAGCGCGCCGGCCACGATCTCGCTGGCGCTGGCCGAGCCTTCGTTGACCAGCACCACCAGCGGCACCGTCTTCAGCGCGGCCGGCAGCTTGCGCAGCGGGTCGCTGCTGCCGCGGCGCACATAGAACTCGGGCGACGCCTTGAAGGTGGCCCGGCTCTCGGCGATCTGGCCATTGGTGCTGACCACCACCAAATCGCTCTGCAGGAAGGCCGCCGACAGCGCCACCGCGCCTTCGAGCAGGCCGCCCGGGTCGTTGCGCAGGTCGAGCACCAGGCCCTTGATGTTCGGGTCGGCCTTGTACAACTCGTCGACCTTGCGGGCGAAATCATCGACCGTGCGGTCCTGGAACTGGCTGACGCGCACCCAGGCATAGCCCGGCTCGATCATCTTGGCGCGCACGCTCTGCACGCGGATTTCTTCGCGGGTGATGGTCACCGGGAAGCTGCGGGCCTCGGCCTTGCGGAAGATGGTGAGCTGCACCTTGGTGTTGGGCTCGCCGCGCATCTTCTTGACGGCCTGGTCCATGCTGAGACCCTTGACCGCCGTCTCGTCGATGCGGGTGATCAGGTCGCCCGGCTTCAGCCCGGCGCGGAAGGCCGGCGAGCCTTCGATCGGCGACACCACCTTGACCAGGCCGTCTTCCATGCCGATCTCGATGCCCACGCCGACGAACTTGCCGGTGGTGCCTTCGCGGAATTCCTTCAGCGTCTTCTTGTCGAAGTAGACCGAATGCGGGTCGAGCCCGGCGACCATGCCGCCGATGGCGTCGGAGATCAGCTTCTTCTCGTCGACGGGCTCCACGTAGTCGCTCTTGACCATGCCGAAGACCGCGGCGAGTTGCTGCAACTCTTCCAGCGGCAGCGGCGACAGCGAATTGCGCGCGAAAGCCTGCAACTGCATGGTGGTCAATGCGCCGGCAACGGCACCCACGGCCAGCAGCCCTGCCACCTTGAACTTGCCCGTCATTTGCCCTGCCTTGGCCATGTGAGGCCCGCCTAACCTGAAGATGATCGGCCAGTATAGGCCGGGTGTTTTGCTGGGGCGTGAAGTGCTGGCGTGAAAGTTGCCCTGCTTCCAGGGGCTTCTCCGGACTTCAGACACCCAGGCGATCGGCCAGTTCCGCGAGGCTGGCCACCACGTGATGGGCCTGCCCGGTCGGCGCCCCGATGTCGGGCAGTTCGGGCCGGCGCACCCAGGCGGCCTGCAGGCCGGCGGCCAGGGCGCCATCGACGTCCAGCGCGGGGTCGTCACCGATGTGCAGCGTGGCGCCGGGGGCGGCGCCGGCGCGCTGGCAGGCGGCGGCAAACACGGCCGCGGCCGGCTTGGCCAGGCCCAGGTCGCGCGCACTCAGTGCGGCATGGAAATGCGCGCCCAGCCCGGGCACCCGATGCACGTCGGCGTTGCCGTTGGTCAGCGCCACCACCGGCCAGCGTGCGGCCAGCCGCGCCAGCGCCGGCAGCACGTCGTCGAACAGCTGCACCTGCTGGCGGGCGTCGAAGAACACCTCGAAGGCCGGCACCGCCAACGCCGGGTCGTCGCCAGCGGCCAGCAAGGCGCGGCGGATGGTCTCGCGGCGCAGGGCCGACAGGTCGTGCGCCCAGTCGGGCCGGTCGGCCACCACCGCGCGGCGGATCGCCAGCCAGGCGGGCTTGTCGTGCGCGGCCACCGTGGCGGGGGCGTGCTGGCGCAGCCAATCCTGCATCAGGGCCTCGGCACGGCGCAGGGTGGGCGCCATGGGCCAGAGGGTGTCGTCCAGGTCGAGGGTGATCGCTTGCAATTGCATTGTCAGGAGATGGTAGGCGAAGGGCGGCGCTGGTGCCGGGTGTCACCTGCGCGATAAGCTCGGGGCATGGACAACAAGCCCAACAACGACCTGACCGCCCGCAACTTCCCCAGCGCCGGCGAGGAAGTGCATGCCGCCACGACGCCGTCGCGCTACGGCGGTCCGAAGAGCGCCTTCCGCCTGGCCTTCACCGACACCGAGTTCCTGCTGCGCGAGGAACTGCGGCCGGTGCGCATGCAGCTGGAACTGCTCAAGCCCGAGCTGGTGCAGCGCGAACTGAACATCGAGTCGACCATCGTCATTTTCGGCAGTGCCCGCATCCTGAGCCCCGAGCAAGCACTGGCGCGGCTGGCCGAGGCTGAGCAAGGGGCCGACGCCACGGCCGTCGCCCGCGCCCAGGCCGCGCTGGCGATGAGCCACTACTACGACGAGGCGCGCCGCTTTGCCGCGCTGGTGACCGAGCGGTCGGCCACGCTGGAGACGCCGATCTACGTGGTGACCGGTGGTGGGCCCGGCATCATGGAAGCTGGCAACCGAGGCGCCTTCGAGGTGGGCGGCAAGAGCATCGGCCTGAACATCGTGCTGCCGCACGAGCAGGAGCCCAACCCGTACATCACGCCGGAGCTGTGTTTCCAGTTCCACTACTTCGCGCTGCGCAAGATGCACTTCGTGATGCGCAGCATCGCACTGGTGTGCTTCCCGGGCGGCTTCGGCACGCTCGACGAGTTGTTCGAGACGATGACCCTGATCCAGACCGGCAAGAGCCGGCGCCGGCCGATCCTGCTGTTCGGCCGCGCGTTCTGGGAGAAGCTGGTCAACTTCCAGCACCTGGTCGACACCGGCATGATCAGCCCGGAGGACCTGGGCTTGTTCCAATATGTCGAAACGGCCGAAGACGCCTGGGGCCGCCTGGCCGAGCACTACGGCTTCGACGCCACGCCCGCTAGAACCGGCGCTTTCGCCGAAGACATCTGACCTATGGCCCAGACCATCAGCCTGATCGGCGCCCCCACCGACATCGGCGCCGGCAGCCTGGGCGCGCGCATGGGCCCCGAGGCCATGCGCGTGGCCGGCCTGCAGGCCGCCCTGGAGCGCCACGGCCTGCAGGTCGAAGACCTGGGCAACCTGGCAGGCCCGGCCAACCCCTGGCAGCCGCCGGTCGACGGCTACCGGCACCTGGCCGAGGTGGTGGCCTGGAACCAGGCGGTGCATGACGCCATGCTGGCCGCGCTGCGGCGCGACCGCCTGCCCATCCTGCTGGGCGGTGACCACTGCCTGGGGCTGGGCTCGATCAGCGCCGTGGCGCGGCACTGCCGCAACGTGGGCAAGAAGTTGCGCGTGCTGTGGCTGGACGCGCACGCCGACTTCAACACCAACAGCCTGACCCCCAGCGGCAACGTGCACGGCATGCCGGTGGCCTGCCTGTGCGGGCTGGGGCCGCAACCGCTGGTGGAGATGGGCGGCTTGGTGCCGGCACTCAACCCGAAGTGGATCAAGCAGATCGGCATCCGCTCGGTCGACCCCGGCGAGAAGCGGCTGGTGCACCAGGTGGGGCTGGAGGTGTTCGACATGCGCTACATCGACGAGATGGGCATGCGCCACACCATGGAACTGGCGCTGGCCACGCTGGATGCGCAGACCCACTTGCATGTCAGCTTCGACGTCGACTTTCTCGACCCGCCCATCGCCCCTGGCGTGGGGACCACCGTGCCCGGCGGCCCCACCTACCGCGAGGCGCAGCTGTGCATGGAGATGATCGCCGACACCGGCCGGCTGGGCAGCCTGGACGTGATGGAACTGAACCCGGCGCTGGACGTGCGCAACCAGACGGCTGACTTGGCAGTCGACCTGATCGAGAGCCTGTTCGGCAAGAGCACGCTGATGAGAACTTGACCCCCCCCGAAGCGCCTGCGGCGCTCCCCCCAGGGGGCGCCGCCAGTGACCCGGCGAAGCCGGTTCCACGGCGTCTGCTGGGTTGGGTGACCACCGCTGGTGGGCTCAGGCAGGCCCTTGGAACCCGCCCTGGCGGAAGGTGATCACCAGGGTGTCGCGGTGGCCACCGCTGGCGGGGTCGATGGGCTGGATCGGCGTGCTCTCGTGGATGACCCGTTCGTCATCCAGCAGCAGTGCGCTCCAGGGTTCGGTCAGGGTGAAGCGCAGGCCCTGCGGGCCACGCGCGTCGAACACCCGGGTCTCGCCGCCCTTGATGCCCTGGCGGGCCACCAGCGCCACCACCACCAGGTCGACACCGTCGCGGTGCGCGCCTTCGGGCGTGGGCCGGCCGATGCCGTCGGTGGTGTCGATGCGAAACGGATGCGCCTCGACGTAACAGGGTGACGCCGGGTCCAGACCGCGCAACACCGCGCTGCGCGCGGCCAGCGCGCACAGCAGCTGGCGCCAGGCCGGGTCGTCGGCCATGGCTGGCTGCAGCGGCGCGAACCAGCGCTCGATGCCGCCGTGCAGCGCGTTGTATTCCACCGGCTGCCAGTGCGCCCGGTGCGGCATGGCCTGCACCGTGCCCGCCGCCGGCGTGACGACGAAGCACCCATGCCGCCTGCGGCGGTAGCGGCCGCCATCCTTGAGGAAGGCGTCGGGCGGCAGGTCGTCCCACAGCGGCGCCCAGGCCGCCAGCGCATCGGCCGGCAGCGCCGCCAGCCGCGCCAGCGAGGCGGCGTCCAGCACCGCATAGCCGCTGCCGGCCAGTTGATCGTCCAGGTCGTGCAGGGCAGTCAGGGGTGGCGGCAAGGGCATGGCGGTGCAGTATTGGAGGCGGCCGGCGGTGCAGGCGGGACCGCATTCTGCGCGAGGCGCCGGCCGACACGCAGGCCATGGCGCCATTAGACTTTGCGGCAGCGGCGTCAAGTCGCGCTGCCACCAACTGCCGGCCGCATGGCCGCCCCGCATGCACCTGCCCTTGCCCGACCCTGCCGATGTGGCTGCGGCGTCCATGCCGGACACCGCCGCCTTCGACCTGCTGCCCGTGCCGGTGGCCTGGTGCGATGCGCAGGGCCGGTGGCTGGGCTGCAATGCGGCGTTTGCCGACTTCACCGGCCAGCAGCCTGACGGTGCGGGCAACCAGCCCCTGCCGGGCGGGCTGGCGGGCGTGGCCGATGATGGCGCCCAGGCCTTGCTGGCGCTGCTGCAGCGGGGCGAACGTGCCGACAACCAGGCCTGGGCAGGCCAGGGCACGCCAGGCCAGCCGCTGGCAGCACGCCTGAGCCTGCGCTGGCACGGCAGCTGGTGCTTCGTCACCCTGCTGCCGCAGGCGGATGCGCCGGCACTGGTGCCCAGCGCGCCGCCGGTCAGCCCAGCCACCCACCAGAGCCTGCTGCAAGGCCTGGACAGCGGGCAGCAGCTGGCCCACTTCGGCACCTGGACGCACGACCTGCGCACCGGCGTGCGCCACTGGGACGCCCAGGTGTGGCTGTTCTGGGGCCGCGCGCCCCAGCCCGGCGCGCTCGACCTGGACCTGGCCCTGGCCGCGATCCACCCCGATGACCGGGACGAGACCATGGCGCTGCACCGGCAATCATTGGCCATGCCGGGGCGCTATGCCCACCGCTACCGCGTGCTGGACCCGGACGGTGTGGAGCACCGCATCCGCACGCTGTGGCAGGTGGAGGCCGACGACAGCGGCAACCCGGTGCAGGTGCACGGCATCGTCTTCGACGACACCGAGACCTTCCGCCTGGCCCGCAGCGCCAGTGACGCGCAGTCGCAGCTGAACCTGGTGCTGGCGCTGGCCGACATCGCCATCTGGGAGCACGAGGCGGCCACCGGCCTGCTGCGCACCAGCACGCTGGGCTGGGCGCTGCTGGGCCTGCCGCCGCAGCCGCAGGGCCTGCCACTGCCGGCAGTGCTGGAGCGGCTGGACGCCGAGAGTCGCCAGATCCTGCAGGCACAGCTGGGCGCCATCGCCGCGGCCCAGGCCCAGGGGGTCGACCTGGAACTGGGCACCGACGGCCCCAGCGACCTGGAACTGCGCTGCCGCCGGGCCGACGGCCAGTGGCGCGCCCTGCTCACCCGCGGCGTGCGCCGGCGTGACGCGCAGGGCCGCACGCTGGGCCATGTGGGCGTGATGCTCGACCTGAGCGACCGGTTCGACGCCCAGCAGCAGGCGCTGGCGCTGGCGCAGCGCCTGGAGATGGCCACCGCGGCCGCCGGGCTGGGCGTCTGGAGCGTGGAACTGGACGACCCGCCGCGGGTGCACTGGAACGCCCAGATGCGCCAGCTGCACAGCCTGGCAGCCGATGCGGAGGCGCCGATGCTGTGCCGCTACATCGCTGAGCATGTGCACGAGGCCGACCGCGCCACCGTCCAGAGCAGCCTGGACGTGCTGGCGCGCCGCAACGACGGCCTGCTCGACATCGACCTGCGCATCGTGCAGCCCGACGGTCAGGTGCGCCGCCTGGCCACCCGCACGTCCGTGCGCGGCGGGCCGGGCCCGCGCCAGCTCAACGGCGTGGTGCTGGACGTGACCGAACGCCATGCCACCGAAGACCGGCTGCGCGAGGCCGTCGAGCGCGCCGCGCTGGCCGCACGCGGTGCCGGCATCGGCACCTGGGATTCCACCCGCGAGGCCAGCGAGGGCTGGTGGGATGCACAGATGTTCCGCCTGCGCGGCCTGGACCGCCCGCCGGGCATGGTGACCGCCAGCGAGATGCGCCACTGGCTGCACCCGGCCGACCGCGACGGCCATCTGCGCCAGCTGCAGGCGGCCCTGCATGAGGACAGCCCCACCAACACCGAGTTCCGCGTGGTGTGGCCCGACGGCACGGTGCGCTGGCTGGCATCGCGGTCGACCCCGGTGCGCGACGCATCGGGCGCCACGGTGCGCCGCATCGGCATCAACTGGGACATCACCGACGCCCGCAACGCCGAGGCCGCCCGCCAGGAACGGCTGCTGGCGCAGCGGGAAAGCCAGGCCAAGGCGCGCTTCCTGGCCCGCATCAGCCACGAACTGCGCACACCGCTGAACGCGGTGCTGGGCTTCTCGCAGCTGCTGCTGGCCGACACCGCCGAGGGCCGCCCGCCCGACCCCGGCACCTGGCGCAGCCGGGTCAGCCAGGTGCAGGCGTCGGGCGAGCACCTGCTGGCGCTGATCGACGATGTGCTGGAGCTGTCCAGCCTGGAATCGGGCGAGCTGCGACTGTCCCTGCAGCCGGTGGCGCTGGCACCACTGGTGCAGACCAGTCTGCCGCTGGTGGAACTGCTGGCCGAGGCGCACCAGGTGCAGCTGGACCCGGGCACGCTGGACGGCTGGGTGCTGGCCGACCCGGTGCGCCTGCGCCAGGTGCTGCTGAACCTGCTGTCCAACGGCATCAAGTACAACCGGCCGGGCGGACGGGTGACGGTGAGCGCCGAGTCCCACGACGGCTGGTGGTTGCTGCGGGTGCACGACACCGGCCGGGGCATGACGTCCGACCAGTTGCAGCACCTGTTCGAGCCCTTCAACCGGCTGGGGGCCGAGCGTGACGGTCCCGAGGGCACCGGCATCGGCCTGGCCATCGTGCAGGCGTCGATGCAGCAGATGGGCGGGTCGGTGCAGGTGCGCAGCACGCCCGGGCAAGGCAGCGTGTTCGAACTGGCGCTGCAACAGTCGGCGGCACCGCAGCCGGCGCCGCCGGGCTTTGCCGCAGGTGCCCCGCTGCCGCCAGCGCCGCCGGCCCCGGGTGGCGGCCGGCCGCTGGTGCTGTACATCGAGGACAACGCGGTCAACATGCTGATCGTGCGCGAACTGGTGCGCCAGCGGCCTGACCTCGACTTTGAAGGCGCGGAGGACGGTGCCAGCGGCGTGGCCGCCGCACAGCGGCTGCTGCCCGCGCTGATCCTGCTGGACATGCAGTTGCCCGACACCGACGGCCATGCCGTGCTGCGCCGGCTGCGCGCCGACCCGGCGACGGCCGCCATCCGCTGCATCGCCTTGAGCGCCAACGCCATGCCGGAAGACATCCGCGCAGCACTTGCCGAGGGCTTTGACGACTACTGGACCAAGCCGCTCGACCTGACCGCCTTCCTGCACGCGCTGGAGAAGCTGTTCGGCCGCGCACCGGCAGCCACGGCCTGACGGCGCGGTCGCCAGGGTTTCAGCCCCGGCCAGATGGCGCGGTCGCCGGGCCTACAGCCCCGGCGGTGGCACAAAGCGGCGGAAGCCGTCTTCCACCCATTGCGCAAAGCGCAGGCCCAGCGGGTCGGCAAACGCCGGCGCAATGACCTGGGCCCCCACCGGCAGGCCCTGCGGGCTCAGCCCCAGCGGGATGGCCGTGGCGGGCAGGCCGACGATGCCGGGATAGCCCGCCCAGAACAGGGCATCGGTGCTGGGCTGGGTGTGGCCGTTGACCGGGATCATGCGGTCCCAGCGCTCGCCCACCTGGTTGTGCGCAAACGCCGGCGTGGTGGCCACCGGGCACACCAGCAGGTCGAAGCGCTGGAAGAACGCCGCCCACTGCTGCTGCAGCCGGGCACGCCGCATGTCCATCTGCACCCAGTCGCGGTGGCTGAACGTGTTGGCGCGGAAGTGGCGCGCGGCGTAGTGCTGCGCATCGGGCGGGAAGGTGGCCGCACGCGCCTGCGCCGCGGCATAGCCGGCATCGTCGTAGCGCGCGCCGGTGGCCGCGCGCAGCAGGTGGGTGTAGACAGCGTTGGCCTCGGCGCTGTCGACCGGGCGGGCGTCTTCGGTCACCTGCACGCCTTCGCTGCGCAGGAAGGACACCAGATCGCGCAGGCCCTGCTGCACGCTGGCGTCCACCTCGGCCTGGGCATCGTCGAACAGCACCGCCACCCGGCACTGGCGCGCGGGCGTGCCGGGGTCGCGCCAGGCCACCGGCACCCGGCCCACCGGCGTCCACACCGACAGCGGCGGGGCCAGCACGTCCATCGCCAGGGCCAGGTCGTGCGCGCTGCGCGCCATCGGGCCGACGGCGGCGATGTCGTAGTTGTCGGCGTCGGGCACCGGTGTCAGCTCATGCCCCACCTGGGTCAGCACGCCCCAGGTCGGCTTGTGGCCCCACACGCCGCAGTAGTGCGCCGGGTTGCGGATCGACGCGCCGACGTCGCTGCCCAGTTCCAGCCCGGTGAAGCCGGCGGCCAGCGCCGCCGCCGCGCCGCCCGACGACCCACCCGGCGTGCGGCCGGTGTCCCAGGGGTTGGCGGTGGTGCCGTAGACCGGGTTGAAGCTCTGCCAGTCGGCCAGCGAGACCGGCACATTGGTCTTGCCGAACAGCACCGCACCGGCGCCCTGCAGGCGCTGCACCATCACTGCGTCGCTGCTGGCGATGTTGTCCTTGTAGGCGCTGTAGCCGTAGGTGGTGGGCAGGCCGGCGACGTTGAAGCTTTCCTTCACCGTGATCGGCAGGCCGTGCAGAGGGCCCCACAGTTCGCCACGCGCCAGGGCGGCGTCGGCGGCGCGGGCGCGGGTGCGGGCACGTTCGGCGTCCAGCACCACCACGGCATTGATCGGTCCGCCCAGGCGGGCGATGCGGGCCAGATAATGGTCCAGCAGTTCCAGCGACGAGAGTTCGCGGCGGCGCAGGCGGCGCGCCAGTTCATGGGCAGGCAGAAAGGCAAGGTCCGTCATCTCAAGTCCCGGTGTGTGGCTGGTGGTGATTCTGAGCCGCAGCCAGGCACTTCCGGCTGTCACACCGGGGATGGCGGCGCCAGCGCCGTGGGGCATGATGGTTGCCAGCCCCGACCCACCCCATCCCCCGGAGAGTGCCCCCATGAAGCTGGTGATTGCGCAGATGAAGCACGAGACCAACACCTTCTCGCCTGTGCCCACGCCCCTGGCGCGCTTTGCCACCGCCACCGACGTGCCGCCCGAAGGCGCGGCGGCGGTGGCCGCCTACAAAGGCACCGGTTCGGCCATCGGCGCCTTCATCGAACTGGCCGAGGCGGCGGGCGCCGACTACACCGTGCCGGTGGCCGGCAATGCCTGGCCCAGCGGCCCGGTGCACGACGACGCCTTCGAGTACATGGTCAGCCGCATCGTGGCCGCGGTGGCCCAGGGCTGCGACGCGGTGCTGCTCGACCTGCACGGCGCCATGGTCACGCAAAGCCATGAAGACGGTGAAGGCGAGTTGCTGCGCCGCATCCGCGCGGTGGCGCCCACGGTGCCCATCGGCCTGGCGCTGGACATGCACACCAACCTGTATGACGCCATTGGCCAGCACGCCACGGTGATCGCCGGCTACCAGACCTACCCGCACATCGACGTCTATGAGACCGGCCTGCGTGCCGGCAAGGCCATCCTGGCGCTGCTGGCCGGCAACGCGAAACCGGCCATGGCCTTCGGCCGCCAGCCGATGCTGCCGCATGTGATGCGCCAAGGCAGCGACGACGAGCCCAACAAGAGCCTGCAGGCCCGCTGCCGCGCCATGGAAGCGCAGGGCGCGCTGTGCGCCAGCGTGTTCGTCGGCTTCCCCAATGCCGACATCGAATACGCCGGCCTGTCGGCCGTGGTGGTGTGCGACGGCGACGCCGACCAAGCCCGCCGCTGGACCGATGAACTGCTGGAGATGGCCTGGAGCAAGCGCGCGCAGTTCGTCTACCAGATCGAGTCCTTGCCGGTGTCGATGGCGCGCGCCAGGGACCTGGCCGATGCCAAGCCCGCCGGCAGCGGCCCGGTGGTGCTGCTGGACCACAGCGACAACTGCGCCTCGGGCGGCACCATGGACACGATGACGGTGCTGGGCGCCATGCTGGACGCCGGCCTGACCGACGCCGCCGCCTTCGCCATCTTCGACCCCGCGGCGGTGCAGCAGATGATCGCGGCGGGCGTGGGCAGCACCATCACCCTGTCGCTGGGCGGCAAGCTCGACATGCCCAGCATCGGCCTGCAGGGTGCGCCGCGTACCGTCACCGGCCGCATCCGCCTGCTGTGTGATGGCCAGTACCGCAACCGCGGGCCGATGGGCCGCGGCGAGTTGAACGACATGGGCCCCACGGCGGTGCTGCATGTCGCTGGCATCGACGTGGTGGTGATCAGCAACCATGTGGAGCCCAACGACATGGCGGCGCTCACCGCGGTGGGCATCGCCCCTGACCGGTTGAAGTACCTGATGCTCAAGAGCCGCATCCACTGGCGCGCCGGCCTGCGGCCGATGTCGCATGCCACGGTGGAATGCGCCGGCACCGGCGTGTGCAGCTCCGACTACGCACTGCTGGGCCTGCACAAGGTGCGCCGGCCGATCTATCCGATCGACGCGATGTGAGGGGCGCCGCCGTCCCGCCACGCGCACGGCGCCGAGGGCGCGGATGGATCGCCGATTGAGCGCGGATTGAGCGCGGATTGAGCGCGGATTGAGCGTAGCCCCCTCGCCCGGGCGCACCGCAGCGCTCACCAGCCTGGCGCTGCTGGCGTTTGCCGGCAATTCCCTGCTGTGCCGGCTGGCGCTGAAACACACCGCCATCGACCCCGCCAGCTTCACCAGCGCGCGGCTGGGATCGGGCGCGCTGGTGTTGGCCCTGCTGGTGGCCTGGCGTGGGCGTGGACACGCCGGCAGCGCCTTGCCCTGGGCGGCGGGCGACTGGACGTCGGCGCTGGCGCTGTTCGTCTATGCCGCCGGCTTCTCGTTTGCCTATGTCAGCCTGACCGCAGCCACCGGCGCGCTGCTGCTGTTCGGCGTGGTGCAGACCACGATGATCGGCTGGGGCCTGTGGCGCGGTGAGCGGCTGCGCCCGCTGCAATGGGCCGGCCTGGCCGCCGCCAGTGCCGGCCTGGTGTGGCTGCTGCTGCCGGGGCTGGCCGCGCCGTCCCTGGCGGCGGGGCTGCTGATGGGCAGCGCCGGCATCGCCTGGGCGGTCTACACCCTGCGCGGCCGCACGGTGGGCGGCGACCCGACCGCAGTGACGGCTGGCAACTTCCTGCGGGCCGCGCCGCTGGCGCTGGTTGTCAGCGGGCTGATGGCCGCACAGGCGCGCTGGGACATGCCCGGCCTGCTGCTGGCGCTGGCATCAGGCGCCCTGGCCTCCGGCGCAGGCTACGCCATCTGGTACACCGCCCTGCGCGGGCTGACCGCCACGCGCGCCGCGATCCTGCAACTCAGCGTGCCGGCGCTGGCCACGGCTGGCGGCGTGGGGCTGCTGGGCGAACCGCTCACGCCCCACCTGCTGGGTGCGTCGCTGGCGGTGCTGGGCGGGGTGCTGGTGGTGATCCTGGCGCGGGCGCCGACGCCATCGACGGCGGACTCGGCAACCCCAGCGCCGCCTCCACCGCCGCCGGGTCGGTGACCGCGCGCACCTGGTCGAAGGCGGCCTGCGCCTCGGGGTAGCGCCGGCGCAGCAGGTTCAGCCACTGCTTCATGCGCCCGGCGCGGTGGCGCGGCGGTGTCTGCAGCGCGATCAAGGCCCAGAACCGGGCCAGGCCGGGCTGCAGGTCGGCCCAGGCCACCGGGTGCGGCGCAGCGCCGTCGGCCGACCGCAGGGCCCAGGCCAGGCCGGGGTCGGCCACCTGGCCGCGGCCCAGCATCAGGCCCTGGCAGCCCGATTCGGCGCGGGCGCGCTGGGCATCGGCCACGGTCCAGATCTCGCCGTTGGCGATCACCGGGACGTGCACGGCGGCGCGGATGTCGGCCACCCGGTGCCAGAAGGCTGGCGGGCGGTAGCCCTGCAGCTTGGTGCGGGCATGCACCACCAGTTCGCCCGCGCCGCCGGTGGCCAGGGCCTGGGCGGCTTCCACCCGGCCGTCGTCGTCGCGGTGGCCCAGGCGCATCTTGGCGGAGACCGGCAGATGCGCCGGCACCGCGCGCCGCACCACGACCAGGATGTCGTGCAGCAGGTCGGGTTCGTCCAGCAGCACTGCGCCACCGCGGTGGCGGTTCACCGTCTTGGCCGGGCAGCCGAAGTTCAGGTCGATGCCCTCGGCGCCCAGCTCGGCCAGGCGGGCGGCGTTGTCGGCCAGGCAGAGCGGGTCGCTGCCCAGCAGTTGGGCGCGCACCGGCGTGCCGGCGCGGGTGCGGCTGCCATTGCGCAGCTCGGGCATCACGCGGAAGAACGCCCGTTCGGTCAGCAGCTGGTCGGTGACGCGGATGAACTCGGTGACGCAGCGATCGATGCCCCCCACCGCCGTCAGCACCTCGCGCAGCGGGTGGTCGAGCAGGCCCTCCATGGGCGCGAGCAGGATGGTCATGGGGGGCGCAGTGTAGGGCGCCGGCCTGTGAGTCCGCAGGCTGGCAGGCCGGCTGCCAACCCGGCCTGCCGGCCCGGCCGGTTGAGAATCGGCAGGTCTTTGCCCAGCGCCCGCCCCCCGCCATGCCCGATCTGATCCAGCGTGCACGCGACTTCGCCACCCGCGCCCACCAGCGCATCGACCAGCGCCGCAAGTACAGCGGACAGCCCTATGACGTGCACCTGGCCGCGGTGGCCAGCCTGGTGGCTGGCGTCACCGACGACCCCGAGACCATCGCCGCGGCCTGGCTGCACGATGTGGTGGAGGACACCACCGTCACCTTCGACGACCTGCGGCGCGAGTTCGGCACGCCGGTGCAGCGCCTGGTGGAAGAACTGACCGACACCAGCCGCCCCAGCCAGGGCAACCGCGCCGCACGCAAGGACATCGACCGCCGCCACCTGGCCGCCGCGTCCCCGCGCGGCCAGACGGTGAAGCTGGCCGACCTGATCGACAACTGCGACGACATCACCCGCCACGACCAGCGCTTTGCGCGGGTGTACCTGCAAGAGATGGACGCCCTGCTGGCCGTGCTGGTGCGGGGCGATGCACGGCTGATGCAGCGCGCCCGCCGCCTGCATGCCGACTGCCTGCAGCGGCTGCAGAGCCCTGCCGCGGCCACACCTGAGCCGCCGGCGCCCGCGCTGCACGACCTGATGCAGCAGTTGGCGCGGCCACGCCTGGTCGGCGCGTTCCGCGAGATGTTCCGTGCCGGCGACATCTTCGACCCGCTGCTGTGCTTCGACGCCCAGCAACCTGCCGCCAGCGTGGCCGAGGCGATGGCGCGCCAGCGCGCAGCGGTGGCCGGCCTGTGCGTCGACGGCGTGGTGCAAGGCCGGGTGCTGGGCACCGACCTGGCCGCGCTGGCCACACAGCGCGACGTGCCGGCCGCGCAGGCGCTGCTGCGCTTCTCGCCCGGCCAGGTGCTGGACCTGGGCGCATCGCTGGTCGACGTGGTCGACGTGCTGGCCCGGTTCGACCGCTGCTTTGTCGCCGCGGCCGATGCCGTGGTCGGCGTGATCGCGCGCGACGCCGTCAACAAGCCGCTGGTGCGCATGTGGCTGTTCGGTGCCATCACCTTGTGCGAGTTGGGCATGCTGCAGCTGATCGAGCGCCACTTCCCCGGCGACAGCTGGCAGGACAGCGTGCCCCCGGCCCGGCTGGACAAGGCGCGCGAGCTGCAGCAGGAGCGCGAGCGCCGCGAACGCCACAGCCGCCTGATCGACTGCCTGCAGTTCGGCGACAAGGCCCGGCTGATGCTGGAACACCCGCCCACGGTGGCCGCGCTGGGGCTGGAGTCCAAACGCGCCGGCAAGCAGCTGGTCAAGGCGCTGGAATCGCTGCGCAACCACCTGGTGCATGCGCAAGACATCGTGTCGCATGACTGGGTGCAGATCATCCACATCACCCAGCGCATGGCCCGGCTCGGTGGCGGCTGAGCCGCGCGCCACCGCGCCTGAGCGCAGCCGGCGCGGCTGCGGTGGCACAGGCTTGGGTCTTGCCGGCCCTGCTGCACCGCCTGCAGGTCGACCGCCCGGCCCCACGGGGCCATGTGATGTTGCGCGCCGGCGACCCCGGTGGCGCGCCGCAGATCAGCCTGCGCGGCGAGATCTCGCTGCGCCTGCCGGGCACCACCCGCCGGCTGGCGTCGTTCGCCCCGGGCGTGCCCATCGGCGACATGGCGGTGCTGGCCCGCAACCGGCGGTCGGCCGAGGCGGTGGCCGAATCGGATGTCAGCGCGCTGGGCCTGTCGGTGGCGGCCTTCGAACGCCTGATGCAGCAGCACCCGGAACTGGCCGCCAAGCTGCGCATCAACATCGCGGTGCACCTGTCGGACCGCGTGCGCATGCTCACCGGCGACCTGGCCGGCTGAGTGTCGCGGTCGGGCGCGGTACGCCCGGCCACGCCCGACTCGCCTACCATCCCGCCATGAACGACATGCTCGCCATGACCGCAGGCCTGCCCGAGGTGCACTTTGCCGCTGGCGACACCGTGCTGGCCGAAGGCGGGTCGGCTGCCGGCATCTGGGTGCTGGTGTCGGGCGCGCTGCAGGTGTCCAAGAACGGCGTCGACATCAACACCGTGGCGCAGCCTGGCGCGGTGGTCGGTGAGATCTCAGTGCTACTGGGCACGCCCTACGGCGCCACGGTGCGCGCCAGCCAGCCCAGCGTGCTGCGCCATGCCGCCGACGGCCGCGCCCTGCTCGACAGCCATCCGGCCATCTCGCGCCTGGTGGCCGTGGGCCTGGCCGAGCGGCTGAACTTCGTCAGCACCTACCTGGTCGACCTGAAGCAGCAGTACGGCACCGCACCGGGCCTGTCGATGGTGGCCGATGTGCTGCGCGAACTGTCGCAGCGCCAATCCGCGCCGGCCCGGCCGGGGTCGGCGCGCGACCCGGATCCCGACTACTGAGCGGCTTGCAGGCGACCCGTAGGTTGCCGCCCCCTGGAAGGCGATAGCCGGAGGCCGCAGCCTTCTATGGCCGCTGTCCGGCAGATTGGATCGGATCCGGTGCGCCTGCTAACGACCCATTGCTGCCCGCCAGGCTTCTCCGAAGCTGCCCACCTGGCTGGCGTCCCATCCAGTGGTGTAAGTCTTTCGCCGCGCGGCGAGACGCGTAGG
>JBBAPL010000074.1:0-24863 GCA_040400895.1 Aquabacterium sp.
GTGGTCGTCGTCCAGAGCGACCTTCTGGATGGCCTGGCGACGCGGCTGACCATGCCGCTGGCCGTGCTCGATATCGCTAAGAAGGTGCCGACTGCGCTGTGTCCGGTCATCCTGGTCAAGGGCCAGCGCTTGCACGCACTGGCGCACTACGCCGCGCCTCTGCCTGCAAAGGCCTTGAAGCAACCGGTGGAGAACGTCGCCTCGCAAGCGAGCGCGCTGGTTTCGGCGCTGGACGCGGTGTTGTCGGACCTCTAGTTTGTGCCGATCGGGACGGCGCGCTTCGCAGCCATCAGACCCGTGCGGCGGCTGTCTCCTCGGGGTCGTACGCTGCTGGTCACAGGCGGCGGGGGCTGTTGCTGGGCCGGCATGAGGCATCCCTCGGCGACCGGCAGCAACCCGACCGATGGCTTGCTTGAAAGATCAACCAAGACATCGGAAAGGGCTCGCGCCGGGGCCGCTACCGCATGGCTTGCACCAGCGCTGCGCCATGCGGCGAGGTGCGACCATTGGCTTCACCGGCGTCCGGCGACCTGGTGCTCGGGCCAGGTGAAGTGGGGCGTTGCACCGACCTGACCCATGCACGCACCACCCAACCTGCCAGGTCCACAGTTGCCTCGGCTCTACACCTTTCGCCGCTGCCCGTACGCCATGCGCGCACGGATGGCGCTGCTGCAGGCCGGGCGGGCCTTCGAGGCGGTGGAGGTCAGCTTGCGCGACAAGCCAGCAGGTTTGCTGGCCTTGTCGCCCAAAGCGACCGTACCGGTGCTGCACTTGCCCGATGGCAGCGTGATCGACGAGAGTTGGGACATCCTGCGCTGGGCACTGGCCGTGCCCGATGCACAGGGCTGGTGGGCTCGGGCGCAGTCGCCGGCCAACCTGGACCTGGTCCAGCGCAACGACGGCGACTTCAAGAATCACCTGGACCGCTGGAAGTACCCCCAACGCGACGCGAATGGCTCCCTCACGCCAGACGCCCACCGCGACAGGGCACTGGACGTGCTGTTGCTGCCGCTAGAAGCCCGGCTGCACAGCGCGCCCTGCTTGGGCGGCGCCACGCCCTGCGCCACCGACTTGGCCGTGATGCCCTTCGTCCGCCAGTTCGCCGCGGTGGACCCGGGATGGTTTGCAACGCAGAACCTGCCATCGGTAAGGGCCTGGCTGGACGGCTGGCTGGTCAGCCCGCTCTTCGTGACGTGCATGTACAAGTTGCCCGCGCAAGGTGCGGTCCGCTTTCCGTCGCTCTGACACGTGCTCGGCATGTTCTGGCTCCCGTGGCCCCTGTCCAGACGCGCCCCGGTGAAGGGTTTCGGCGACCCCTGGGCGACGACAACCGGGTCACCGCTGGTTGCCCGGCAATCCCTGCGAGGCCTACGCCAAGGTGGCGGGCATCGATTCGCCAGCGAGTGACGCCATGTCGATGACGTAGCGGAAGCGAACCTCACCGCGCTCAATGCGTGCGTAGGCCTCGTTCAGGTCCTGGATACGCAGCATCTCGATGTCCGGGCCGATGCCATGCCGGGCGCAGAAGTCCATCACCTCCTGGGTTTCGGCGATGCTCCCGATCAGCGACCCGGAGATGCTTCGACGGTGAAAGGCGACTTGCTGGTTGTTCACGGGCGCCATGACCTCCAGCGCACCGACCACCACCAGCGTGCAGTCGCGCTTGAGCAACGGCAGGAAAGGGTTCAGGTCGTGACGCTGTGGCACCGTAGACAACATGAAGTCGAGGCTGGACGCGTGGAGCCCCAAGGCCGTTGCATCACTCTCCAACACGGCGTTGGCGCCAAGCTTGCGCGCTTGCGCGAGCTTGGCGTCGGTGCCGGTGAACACGACGACCTGCGTTCCCATGGCCAGTGCCAGCTTGACGGCCATGTCGCCCAGCCCGCCGAACCCGATGATGCCGACCCTCTGGCCCGCCTTGACCCCCCAGTGCTTCATGGGTGAGTAGGTGGTGACGCCCGCGCACAGGATGGGCGCGGCGACCTCGGGCTTCAACGCCGGAGGAATCCTGATGAGGAAGTCGTCCCTCACCACCAGCACGTCGGAGTAGCCGCCGTAGGTGTTGTCGCGTCCGTAGGCGTTCAGGCCGCCAGGCGCCAACTTGGCGGGCACCATGGGCCCGTTGTAGGTGGCCAGCCAGCTGTTCGGTCCTTCGCAGTAGTTCTGCAGACCCAGCTTGCACGGCTTGCAGTGGCGGCAGCTGTCGATCATGCAGCCCACGCCGACGATGTCGCCCACGGCGTGTGCCGTCACGCCAGCGCCGATCTTCGTCACACGGCCCACCACCTCGTGGCCCGGCACGCATGGGTACACGGTGTTCGACCACTCGTTCTTGGCCTGGTGGATGTCGGAGTGGCAGACGCCGCAGAACAGCACCTGGATCTGCACGTCACGCTCGCGCGGCTCTTCGCGTTCGAAGGCGAAGGCGCGCAGGGGGCTTTGCGGGCCATGGGTGGCATAGCCGCGGGCGGAGATCATGGGCGTTCCTCTCAAGACATTCGCCCGACACGTGAGCGGTTGCAGGGTGATCGACTCGATGCGAGATCGCTGCCCGATGGTGGGATCGGCGCGCTCAAGCGTCTGTTCGGTGGCCCACGGGCCGTTCGGGCCATGGCAGCATCAGACCGATGCATGCACACCCGTCGGATTCATCGTTGCCGGTCCCTGAGGCTCGGCGTCCCCCTGCGCAGGTGGTGGTCGTCGGAGCCGGCTTGTCGGGCCTGGTGGCGGCATGCCTGCTGGAGCGGCTGGGTCTGGGCGTCACGCTGCTGGAAGCCCGCGAGCGTGTCGGCGGGCGCGTCTTCGGTGTGGCCGCAGAAGATGGTGGGCACCGCTTCGACCTCGGTCCGGCGTGGGTGTGGCCGGAACTCAATCCGCGCGCAGCCGATTGGCTGCACACGCTGGGTTTGGCGCTGTTCGAGCAGCAGGGGCGCGGCGCGGGTCTGGTCGAATCGCCGTCGCAGGCTTTGCGCCGGCACGCCACGAATTTCATGCAGCAGCCCCCCTCGATGCGCGTGGTCGGCGGCACCGTCCGCCTCACAGACGCCTTGCGGGCGCAGCTGGTGCGCACGCAGGTGCTGCTGGGCACCCGCGTGCGCGGGCTGGTCTCGTGCCTGGACGGCACGGTCAGCGTCGAGTTCGAGCGCGGTGGGCAGCCCGGATGCCTGGTGGCGTCGTCGGTGATCCTGGCCTTGCCCCCCAGGCTGCTGGCCACGACCATCCGTTGGTCGCCGGCGCCGCCGGTCGAGCTGTCGCAGCGCTGGGGCGACGCCCCCACCTGGATGGCCGGCCACGCCAAGCTGCTGGCGCTTTACGGCACACCGTTCTGGCGCATGGCGGGTCTGTCGGGCAGCGCCGTCAGCCAGGCAGGGCCCCTGGCTGAAATGCACGACGCCAGCGACGCGGAGGGCAGGCACGCCGCGCTGGTCGGATTTTTGGGCGTTCCCGTGGCATGGCGTCGGCGCATGGGGCGGCAGTCTCTGATCGACGCCTCGGTGGCCCAGCTGGGCAGGCTGTTTGGCGCCCAGGCGCTGACGCCACGGGCGGTGGTCCTGCAGGATTGGGCAGAAGAGGCCGAAACCGCCACGCCCGCCGACGCGGCGCCGGGCTCGGCGCATCCCGCGCCAATGTCCACGGCCTTGCCTGTGCCCTGGCGCGACCGTATCCATCTGGCGGGCAGCGAGTTCGCGCCCGACTTCCCAGGCTACCTCGAAGGCGCCGTGCTCGCCGCCGAGCGGGCCGTCAATGCGCTGCAGGCGCAACTGCGCTCCGGCAACAAGCCCTCCAGCCCAGGGCAGACCACCGTCACTGGCACGGGCTAACCTGTGCAGGATGCCCACGCGCTCGCCGGCCGACTCCCGCGCCGCCGCCTGGACGGCCGGCGGGCTGACGCTGATGGTGGTGTCATAGTGGTGATCGGCGCCGCGGCGGCAGTGCAGCGGTTGCTGCCGCGGATGCCGGCCCCGTGAATTCTCGGCTTGGGCCTCACCGCGGCCATCCAGGCACCAGTGAAATCTCAGAGCGCGCGAACGAACTCTGCATGGCTCGCCAGGCGTTGTGTGGCGCGTCCTGAAGGGGTCGGGGCGAGTGGTTTCTGATCCGCTCGGCCTGAACTTGCTTGCGGCTCAATGAACCCGCAATACCTCAAACTGCTGTCGGTTTGGAGCGACCTGGATCGACACCTCATCACCCTCGCATCGACCCAGCATGGCTCTGCCCAAAGGGGCTTCGCTGCTGACGACCTGAACAAGCTGAGCGCCGCTGACCAACTTCATGCTGCCCCCGTCCGGGCCGAGAAAGAGCTGTTGCTGCTTGTCGTCGGAGCCCACCAAGCAGACCAGCGCGCCGAGCTGAATACCTTTGCTGGCGTCGTAAGGACTCGGGCGGAATTGGCGCCAATTGGCCATTGCCTGGCGGATGGCTGCGGCGCGGCGCGCATGGCCGGTGGCCAGGTAGGCGGCTTCGAGTCCCAATGTGTCGTACTTGTTTTCGGCGATGTTTTCTTCGTGTGTCGCCGCTTCATGGGCCGCCCGCACGGCCTGTTCGGCTTGCAGCAGGTCTTCGGCGAGCCGTTCCAGCACCTGCTGCTGCAGCAAGAATTTATCCATGATGAAGGGCGGGCATCTCGAACAAGCGGGGGTCAAATCCTGATTATGGAGGGCTCCACCAGCCTTCGACGCTTCAAGTGGGCTGCAGGTGAACTTCAGCCATGGACACGGCCCTGTCGCCCGTTTCAGTGCATCGAACGGCAGGAACTGGCCGTGAAGAACCGCTCACCGGCCATGCACGACCCGCGCGGCAGTGCCATGGCGCTGAACAACGCGGCAAGTGCGTCGACAAAGCGCTGCTGCATCCAGCCGCAGCCGACAGCCTTGCGGCGCAGGCGGCCTGGACCTCCGCTTCAGCGCTGGGTCTGGCTGTTGAGCGCGCGCAGACCGTCCGGGCCGCCGGGGGGCCACTCGGCGTCGAAGCTGAGGTCAGCGCGGTTGATGCGTTCAAAAATGACCCGGAAGAAGGCGCCGGACTTCGGGCACAGCAACACGCCGAAACCCAGGTGCGGCCTGGCTCCGTTCAACCGCAGGCCCGGCGGCGGCGAAGCGTGCAGCGCGTGGGCGAGGTGGTAACGCCCGACCTGGCAACGCAGGCCGAGGCGACCGTCGCCGGTCCAGTTCTCGACCACGCTGTAGGTATGCATGAGGGCACCAGCCATTGAAAGCCGCAACAGTAGTCGCAGTCATCACGGCGCTCTGTGCGCTGCCGCACATCCATTGACTGCGCAGCGCCGGACCTGCCGACGCTGAACGCGGTCGACACGATCTTCACGACCAGCATCGGCGGCGCACTGCTGTCGCTGATCGACCGGTTCGAAGACGGTCCGTCGATCGACGACATCGATGTCGCTTTCGTTCCGGGCGAAGACCGATGGCCCCGGGGCCGCGGCTTCTCAGCCATCGACCACCTCACACGCACAACGTCCACCGCGGGCGCCTGGCGCCGCCTGCGTTGCAACTCGCGCCACAGTTCTGCGACTGGCGAACCCAAGTCGGTTGCGTCCTGCGCGTCGCAGCGATTGCGACCGCCGCGCCGTCAGACGGCGGTGAACAACACCTCGCAGCCGGTGCCCGCCAGCGACGCATCCACCTGGGCGCGCGCAGCCGGCGGCAAGGCAGCGTGGTCGCGCCGCAGCCATGCCAGGCACTTGCCCTGGTAGGGGAAGGCCTGCTGCACCCAGGGCTGGCCGTCCACCGCGGTCTGCAGTTCGGCCTGGCCAGCCGCCAGCGCACCGGCATTGGCCAGCAGCAACGGCGCGTACAGCCGGCCCACCTCGGCCAGCAGCGCCAGCAGGCTGGCGGGCAGGTGGCCCGCATCCAGCCAGCCGCCGCCATCCACATCCAGGCCCGACAGGTCTTCCATGCGGCCGGTCCAGGCCATCACCCGCGGCGCGGTGGCGCTGGCCAGGGCCATCGGCGTGGGGTCGAACTGCACCAGCTGGGTGAGCTGGCCGAACACGCCGAAATCGCTGGCGCCCGGGCGGCCGCCCATCAGGAACGGGTGCTGGCGGAAGTGGTCTTCCAGTGCCATCAGCACCCGCTGGTAGCCCGCCTCGATCACCGGCGCGGTGGTGGCGTTGCTGCCCACATAGCGCAGCCGCGGCACCTGGCGGCCACTGACCAAGGCGGCGGTGTCGGCCAGGGCCGCATCGTCCTGTGGCGCGCCGCGCCAACTGGCCAGCACCCGCATGGCCTGGTGCTCGTCGGCACGGTAAGCCCAGCGGTAATGGAACATCGCCTTGGTCAGCCATTCGTCGGCGAAGTCTTCCAGCAGCGCGTCGATGAAGGCCAGCGCCGGGTCGGGCGGCACGGCGGCGCGGCCGGTGTACTCGGCCTCGAAGCGGCGGATCAGCGGGGTGGAATCGGTGACCGGCTGCAGCGCGCCGCCGGCATCGGGCAGGTAGAAGGTGGGCAGCAGCCGCGGCTTGGCCTCGGGCAGGCCCGGGATCCCGGTGCTGCTGTGGGTGTAGCGGTAGGGGATGTGCCGGTAGCGCAGCAGCGCCAGCATCTTGCGGGTGTAGGGCGAACCATGCACGCCATACAGCTGCAGGGGTGTGGTGGGCATGGCAGTTCCTGAGTGCGGCAGTGATGGGAAACGGGCTACAGCGGTGCGGCCAGCCGCATCACCGCCAGGTAGCCGGGCTGCACCTCCATGCGGGCGGTGGTGCCGGCGGCCTGCAGCAGCGCATGGGCCTGGGGCAACTGCCAGCAGGGCAGCTGGGTGAACAGGTGGTGCTCGCTGTGGAAGTTGACCCAGTAGGGGGCGATCAACGCCCGCTCCAGCCAGCCGGCACGGGTGGTGCGGGCCTGGCGCAGCGGGTCGGGCTGGTCCACCGGCACCAGCGCGTGCTCGGCGATGTTGCGCAGGCGGGTGACCAGCGGCAGCCAGCTGGCCATCGGCAGCAGCCACAGCACCAGCCACAGCCACCACCAGCCGGCGGCGGCAAACACCGCAAAGCCCAGCGCATTGGCGATGACGAAGCGCCAGTCATGGCCGGTGAAGGCGCTGGCGCCGTCGCCCCCGGCGGACTTGGCACGGCGCTGCAGCAGCGGCTGGACGCGCTGCTTGTAGAAGGTCTGGCCGCTCAAGTCGCGCCACATCTTGCGGCGCAGCGACGTGCGGCTGATGGGGAAGGGCGCCGACAGCACCAGGTCCGGGTCTTCGGCCTGCTGCACGTAGCGGTGGTGCTGCAGGTGGTAGGGGCGGTAGGCCTTCAGCGTGGGCGCGCACAGCCAGTGGCCCACCCCATCATTGATGGCGCGGTTCAGGTGCAGCAAGCCGTGGGCGGCGTCGTGCATCAGGATGGCCAGGCCCAGCTGGCGGGTGCCGACCACCATCACGCACAGCGGGATCAGCCAGGGCCAGCGTGCACCCACCACCATTGCCAGACCGATGGTGCCCCAGGCATGGGCCACGAGCCACAGCCCGCGCCAGGGCGACTTGGCCGACAGCCGGCGCCACTGGTCGGGCGTGAAGTGGTCTTCGGGGCGGGCACGGGGGGCGGCAGCCATGGTGGGCGGATTGTGCGCACCACACTCCGCAGGTGGCGTCGCCCAGATGACGACAATGCCGGCATGCACCCCCTCGACACCCTGGACACCCCCGCTGCCGTGCTGGACGTGACACGCCTGCAGCACAACCTGGCGCACATGCAGCAGCGCATCAGCGCCCTGGGCGTGGCGCTGCGCCCGCACATCAAGACCAGCAAGTGCCTGGCGGTGGTGCAGCAGCAACTGGCGCTGGGGGCGCAGGGCGTCACCGTGTCCACGCTCAAAGAGGCGCAGCAGTGCCTGGCGGCCGGCATCACCGACATCACCTACGCGGTGGGCATCGCCCCGGCCAAGCTGCCGCAAGTGCTGGCGCTGCGCCGGCAGGGTGCGCAACTCACCATCCTGACCGACAACCTGGCCAGCGCGGCGGCCGTCGGCAGCTTCTGCCAGGCGCAGGGTGAAGCCATCCCGGTGCTCATCGAGATCGACACCGACCAGCACCGCAGCGGCGTGGCGCCTGATTCCGATCTGCTGCTCGACCTGGGCCGCGCCCTGCACGCCAGCGGCTGCCTGGCCGGCGTGCTGACCCATGCCGGCGCCAGCTACCAGTGCAACACGCCCGCCGCCCTGGCCGCCATCGCCGAGCAGGAGCGCGCCGGCTGCGTGCGCGCCGCCGAGCGCCTGCGCGCCGCCGGCCTGCCCTGCCCGGTGGTGAGCGTGGGCTCCACGCCCACCGCGCTGTCGGCCGCCCGGCTGGACGGTGTGACCGAGGTGCGTGCCGGCGTCTATGCCTTCATGGACCTGGTGATGGCCAACGTGGGCGTGTGCAGCGCCGACGACATCGCGCTGAGCGTGCTGGCCACGGTGATCGGCCACCAGCCCGACAAGGGCTGGGCGCTGGTCGACGCCGGTTGGATGGCGATGAGCCGCGACCGCGGCACGCAGGCCCAGGCCTGCGACTACGGCTACGGCCAGGTGTGTGACCTGGCGGGCCGGGTGCTGCCCGGCTGGGTGATGACCGGCGCCAACCAGGAGCACGGCATCGTCGGCTTCGACGCCGCCAAGCCCGGCGCCGGCGCGGCGCCGGCCGACGTGGTGCAGGCGCTGCCGGTGGGCACGCGGCTGCGCATCCTGCCCAACCATGCCTGCGCCACCGCGGCGCAGTTTGGCGGTTACCACGCCCTGCTGCCCAACGGCACGCTGGCCGACTGGCCGCGCTGGAACCACTGGTAGCCACTGCATCCAGCCCGCGCCGGCCTGCGTATGCCGGGGCATGACAGCAGCCCGCACCGCCCGCCGCACCGCCCGCTGCACCAGCGGCCGCACCAGCAGCCACACCGTGCATCGCGCCACAGGGCTGCGGCACCGCTGGCTGGCCCCGCTGCTGCTGGCGCTGGCCGGCAGCGCCCACGCGCATGACACCTGGTTCGCCCCGCTGCCACCCGGTCCGCAGGGCGAGCTGGAGCTGGCACTGGGCACCGGCGCGCGTTTTCCGCGCCAGGAGACACCGCTGGACAAGGACCTGGTCCGCGCCAGCGGCTGCCAGGTGCGGGGCACGCCACAGCCCGCAGCCACCACACCGCTGCACTGGGTGTCCTACCGCACCGACGCCATGCTGCTGCGCAGCGCACAGTCGGAGCAATCGCACCTCCGGCACAGCTGCTGGCTCGAGGCTCAGCCCCTGTCCATCACCCTGGATGACGCCACTGTGACCGAGTACCTCGACGAGATCCGCGCGCTGCCCGTGGTGCGCGACCGCTGGTCCGCACTGCAGCGCCACGGCATGCGCTGGCAAGAGCGCTATGCGAAGCACGCCCGCATCGAGTTGCCGGCCGCAGCGCCAACCGCTGCCAGTGCCGGGCTGCCCGGCCAAGCCGGCGGCACGCCAGGCCTGGACCTGCAGGCCGACATGCCCGCAGGCCCGCTGCGCGCCGGTGACACCCTGCGGGTGCAAGTGCTGCGCGACGGCCAGCCGCTGGCCGGTCTGCCGCTGGTGCTGCGCAACGACCTGAGCCCGCTGGCCCTGTGGCACCGCAGCGATGCGGATGGCTGGATCAACGCCGAGCTGCCGCTGACCGCCCGCTGGCTGCTGAGCGGTGTCGACCTGCGGCCGTCGGCCACCGATCCCGACGGCTGGGACAGCCGCTTCGTCAGCCTCAGCATCGAGACTCTGCCGCGGCACTGACCTCGGGCGTGCCCATGCGGGTGAACGGGATAAGCTGGAACGTCCGGTCGCGCAGCACATCACCGGCCACCGGCGCGGGTCCCAGCCGCTGCACGGTGCAGCTGCCAGCAACGGCCGTCGCCAGCAAGGCCGCCAGCGCCGGCTCAACAGCCCGGTGGCAACAGCTTGGTGCGCGCCTGCGGCTCCAGCCCCGCGCAGAGCTTGTGCAGCAGGCCCTGCAGCAGTTGCCGCTCGGCGTCGTCCAGCGGCGCCATCAGCCGCTCAGTGACGCCGGCGGCGAGCGTGCGCGCCCGCTGCAGGGTGGCCGTGCCCTGGGCCGTCAGGCTGAGTTGCAGGCGGCGGCCGTCGGCGGCCGAGGTTTGCCGTGCCAGCAGGTCGCGGGCCTGCAGCCCGCGCACGATGCGCAGCGTGGTCACGCTGTCGAAACCCAGCGCCCGGGCCACGGTGGCTTGGTCGCAGCCGCCCGCATGCGCGATGATGGTCAGCACGCCGTACTGCGGCGGCGTCAAGCCCAGCTCGCGGCAGCCCTCCTCGAACAAGCCCACCGACAACTGGTGCGCCCGCCGCAGCAGAAAGCCAGGGCGCAGATACAGCCGCTGCAGCAGGTCGGTGGGGTCCGCGGGGTCGACAGGCATCTCATTCCGGCTGGATGTTGTTGGCCTTGGCCACGCCCAGCCACAGCGGGATCTCGGTGGCGATGACACGGCCGAACGCCTCGGCCGTGCTGCCTTCGGGCTCGATGCCCAGCTGCTGCATGCGCTCGCGCACGTCGGGCAGCTTGACGATGCGCGCCACCTCGGCCTGCAGCTTCTGGATGATCGCCGGCGGCGTGCCGGCGGGCGCCAGCAGGCCGCTCCACAGCGTGATCTGCAGGTCCACGCCCTGTTCGGCCATGGTGGGGATGTCGGGCAGCAGCGGCATGCGCCTGGCCGAAGTCACCGCCAACCCGCGCAACAGCCCGCCCTTGATGGCACCGGCGGCGGGCCCGGAATCGACCAGCGTCATCAGCACCTCGCCGGTCACCACCGCCTGCACCGCGGGCGCGCTGCCCTTGTACGGGATGTGCTCGGCGCTGATGCCGGTCTTGTTCTTCAGCAGTTCGGTCGCCAACCGGAACGATGCGGCACTGGCGCTGTAGTTCGACTTCGACGGGTTGGCCTTGCTGTGGGCAGCCAGGTCCGCCAGGCTGCGGTGCGGGCCGCTGGCCTGCACCACCAGGATCAGCGGGAACGACCCGACCATCGACACCGGCGTCAGGTCGCGCTGCGCGTCATAGGGCAGTTTGGCGTAGAGCGACGGGTTGAACACGATCGGGCCGCTGGCGCCCATGGTCAGGGTGTAGCCGTCGGGGGCGGCCTTGGCCACCGCGTCGGTGCCGATCACGGCACCGGCGCTGGGCTTGTTCTCCACGATCACCTGCTGGCCGAAGGACTCGCTCATCTTCTGGCCCACCAGGCGGGCCAGGATGTCGTTGGCCCCACCTGGCGCGTAGCCGACGATGATGCGGATGGGCTTGGCCGGGTAGCCGGCGGCGGGGGTCTGGGCCTGGGCCGCGGACAGGGCGCAGCCCAGCACCGCTGCGCCCAGCAGGCTGCGCACCAGGGTGTGTCGTCTCATGGTCTTGTCGTCTCCGTCGGGGTTGGAATCAGGGGTGGGGGGTTGGATGAGCTGCCATGTCGGGTTCGTTCACGCCGTGTCAGCTCACAGCGGCGCCACCGACACTTGCAGCACCGCTGCCTGCCCCCGGTCCACGGCGGCCAGGCAGCGGGCGATGGCGGCGGGCACGTCGGCCGGGTCGGCCACCGCCTCGCCGTGGGCCCCGAAGGCGGCCGCCACCTGGTCGAAGTGCCGATGGGCCCCGCCCAGCCGCGCCTGGAACTGCTGCGCCTGCGCGGCTTCGCCGCCGGGGTGGACCCGCAGCACGGCGTCCTTGACGGCCTGCCAGCCGCCGTTGTCCAGCACGACGGTGAAGATGGGCAGGCTGTCCTGCTGCGCCACCGCGTAGACCGACGTCGGCGTGGAGAAGTGGAAGCCGCCGTCGCCGACCACCTGCACCACGCGCACGCCAGGCCGGGCCAGCCGGGCGCCCAGTGCCATGCCGCCGCTGTAGCCCAGGCCCCCGCCGGCGCACCCGATCAGGGTGCCTGGCTCGGTGCGCATGATCTGGCCCAGCACGGCGGGCGCATTGCGGATCGCCTCGTTGACGACGATGTCCTGCGGCGCCAGGGCCGCACCCAGTTGGGCGCACAACCAGGCGGGCGAGATGGCGCCCGGCGTGCCGGCATCGGCCGCGGCGGCGTCGCGTGCCTGCAGGCGCGCCGCCCGCGCCGCCTGCAAGCTGGCCAGCCGGCCGGCCACCCGGGCCTGCCAGGCAGCGTCTGCACCCGCATGCACGGCTGCCAGCACCTGCGCCAACGCGGTGCCGCAGTCGGCCTGCAGCCGCAGGTCGGACGGGAAACCCCACATCGGGAAATCCTGCTTCAGCGGGTCGACGTCGATGTGGATGAACTCGGTGCCGGTTTCGGGCGTGACGAATGCCGGCAGCCAGGGCACGTCGACGTCGAGCAGCAGAACCAGATCGGCGCCGGGCAGCACCCGGGCGGGGTCGAAGCCGGCGAAGCACGGGCTGTCGCGCGAGATGCTCAGCGCGGTGGGCATGAACTCCACCACCCGCAGGCCGCAGGCCAGGGCCAGCGCTTCCAGCACCGGCACCGCACCGGGCTTGCGGCCCAGGTAGCTGGTGATCACGACGGGGTGGTCGGCCGCCATCAGCCGCTCGGCGATGTGCGCCGCCTGCGCTGGCGCGATGCCGCCAGCCGCCACCGGGCCGTAGCGCGGGGCGGGAAAACTGGCCACGCGCTCTGGCGCCCAGGTTTCGGCCAGGGTCTCGCGCGGCAGCGTCAAGTAGACCGGCCCGGGCGGGTCGCTCTGCATCACGGTGTGCGCCCGGCGCAGCACCTCTTTCGTGGTGACGCCGGTGGGCAACGAGTACTCCCACTTCACATAGGGCCGCACCAGGCTGCCGATGTCGAAGGGGTCCTGCACGAAGTGGATGTAGTTGTCGCGCGAGCCAGGCAGCTCACCGCGCAACGTGAACGGCGATCGCCCGGCCATCAGCAGCACCGGCAGCCGCGAGCGGAACAGGTTGTGCAGGCCCATCGCCGCATTGGCGGTGCCCGCATCGACGTGCACCAGCACACCCTGGCCGCGCCCGGTGACGGCGGCAAAGCCCGCCGCCATGTGCACGGCCACGTTCTCATGCGGGCACAGCAGCACGCGGGGTTGCGGGCGGCCCTGCCGCTCAAAGGCCGCCATGGCCTCGATCAGCGACACATGGTCGGTACCGAGGTTGCAGAACAGGTGCTCGATGCCGCACTCCTGCAAGCCGTCCAGGAAGTGCGCGGCGGTCGTCGGTGCGGTCATCAGTGGGGGCGTGGGGATGGCGGGGCCGGGGGCAGCGGCGGGGGCAGATCGGGCGGCGCAGCCAGGTCCAGCGTGGTGACGTCGTGCGCGAACAGCCAGTCGTAGCGCTGGCGCACGCGGGTGGGCTCCCACTCGCGGTCGATGTAGGCCGCGGCCGTGGCAGGGTCGGCCAGCAGCGGGTTGTGGAACCGCTGGGTGTTGTCGGCCGCCCCCTGCACGATGCGGGTGGTGCGCGGCAGCCGCAGCGCCACAAAGCGGGCCAGCGCCGCCTCCGCATCGCCATCCGCAAGCGGCAGCTCGGTCAGGCAGCGCGCCAGCAGCCAGGCATCCTCGAGCGCCATGTTCGCGCCCTGGGCCAGGAAGGGCAGCGTCGGGTGGGCGGCGTCACCGATCAGCACGCTGCGGCCAGCCTGCCAACCGGCCAGGGCAGGGCGGCTCAGCAAGGCCCAGCGGTACGGCGTGTCCATCGCGTCGATCAGTTGGTGCAGGTCGGGGTGCCAGCCGGCCAGGTCCTGGTGCACCTCGGCGTGCGTGCCGGCGTCGGACCAGGATTCACCTTGCCATGCAGGCTTCTCGACGATGGCGACCACGTTGAGCAACTCGCCCCGGCGCAACGGGTAGGTGATGACGTGGCCGCCCGGGCCGACCCAGTTGGCGCCGACTGGCGCGCGCAAGGCGGGTGCCAGCCGGTCGGTGGGAACGACGCCGCGCCAGGCCATCAAGCCGGTGAAGCTGGCCGATCCCTCGCCGAAGGCCGCCCGGCGCTGCGCCGAATGCACGCCATCGGCCGCCACCAGCACGTCGCCCTGGTAGGACCGGCCATCGGCGGCGGTGACGTGCACGGCGTTGCCGACCGTGGCGGCGTGCGCCACGCACACGCCGGTGTGCAGTGCGCCCGGCCCGGCGGCCTCGAAGGCCGCGCGCAGCACCTGGTGCAGGTCGCCCCGGTGCAGCATCCAGTACGGCGCCCCGAAGCGCGCCCGCGCGTCGGCACCCAGGTCGAACAGTGGCCAGCGGCGCCCGGTGTTCCAGAGGCGCACCTCTTTGGCGGCCGCTTCGCAGGCCACCGCCTCGACGGCCGGGCCCAGGCCCAGCGCCTGCAGCACCCGGCTGCCGTTGGGCGCGATCTGCAGGCCGGCACCCACCTCGCCCAGCCTGCTGGCCTGCTCCAGGACCGTCACGTCCACACCACGCTGCCGCAAGGCCAGCGCGGCAGCCAGGCCGGCGATGCCGGCACCAGGGAGGGTGACCTTGCGGACAGACGGCATCGGGCGGGCGCCAAGGGGTTGCGGCAGGGGTTGCGGCAGATCGCACGCCAAACGAGACGGCGTCACCAGATCGTTAGCATGCTACTTTGCCTTGCCGCTTGATCCGGCGCAAACCGGGTTAGCCCCGATGCGCAGAAGCGGCTGGTTGTTAGCATGCCAACGATTGAACTCGTCGCTGAAGGAACCGCCATGGCCGTGCATCGCCGATCCCTGCTCGCCACTGCACTGGCGCTTGCCGCCGGCGCCGTCCGCGCGCAGACCGAGCCCCCGCTGCGCCTGGTGGTGCCCTTCACCCCGGGCACCGGCATCGACCTGATCGCACGCCAGATCGGCCCGCATCTGGCAGAGCGCCTGCGCCGTCCGGTGGTGGTGGACAACCGGGCCGGCGCCTCGGGCAACATCGGCACCGAGGCCGTCGTGCGCGCGCCCGCCGACGGCAACACCTTGCTGGTGACCGTCAACACGCTGGTGATGAACCGCGCGCTCTACCCCAAGCTGGCGTTCGACCCGGTGCGCGACCTGGAACCGATCTCCCTGACCAGCTGGGGCACCCTGGTGCTGGTCGCCAGCAAGAGTGCGGGCATCGCGTCGGTGCAAGAGTTGCTGGCCAAGGCGGGCGCCCGGCCGGGCGCGCTGAACTATGGCTCGCCGGGTGCGGGCACGCCGCACCACCTGGCCATGGAGCTGCTGAAGAACCGCACCGGCAGGTTCATCACGCACATTCCCTACCGCGGTACCGGGCCGGCCCTGACCGACCTGCTGGGCGGCCAGGTGCAGGTGATGTTTCTGCCGATCCACGTCGCCCTGCAACATGTGCAAAGCGGCAACCTGAAGGCACTGGGCATCAGCAGCGACAAACCCAGCCCGCTGCTGCCAGGCGTTCCGCCGCTGCGCGACCTGAAGCTGGGCGAACTGGATGTCGAGATGTGGTACGGCGTGCTGGCCCCCAAGGGCACGCCCATGCCGGTGGTCGAGCGCCTGAACCGCGAGCTGAAGGACATCCTGGCCCGGGCAGACGTCAAGACCGCTTTCGAGACCCAGGGCATGCTGCCCGCGAACAGCACGCCCGATGCATTCCGCCAGCTGATCGTGGCCGACGCCAAGCGCTGGGCCGACCTGATCGAGGCCCAGGGCATCACGGCCGACTGACACACCCTTGCACCGACCAGCAGACCAGACGACATGACCAGCATGGACAACGACGCGGCATCGGCGGCCACCAGCGACACCGATGTGTTGATCGTCGGCGGGGGACCGGTCGGCATGGGCCTGGCCATCGAACTGGGACAGCGCGGCGTGCGCTGTCTCGTCGTCGAGCGCTATGAAACGCCGCAGCCGATCCCGAAGGGCCAGAACCTGACGCAGCGCACGATGGAGCACTTCCATTTCTGGGGCGCTGAGCAGCAGTTGCGCGCCGCGCGCACCATTCCGCCCGAGTACGGCATCGGCGGCCTGACAGCCTACGGCACGCTGCTGAGCCCGCATGTGCACGACTGGCTGCAACGCGACCTGGTCAAGCAGTACTACTTCACCGCCAACGAGCGCCTGCCCCAGTACGCCACCGAGGCCGTGCTGCGTGACCGCGTGGCCCAGCTGCCGTCGGTGCAAGCGCTGTATGGCTGGGATGCAGCCACCATCAACCAGGACGGCGATGGCGTGACCGCCACGATCGCCGCCCGCACCGGCAGCGCGCAGCTGGTCGTCCGCGCCGCCTATGTGGTGGGATGCGATGGCGCCCGGTCACGCGTGCGCGAGCAAGCCGGCCTGACCCAGACCCTGACCGCGCATGACCGGGTGATGGTGCTGCTGGTCTTCCGGTCGACGGGTCTGCATGAACTGCTCAAGCGCTACCCCGGCAAGTCGTACTACAACGTCCTGCATCCGGCGCTGCAGGGCTACTGGAAGTTCTTTGGCCGGGTCGACCTGGGCAACACCTGGTTCTTCCATGCGCCGGTCCCGCCTGGCACGACGGCCGACAACTTCGACTTCCGCACCTACCTGCATGAGGCCGTGGGCGCGACGTTCGACGTCGACTTTGAGCACATCGGCTTCTGGGACCTGCGCTTCGCCCTGGCCGACGCCTACCGCGCCGGGCGGATGTTCATCGCCGGCGACGCCGCCCACAGCCACCCGCCCTATGGCGGCTATGGGGTCAACGCCGGGCTGGAAGACGCACGCAACCTGGGCTGGAAGCTGGCCGCCACGCTGCAGGGCTGGGGCAGCGACGCCCTGCTCGCGTCCTACGACGCCGAGCGCCGCCCGGTCTTCCAGTCGACCATCGACGACTTCATCGCCAAGTCGATCGAGAACGACCGCGCCTTCCTGGCGTCGTTCAGCCTGGAACGCGACCCGGTCGCCTTTGAACAAGCCCTGCAGGTGCGCGCGCAGGGTGCGGTGGGCGAAGTGCACGCCTTCGAGCCGAACTACGAGGGCTCGCCCATCGTGCGGCAGCCGGGCAGCGGGCGGGGTGTCAGCAGTTCCAAGGGGTCGCACCGCTTCGAAGCCCGGGCAGGGCACCATCTGGCGCCGGCCACGCTGCACACTGGCGGCAATGTGTTCCATGCCCTGGGCGCCGGCTTCACCTTGCTGGCCATCGGCGAGGGCACCGGTGCAGCCCAGGCATTCCGGGACGCTGCCGCTGCCTTGGGCCTGGCCTTGACCGTCGTCGAGGCTGCCGCGGACGGCGAGATGGCCCGCTATGCCGCCAGCCTGGTGTTGGTCCGCCCCGACCAGTTCGTGGCCTGGTCAGCGCGCCATCCCGAGGTGACGGAGGATGCGGCCGGCCAGATCCTGCGGACGGCGACAGGCCGGGCCGCGGACCTGGCGCAGCGCGCTGGCGTGGACATGCCTGCCTAGCGCACTGCCAATGCGGCCGGTCAGTTCACCGGCAGCGGGCTGTCGCTTTCACTGACCGGCGCAGCCGCCGCGTTCAACAGCAGCGGCTGCGCTGACCCGGCACGCTGGCCGTCGCTGATCAGCGCGCCAGCAAACTCGGTGTAGGCGCGCACCGACGCGGTGGCGCTGTCAGGCACGGTGGCTGTGGGTTCGGTCGGCAGCGGCGCCGGGTCCGACCCGCCGCCGCAGGCTGCCAGCAGGGCGGCGGTGGCGGCCACCGCGCACAGGCGCAGGGCTTGGTGCAGGAACGTGGTCATGGCTGGATCTCCTGGCGCGGCATCACTTGCTGCCCGGCAGCGGCGTGTTCAGGTACGGGAAGCCCGGCAGCAGCGGCACCACGGCCTGGTCGACCGCGTCATGCAGCGCGAATGCGGTGGCGCCCAACGGCACCTTCGACGGGTTGCAATCGGCGCCGAAGCCCAGCGCGTTGTTGTTGCCGTTGGCCACGCACAGGCCGCCCATCACCGCCACCAGCGAGATGTCGACCACATCGTCCTTGGGCCGGCGGCCGTTGGGGTAGCCCGCGTTGTCGTTGCCGCCAGCCAGGATGTTGCCGACGATGCCCAGCCGGTTCTGCTGCGCAAACGCCACCGGCGCGATCGCGGTGTTCAGCCGCAACATCTCCGAGCCGACCACGTTCTTCGGCTTGTTCACGCCGGTGATGCCGGTCAGGAAGGTGGTGACCAGATCGTTGCGCGGAAAGTTGGTGGGGGCTGTGCCGGGCAGGTTCAACGCGATCTCCAGCAGCGCGGGCAGCGTCGGGTTGGTCACGTAGTCGATGAACTGGCCGTCCCCCGATGGCGCCGAGCTGTTGAACCTGTCCTTGTCCTTCAGGCCGATCACCACCTCGTTGACCAGGGGCATGCCCAGGCGCGAGACCTGCACCCAGGCACCGCCGGGCTTCTCGGCGGTCTGGTGGCCCGCTGGCGGCATCGGGTTGAGCAGCCGCGCCTGGCGCAGGCTGGCGCTGGTCCAGCCGCCGATCACGTCGTCGCCATGGGTCAGGCAGCTCTTGTGCACCTCCAGCGACAACGTGGTCACGTTCTTGTCGCCGATGGTGTTGGGCACGGCATTGATCAGTGCCGGGTTGGTGATCACATTCACCGGTGCGTTGACCAGGTCGAAGATGGTGCCCAGGTTGACGGCGAACGGGTCCTGCCGCTGGCCGACAAACAGCTTGGCCGGCATGGCGCAGCCCGGCAGGTTGACGGTGTGGATGTGCTTGGCGGCATAACCCGCGTAGTCAGGAATGGTCTTCACGCCGATGTTGTCCGCCGGCTTGTCGAACACGGCGCTACCGCCCATGGCATTGGTTGCGGCGGTGGCCACGCCGGTGCGGCGGTCGCCGCGCACCACCGTCAGGCTGAACCGCTCGGCCAGGTTGAGGTTGGCGTCACCCACATGGGCCACCTGGCCTTTCTGCACCAGCGGGATGGACACGTTCTTGCCGCCTACGGGCAGGGTCACGTTGGCCAGGGTGTTGGTGAAGCGGAACTGGAACGTCAGGTCTTCCTTGGCGTCACCGTTGTTGTCGATGTGGATCTCGTAGAGCGCATTCGGGTCCATCGCGAAGTAGTTCGGGCCGCCGTAGGCGTCCTGTAGCGGCTGGTAGTTGGCGATCACCGTCACGTAGTCGCTGCGGCCGGGCTCGTAGCTGCGGAACATGTAGAAGTCGGTGCCGTCCACCTTCGGCGTGGTGGTGATGAAAGGCGCCTCGCGGTGGCTGGACGCACCCACCGGGCCGGCAGCGGCCAGCAGCAGGGCGGCGATCAGCGGCGTGAGGGCCAACAAGGGTTGGGTCATGGGTTGGGTCATGGGATCTCCTCGGGGTGACAGGGTGGGCTGGAGCTGGCAGATACGCGGCCCGCACCGGTCTGGATGCAAACCTGGGTGCTGAGCGTCCAACGCGCGCCGACGATCCCACGATCAGGGGATCCGGGGGTGCATCCACTGGCCGGTTTGCCGCGTAACCAGGCACACCACCACTTCCTGGAGCCCATGCCATGCACCGAACCCTGCGTGCCTTGCGACAGCTGGCCTTGACCGCTGCCATGGCCGTGCCCGCATGCCTGCCATCGATGGCCAGCGCCGCACCGATCACCTTTGACGTCTTTCTGGAAGGCAGCGGGATCAGCGTCTTCTCAGCCACCGGCACCGGCGCGGGCGACGGCAGCGGCGCCTGGCTGGGCACCTTGGCCGATGCGCCGTTTCCCGCACCGGACCGGCCGCTGTCGCTGTTGACGCGGGCGAACTTCAGCTTCAACGCCTTGTCGAACCTGCTCTCCGGTGACTTCGAGTTCACCGCCGCAGACGACTTCGGCTCCACCATCACCGGCTTGCTGTCGGCCAGTTTTCTCAGCGGCGGCTTCGACACCGGCGGCCAGCTGGGCGTGGACTACGACATCCGCAGCGGCACCGGTCGCTTCAGCGGTGCCATGGGTTCGCTGGTCTCCCTGGTGGACATCACAGCCGCCGCCGACGGCAGCTTCACCGAGGTGGCCACCGGGCGGTTCACCGTGCCTGAGCCAGGCTCGTTGCCGCTGATCGCCGGCGCGCTGCTGGTCCTGGGGGTGCTGCGCCGGCGCAGGATGCGCTGAAGGGCACTGACGGGCGCGGGCGGTCCCTCGTCGGATCGGACGATGGGCGCGCCGCGGGGCCCTGCTTACGATGATCGGTCCATCCGAGATCTGAGGAGCGCCTGCCCATGACCACCGCCGCCGTGCTGATCGAACGCCTGCCCGACCATGTCACCCTGGTCACCATCAACCGGCCCGAGGCGCGCAATGCTGTCAACGGCGACGTGGCCGCCGGGCTGGACGCCGCCATCACCCAGACCGAGGCCGACCCGGACACCTGGGTGGTGATCCTCACCGGCGTGGGCAACGACGCCTTCAGCGCCGGCGCCGACCTGAAGGCGGTCTCCAGCGGCAACGGCCACCTGCTGCGCACCGAGCGCGGCGGCTTTGGCGGCTTTGTGCACGCGCCGCGCACCAAGCCCTGGATCGCCGCCGTCAACGGCCCGGCCCTGGCCGGTGGCTGCGAGCTGGCGCTGGCCTGTGACCTGCGCGTGGCCGTGCCGCAGGCCCGCTTCGGCCTGCCCGAGGTCAAGCGTGGCCTGATCGCATCGGCCGGCGGCCTGTACCGGTTGCCGCGCGCGCTGCCCCAGGCCGTGGCGCTGGAGATGATCCTCACCGGCGACCCGATCCCGGCCGAGCGCGCCTACGCGCTGGGCATGGTCAACGCCATGGCCGAGCGTGACGGCCTGATCGCCGCCGCCCAGGCGCTGGCCGCGCGCATCACCGTCAACGCGCCGGTGGCTGTGCGCCACAGCCTGGGCGTGGCCCGCCAGGCGCTGGACCTGAGCGACGCCGACCTGATGGCCGAGTCGGCCCGCTGCGGCGCGCTCAACATGACCAGCGAAGACTTCAAGGAAGGCCCGCGCGCTTTCATCGAGAAGCGCGCCCCGCGCTGGACCGGCCGCTGACTGCTGCGCAACCCGCATGACCGCCACCCTGCAGAGCGCCCGCCACACCGACGAACGCCAGCCGGTGCTGGTGGGCGTCGGCCAGATCACCCAGCGTGAACCCGATCCCCGCGCAGCACGCGGCCCGCTGGACCTGATGGCCGATGCCGCCCGGGCGGCCGCCGCCGACAGCGGCGTGGGCGACGCGCTGCTGGCCGCGCTCGACCAGCTGACGGTCATCCGCCTGTTCGCCGACACCAGCCCGCGCTTCGTCAGCCCCTTCGGCAAGCAGACGAACCCGCCGCTGAGCGTGGCCCGGCGCATCGGCGCCAACGCCGTGCGTCAGCATGTCTACACCTGGCCCGGCGGCAACATGCCGCAGTACTGCCTGAACCGGCTGGGCGAGGCCATCACGCGTGGCGAGGTCGATGCCGCGCTGGTGGTGGGTGCCGAGGCGCTGGCCACGCAGAAGGCGGCGCAGCGCCAGGACGTGGCGCTGGACTGGTCTGAAGACCCGGGCGGCAGCTTCGACGCGTGGGGCGTGCAGCGGCGCGGTTGGTCGGATCTGGAAGACCGGCATGGCGCCCGCGCGGCCATCACCATGTACCCGATGTTCGAGCACGCCATCCGCGGCCGGCTGGGCCGCAGCGTGGCCGACCACCAGGCGGCGATGGGCACGCTGCTGGCGCGCTTTGCGGCGGTGGCTGCCGCCAACCCGCTGGCCGACCGACGCGCCGGCTACAGCGCGCTGCAGATCGCCACCCCGGCAGCCGACAACAAGTTCATCGCCCACCCTTACACGCGGCTGATGAGCGCCAATGCCTTCATCGACCAGGGCGCGGCCTTCATCGTCACCAGCGTGGCCAAGGCACGCGCGCTGGGCATCGAGCCCGACCGCTGGGTGTACCTGCACGGCTGCGCCGACGCGCACGACCACTGGCATGTCACCGAGCGGCGCGACCTGCATTCATCCCCCGCCATGCAGCGGGTCTTTGCCCAGGCTTTCGACATGGCTGGCTGCACGCTGGCCGATATCGGTGTGCTCGACATCTACAGCTGCTTTGCCAGTGCGGTGGAAGTGGCCTGTGACGCCCTGGGCCTGGCGCCCGACGACCCGCGCGGACTCACCATCACCGGCGGCCTGCCGTACTTCGGCGGTCCGGGCAACAACTACGTGACCCACAGCATCGCCGAGATGGTGCAACGGGTGCGTGCCCGACCCGGCACCAAGGGCCTGGTGACGGCCAACGGCAACTACCTGACCAAGCATTCCGCCGGCATCTACAGCACCGAACCACCGGTCCGGCCGTTTGCCCCGGCCGACCCAGCGGTGCTGCAGGCCGAACTGGACGCCACCATCCCGCGCCCGCCACTGGTCGACCTGGCCGACGGCAGCGCGCAGGTGGAGAGCTACACCGTCAGCCACGACGGCAAAGGCCCGGTCAATGCGGTGGTGGTCGGCCGGCTCGATGACGGCAGCCGGTTCATCGCCAACACCCCGCCCGACGCGGCGCTGTGGGCCGACATGCAGACGCAGGACTTCCTGGGCCGGCGCGGGCGGGTGCACAACGACGGGCGGATCAACCAGTTCGTGCCGGGCTGAGCGGTTCTCGGTCTGCAGGACGCACGTTGCCGTGTGGCGCGGCGCCTGCATTGCACGCTGCCCGTTCATGCCCTTCTAGTTGACATAATGCATATCGTCGCGGTCACTCGTGTGAGGGCCAAGTCGTAGTGTCCGTGCCTGGCCGAATGGAAATGTCCCATCCTGGGTTGCTTCACCAGGTTCCGGGAGTGCATCGTAGCCATCACAAACTTGGCGACGACTTGACCACCGTCGGCCTGTGCGTGGCTGCTCGCCACGCCGCCGGCGGACAAGTCTGCACTGCAGCCGTCAACGACCCCCCCCACCCGGACATTTCCATTCGGCCGACGGGAGGACATTTCAATGCAGCCGTGACAACAACAACAACAAAGACAGCAACATCATCTGCGCGCGCGACCAAGCCAGCTTTGCCGCGTTGCCCTTCGGCGGTGTCAGCGACGACCGAATGGGCCCGCCCGTGAGCGGCGCGCTGGCAAGGATCGGACAGCTGTCGGTTCAAACCCGTCGCGCTGAGCCTTCAGCGCCTCTCCATCGATACGCGTTGCCAGGCTGTCGATGTCCCGCCGCGAGACGCCAGCCTCGGCGAAGTGTTGTTGCCAATGGTTGACGACGGCGATGACGGCGGCTACTTCGGCGGCTGCTTCTGCTGGCATCAGCCCGAACGCAGTGCATTGCGACATCGCGTTGGCCAACGTGGAGTCATGACCGCCGTCGCCACAAATGAACTCCTGGAAGCCCTGGCCAGAGTTCGTCGGCAGCACGTCATAGGCCGGCGCCAACTTCAGCCGGCCGTTGGCCTGGGGATTCACAACCAACAGTGCGTGGCTCTTCTCGTGGTCGTCGGTGTTGTCGATCAAGATGTTGAAGACCATGCGCCGGAACAGTTCGCGCGCATCGCGCTGATTTGCTCCGTCCTGCGTGACGCCAACACGGCGCAGCAGGCGCGCCAGTTCGGGGTAGCCCAGATCGGGCGCGGTGCCAGACGGCGTGGCGGCACGGATGGCTGTGCCCGCCGACAAACTGTGGATGCGGCCGCTCGTGGAGAGGTCAAATCGGCGGATGGCGATGGCGTGCGCGTCAGACAACCGAATGACCCGTGTCTCGGCCACGGTGATGCCAGCGTGCCCGGCCAATGTCACCGTCGCGTGTTCGATCCGTGGTGTGTCGACGGGTTCGTTGTTGAAGAACTCGATGATCCAGGACTCACCATCGGTGTCGATCAGCGCCCTGGGCTTGGTCCCGCCGAGCGGGCTGCCGCCTGCGGCAATCAGCCTGGCTTCCGGGCTGCTGATGGGCTCGGCGGCTTCAATCTTGGCCACCACCCCGCTGAGCTGCTGCACCTGCCCCAGCCTCGGCAGCGGGCCGCCTGAGCGTGAGAGCTGTACGATTTCATCCGCACTGGCGCCGTGCTCACTAAAGCGGCAACCTCCATCCGGCTCACTTTGCGACTCTGTCGCCCTTTGTCTAGCTGAGCAGCAGCCGACCGAGCCACCACGCTCACGCAGGCCCCTCGCCTGCGATCTCTATTGAACACGATTCCAAATCGCGCCATTTCCATGGGCAAGTACGTCGTTTCGCCCACGACAAACCCGACCGGCTGCGGGCGCTTCCGTGCCTCCTTCTCGGTCCAACGCTGTAAGGGCGAGGGCAAGGGCAAAGGCAGCGACTGCCGGGTGTTCAGGTCTAACACGACGTTTGCGTCCCGCGATGCTGCCCAGCTGTTCGCTGTCACCCAAGGCTGGCTGCAGACCTGCACGCCGAATCCCCCCTCGTGCTGACGACTGCGCGCCGTAGCAGTTCTAGAACAGACTCGACCGCGCGAACTTCCGGTTTGCCCGCACGCATCGCGATTGATGCGCCCTGACGCAATGAAAGGCTCATCATGAGCACCAAGATCTTCGTGGGCAACCTGCCCTTTTCCGTCACCGACGCCAGCCTCAGAAGCAACTTCGGCGAGTTCGGCAAAGTGACCTCAGCCAAGGTCATGATGGACCGCGACACCAACAAGCCCAAGGGTTTCGGTTTTGTTGAGATGGAGTCGGTCGAGCATGCCCAGGCAGCGATCAACAGCTTGAACGGCATGTCCGTCGATGGCCGCACCATCAGTGTGAGTCTGGCGCGCCCACGAGAAGACCGCGCCACCCCGGGCGGCAACAGTTCTCAAGGCTACCGCGCCTCCAATCGCTCGAACGTGGGCTATGGAACGGATGGCTTCGGCGGCCGAGGCTGATCGCGGACTGCCCTACATCCTAAAAACCGTCTCTCCGAGACGGTTTTGTTCGCTCCTCGCATGCGTACCGGATGCGAGATGAGGCCCGATTCAGTCGGCGCAGCGCAACGCTGCCGTTCGTACCCATCGCAGTGGCGGTGTACGCGGTGGCCAAGGCGACCCTGGTCTACCCTGCGTATTTCAGCCCATCGTGGACGGCGTTTCAGGCTGATGGTGGACGGGATTTCAGCGTGATCGTGGACGGCGTTTCAGTCT